>JAYQOT010000016.1:0-23639 GCA_038144955.1 Burkholderiales bacterium | reverse complement strand
CCCTCCCCGCCGCCCATCGCGGTGGCGAAATAGCCATGGGAATTGGCAATGCCGTTCCATGACAGGTTGATGCCGCCACCGCCGGATTTGCGCATGGCGAGGTTCACCGGTTCCATGAAATCGTATTGCTCGGTCAGCGTGAAGCGGATGTCGGGGGTATAATTGCCCTTGACGCCATGCTCGCCACGCAGGCTGGCATCGCCCGGCACCCGCGCGTTGTCGCGGGCGTTGGGCCAGTCGCCATAGGTGCGATTGCGTCTCGGAGCCGGTCCGCGGGGAATATTGACGCGCCGGCTGAACAATCCCTGCGGCATCTGGCCCTCGGCGATCTTGGCAAAGTCGATCACGTACGGCTGGCCGGGTCCGGCCTGCTCACCGCAGCCCAAGAACAGCAGCAGCCGGCCGCGCGGCTTCTCGAAGTTTTCCGGCATGCCGTCTTCGCGCGGTTCGGGGCGCCGCTGCTGCGGCGTTTCCAGCGGCAGTGTGGCGCCCATCTTCAGTTCAGGCGGATTGTGGTGGGCCGCCGTCGGCGTTGCGCTGCGAACCCAGTTCCAGCCGCATCGAGCGGTTGGGGCCGCCGTCCATGCCGCCGCCCAGCATCATGCGGCCGATGTCCATCATCGACGGTCCGCTGCCACCGCCGCCCATGCCGCCCATCGGCAGCCCGGAAGCCGTGTCTATGCTCATCCAGTAGGTGGCGATCGGCGGTGAAACTTTCTGCTGCTGCGCGTAAGCGGTTGCGGAACAGGTGACCAGCAATGCCGTTGCAGCAAGGGTTAATTGTCTCAAAAGTGGCTCCCCGTTTTCAGATTGGATGTGGACTGTAGGCCGGCATCACGGATAGGCGTTCTGGGCACGACCCGTGGTCAGGAAGTGGTGATAACTGTTGATGAACAGGTTCATCCGGTAATAGTTGCGGATGTCCTTGTATTTCACGAACGGCTCGGCCTTGTAGATCTCTTCCTTGCTCATGCCCTTGGCCACCGCCTCGCGCATGCCTTTGTCGAAGTCCTCGAGCATCCGCGCCTCATCCAGCACGTCCTGCTTGGCACCGATGTCGCCGTGGCCGCCGAGATAGACATCGACTTCCATGGCCGCGATCTTCTTCAGGATTTCCACCCAGTTCGACATCGACGGCGTGAACGACGGATTGGGCCAGCTCTTCTTCGAAAACGGCCCGCCGGCGAACAGCACCCTTTCCCTGGGGAAGCGCACGAAGGTGTCGCCGGGGTTCTGCCCGGCGCCGAGATAGATCAGCTCGATGGTACGGCCGCCGAGATTCAGCGTCAGTGATGAATCGAAGGTGACATCAGGCGAGACCAGCTTCACAGCGGCGGGATCGTACTGGCGCTGCTTGAAATAACCCTGGCGGCGTTTCATTTCCAGCGGGAAATGGTGCTGCATCATGCCCGCGGTGTCGCGATGGGCGATGATGGTCGCGCCCTCGCGCTTGAACACCGAATTGCCGAAGTAATGGTCGCCGTGGGCGTGCGTGTTGATCAGCCAGCGGATCGGCTTGTCGGTGGTCTTGCGGATAGCCGCCAGCAGTTCTTCCGCGCGCTGCGGATGCTGGCGCGCATCGATCACCAGCACGCCGTCGTCGGTCACAAACCAGGCGTTGTTCGACTCCTGATGGTGATACTGGAAATACAAGCCCGGCGCGACCTCGGTGACCTTGATCGGTATGTTTTTCGACTGCACTTCTCCGGCACCGCTCGCCTGCGCGAACGCGGTTGCAGCCGCACAAGCCGAAAGCAGGCTGGCGAGTATGCGCATCAAGTTCTTCATGGTCTCCCCCGATGAATGGCGCGACCGATGGGCCGGCGTAGCACCAGTTTACGCCGGTGTTCCGGCGCCATGCGTGCTACGCTGCGCAAACAAAATTTTCTCGTTATCGAAAGAGGTCTCGCATGCGTTACATCGTGACGTTGCTGATCAGCTGTCTGTGCTTCAGCACTGCAATCGCCCAAAACTTCCCGATCCGTCCGGTACGCATGCTGATTCCGTTCCCCCCGGGCAGCGCTGCCGACATAATCGCCCGTGCGATGGAACCGGCGATGCGCGAAAAACTCGGCCAGGGTGTCGTCATCGACAACCGTGGCGGCGCCGGCGGCAACATCGCCGCCGAACTCACCGCGAAGGCCGTGCCCGACGGCTACACCATCTTCATGGGCACCATAGGCACCCAGGCCATCAACTACAGCCTGTACCGGAAGTTGAGCTATCACCCGCTCAACAGCTTCACGCCGGTGGCGCTGGTCGGCGAAAGCCCCAACGTGCTGGTCGTCAATCCGTCGGTCCCGGCGAAGAGCGTGAAGGAACTGATCACTCTGGCGAAAGCGCGGCCCGGCGTACTGAACTACAGCAGCTCCGGTGCCGGCACCTCGGTGCATCTGTCAGGTGAACTGTTCAACAGCATGGCCAACGTCAAAACCGTGCATATCCCGTTCAAGGGTGCCACCGAAGCACTGACCGCGCTGATCTCCGGCGAGACCGACATGCAGTTCGCGAGCATGTCGTCCGCGATTCCAATGATCCAGGCGAAACGCCTGCGTCCGCTGGGCGTCACCTCGCCCAAACGCGTTGAATCGCTGCCGGAAATTCCAACCATCGCCGAAGCGGCATTGCCCGGATTCGCTGCGGTGGCGTGGTATGGCATCGTCGGCCCGGCGAAAATGCCGGCGCCGGTGACGGACACCCTGAGCAAGGCCGCATTGGATTCACTGGCACGCACCGACGTGATCAAGCGCCTGAAGGCCTCAGGCGTCGATCCCACGCCGGGTTCGCCCGAAGACTTCCGCAAACTGATCGAAGCGGAAATCCCGAAGTGGGCGAAGGTGGTGAAAGCGTCGGGAGCGCGGGTGGATTAGCAATTCCCGCCGACGAATCGACGGAGGTTCAGTTCATTGTGATGACAACTTTACCCACCATCGCACTGTCATCCATGCACGCCTTAGCCGCCGGCATCTCATCGAAGGGATAGACGCGGTCGATCACCGGCACGATGCGGCCGTCGGCGATCATCGGCAACACGTCGCGCACGAAGCCCGCGGTGGATGCCGCTTTTTCCGCGGCAGTGAGATGGGCGTTGGAGACGCCGAAGATTTCCAGCCGCCGCGCATGCACGGCGTTGAGGTCGATCTCGGCCTTGAAGGTGTTGTCGAGGTAACCGACCACCGCCAGCCGGCCGTGGTCAGCAAGGATGCGCAGGCATTCGGCGAACATCGTGCCGCCGACGCCGTTGACGACGACATCGACGCCCTTGCCACCGTTGGCCTTGAGCACCGCATCGCCGAAATCCGGCTTGCGCGTGGCGATGCCGACATCGAGGCCGATCGCCTTCAGCTTGTCGAGTTTGGCCTGCGAGCCCGAGGTGCCGATGGTGCGCACGCCCATCGCTTTCGCGATCTGGATGCTGGCCACACCCGCACCCGATGACGCCCCCATCACCAGCAGCGTTTCGCCTTTTTTCAGCTTGCCGTAGAGCAGCAGCATTTCCCACGCGGTGACGAAACTGATCGGCACCGCAGCAGCCTGTTCCCAGGAAAGATTGTCCGGCTTCTTCAGCACCTGCGGCGCATCGCTGACCGCATATTCGGCAAAGCCGCCGCGCACGCGGCCGAACACCGCATCGCCGACCTTGACGTGCTTGATCTCGCTGCCGATCGCATGCACCACGCCCGAGGCTTCGCCGCCGCCGAGTTTTTCCGGGCCGCCGTGCATCACGCCGCCGGCGAATATTTCGCCGCGGTTCATCGCACTGGCGTGCACCTTGATCACCACTTCGTTGGGCTTGGGCTGCGGCACCGGGATGTCGCGCGCCTCCATCGTGGTCTTGTGATCTTTCGTGACGATCCACCAGGATTTCATAAAATATCCTTTAAAAACATGTAATTATTTAATTCACACGACCGGGCCGGCCGCACCGCGAAGGTCCCGATGCTAATCCACGCTCAGTGGCAGGCGCAACCGATTGCGCAAGGTTTCAAGCCGCGTAATCCCACTCGCGCCAGCCGCCAAGCAACGGAAAGTACAACCCGAGACGAATCGGACGCTCTTCGCTGGCAAGCAACAGGCGCGCATATTGTTCGAGTTGGCTGCGATAACGCTCGCGTTCGTTGTCGAGGAAAGCTTCGCGGTCACCACCCTCGTGCACGCTGGTCTTGTAGTCGACGATCCAGCGCACGCCATCCTGATCGACAAAGGTGCGGTCGAGCACTACGTTGACGATGTGCCCGCTGCTGACGCCGGTGAGCCGCCATTCGTTGCGCGCCGCGTCACGTGCGCTGAGCAGCCAGCGGCCGCGTTCATCGCTGACGCTACGCACGAGGGCTGCGGTCGCGCGCTGCTCGGCATCGGGTAGTTCGGTATCGCCTACGCCCTCTGCACTCAATGCGCTGCGGATGGCTGGCGCCAGCGCGCGGATGCGTTTTTCGTTCCAGCCAGCGGCGCCGTCCTCTGCGATGCGCTGCAGCCAGCGATGCACCACCGTGCCGACATGGCGCGCGGTCTCGCCGGCCCAGGAAAACTCCAGCGCGTCCTGCACGCGCACGGCCTCCGGCGGCGCCTGCCAGCGCGCGGGATGCGGTGCGGCAGGCAACACCCACCCCGATGGCAGGCGGCGCAAAGTCTGGTCGATAACAGCGGGCGGGGTCGGTGGCGCCGGCTGTGGATCGTTTGCGCGCAGCGCCGCCTCGAACGCGGGCGCCACTGCCGGCCACAGCTTGCCCAGCAGCGAACGCGATGCCGGAGGCATCATCACCGGCACACCGTCATCGTCATGCTTGACCCGGACGTTGCCAAACAGATGCAGGCGGCGTCGCGCACGGGTGGTGGCAACGTAGAGCAGTCGCCCGTCCTCGAGATGCTGACGGTGCGCATGATGGCGCCGGATCCATGTGTAGATCGGATCGCTGTCGTCTTCGCTGGCGTGGATGGGCGCGAGCAGCAATGCCTCGGCGCCATGCGCTGCGGGCTGTTCCGCCCACTGCAACAGTTTCTGGTCGTCGCCGCGCGGCGTCCGGCCCAGCCCCGGCAGGATCACCACGTCGAACTCCAGGCCTTTGGCCTTGTGGATGGTCATGATCTGCAGACCTTCATCGGCGCCGAGGTCCGGAGCGGCATACAGCTGCGTCAGCCCTTCTTCGAATGCGAGGCGGTCGGGCAGCACGCCTGCTTCTTCATGCTGGTCGAGATGGCGGAAAAACGCTTCCGCATCCTCGAGATCGGTGGGTTGTGCCACGCAAGCTGGGCCGCCCAGCGCATACCAGGCGCCGGCGACCTGCTCGCGCAATGGTTTGCGCGCACGTTGCAGCATGCCGGTCGTCAGCACGGTGCGCAGTCGCAACGCGCGGGCTCGGCCATCGTCCGACAGCGCGGCCAGACACGCATCATCGTGCAATGCATCCCAAAGCGTAATGTCGTCGTCATGGGCAAGTGCATGCAAATCGGCCAGGGTCAAACCACACCACGGCGCACGCACCACCGCGAGCCAGGCCGTGCGATCACCGGGATGGGCGAGTGCGCGCGTCAGTGCGAGCAGGTCCTGCACCACGGGACGCTGGCCCAGCGGCTCGATGTCGATGGCGCGGAACCGCAGTCCCGCCGCCTTGAGCTGCGGCACGATGTGCTGCAGATGGCCGCGGGTACGCACCAGGATCGCAACCCGCATATCGGGATTTTCACGCTGCGCAGATGCCACCAGTTCTGCGATCTCGCGTGCCTCTTCGCTGCCATCGTCGCCAAACAGCGCATGTACGCTGACCGCCGAGCCGGACAACACATCGCGTGTCGCCACCGAGGGCGTATACGGCACCGCGCCGGACGCCATGTTCTCGCGCACCGGCATGACCTGCGCAAACGCGCTGTTGACCCAGTCGACGATGCCCGCCTGCGAGCGGAAGTTGGACGACAGCGAGACCGGATGCAGTTTCAGGTCGCGAATGCCTTCGGCGCGGGCGCGCAGGAACAATCCGACTTCGGCTTCGCGGAAGCGGTAGATCGACTGCATCGGATCGCCGACGGCGAACACCGTGCGGCCGTCTTCCGCCGTCCAGCCCGCGGTGAGTC
This sequence comes from Burkholderiales bacterium, assembly GCA_038144955.1. Taxonomy (GTDB): domain Bacteria; phylum Pseudomonadota; class Gammaproteobacteria; order Burkholderiales; family SG8-41. The sequence goes on along the minus strand of JAYQOT010000016.1, from coordinate 17,570 downwards.
GCGCCACCAGTTCGTACTGGCTGATCGAGGTGTCCTGGAATTCGTCGATCAACAGGTGGCGGATGCGGTAATCGAGAGCGAGGGTGAGGTCGGTCGGCTCATCATCCGTACCGAGAGCCTGCAGCGCGCCCTGCGCGACCTCGGTGAAATCAACCTGCCGCCGCGACTGAAATATCAGCTTCAGTTGCGCCACCGCATAGGGCAGCAGGTTGAGGATCGCCCCCAGCGCCTGCCACTGGCTGTCACTGTAGCGCTCCGGCGGCAACTCCCGCATCGCGGCCAGCGCTTCGCGCGCGTCAGAACTTGCGTCGAGCTGTGCGAACAATGCCAGGGCTCGTGTTTTCCACGGTTGCCCTTCCTTGCCGTCGGGAAAACCCTGATCCTTGGTCAGGCGCTTGCGCCAATCGTCACCAGCGGTTAGGCATGCCGCGGCAAGCAGGGCCCATTTCTCAACGTCGTTCTCCGCAAAATCACCATGGCCGAGATTGGCGAAAACAAAACCCGCAACAGCATGAAGTTCAGTCTCGATTCCTGCCGGCAGGGCGTCATGCAGCCGCCGCAGCGCCAGTTGCCGCGCCTGGCGCAAAGCGCCTTCAAGTTCCTCGCGTTCGCGGCCGTGCACGTGGCGCAGCCACTGGTCGCGCTGCGCCAGCATGCCCGCGATCAGATCCTCGATGCGCGCGACGTTGTTGTCGAGGTGCAGCAGCAGACGCTCAACGTCATTTGCCACTTCATCTTCGTCGTCGATCAGCGCCAGGGTCGCCTGCGCTGCCTCGCGGTACAGCGGCAACGCATCCTCGACGCTCTCGGGCTGCGCACCGAAGCGCGACAGCACCGGCATCTGCCGTGTGAGTCCGGCGCACAAAGCATCAATGGTCTGGATGCGCAGCCGCGCCGGATTGCCAACCAGCTGCCAGCCGGCCTCGTGATCGCGTGCGAGCGCTGCCGCCGCGAGTTGCAACGTCAGTTGTTCATGCGGCGTTTCACCGACCTTGCCCGACTGTGCATCCCGCAGCGCCTGCAGCACCCGTTCACGCATCTCGCCCGCGGCCTTCTTGGTGAAGGTGACGGCAACAATTTCCTCAACATGGTCCACCGTGGACAGCAACCCGAGGTAACGCTGGATCAACAGTTCGGTTTTTCCAGAACCGGCAGGCGCCTGGATAATGAAGGAGCGCTGCGGATCAAGCGCTACACTGCGCTGCGCAAAATCAGGGATGGCTATCGTCATGCGTCGCCCTCCCCATCCGCCAGGGTTTCGCCGCTGCGCTCGCGAATGCGGCACAGCGGGCCGAGGTCGCAGTACTGGCAGGTGTGCGGAAGCCGCTTCGGATCGACCGCGGCATGGCCCGCAGCAAACTCCCCTGCGATTTTCTCCAGTTCCGTCTGCCATGCGGCGACGAGCGAAGACCAGTCGCCATGTTCGCCACGCTGGCGTGAGTCTGCAAAGGCCGGCACGCCGGGCAACAGGTCTCCGTCGCGCGCGAGCCCCACATATCCCTGATCACCCGCGCGTACCTGCGCGAAGGCAACCGCGGCGGCTGCGGATTCGGACGCCACCAGGTACAGCGGCAGCTGCGGCTCGTCAGGCCGTTCCCCGAGCATTGCCGCCGCATTCGCAACGCCGGTCTTGTAGTCGATCACGATGCGCCGGCCGTCAACGGTCTGATCGACGCGATCGAGACGGGCGTTTAGTGTCAGCGGCCCGATCGTCAACGACCGCTTGTCCTCGACGGCCACGACCGCAAAGGCATCACGGCTGCGATCCTGATTCAGCCATGCGCGCGCAAGCGCAATCAGGCGCTGTTTTTCGATGTCCGCAAAGCGGCCCGACAATACTGTCGGACGGTCGCGACGGATGCCCGCAATGGCCGCTGCAGCCGCGCCTGCGAGCAATGCATTGAGCCGCGCTTCATCCGTGGCAGCCAGCGTCGCGCTGTCCTTCAACTGCACCCACACCTCGGCAAGCACACGGTGCACCAGCGAACCGCGTTCCAGCGCGTCCAGCCCGGTATGCGGCGCGTCGGGCGCCTCTGCATGCAATCGATGTCTGGCATAGGCACGAAACGGGCAGGCAGCCTGATCCTTAAGCAACCCGCTGCCACCGCCCTTTACGCCGCTGCCGACGAGCGGAGGAATAACATCAGCGGCTTCGATATCAACCGCGCGCGCAGCATGAATTGCCAGGCCAAAATCCGTGACTGGCACCTCAAGTGCCTGTTCAGACACCGTCGCGATGAGCGGACTCGGTTTCAGTTCGCGATCGTCATCGCGCAACGCATGGCTTAGCACCACTTCCGGCGCAGCTGCGCTCCAACGGCGCGTCAACTGTCGCGCGGTTTCCAGCGCCTGCTCTGCCGACGATTGCGGCAGACTGGCGGCGCGCTGCACTGCCAGCGGCAGAAACGGATTGGGGCGATAAGCCTGAGGCCAGTGCTCATCATCCAGCCCCATCACCCACAGCGCATCAAAGGCAAGCCCCGAGGTCTCAAGCACGCCAAGGATCTGGACCGGCACTTCAGGCGTCTCGGGCTGGAACAATGTCTCGTCAGCCATCCGGCGCAGGCGCGACAGCGCTTCGGCATAACCTATTTTCGGGGCAACCTGATCCAGCGCCGCAAAGCCCGCAACGATTTCATGCCAGCGCTTCAGGGTCTGATATTCCACCGAGTCCAGCGAACGCTCACCGGGAAAACCCGCGACCGCTAGCGCCTCAGACATCGCTCGCGCCCATTGCGAAGGGGCCTGTGCACCGAACAGCCGTTCCTTGCGGAATTCGCCGAGCCGCTTGAGCATCCGCGACAATTGCGGACAGTCACCGCCATGCAAGCTGCACAGTCCATCAAGAGTAGTCACCGGTTCCGCATGCTGCCGCCAATCCATGTCCAGTGCCGCACGCGCACTGCGCTCTGACTCTGCGCCAATGATGAAGGGCGAGCGCAGCAGCCGGCTCGCACGTTCGTATTCGATATTGCGGCCCGCCAGTTGCAGAACGGTGAGCGCGGCATTAACCAGTGCATAGGCCGTCAGCGGTTCGCCAAGAGAGAGATTGAAGGGCAGCACACCCGGCTCTGCGTCGGGAAGCGCGAAATCCGGCGCCATGGTCGCGCTGAAAACGCGCACGATCGCCGCGCGGCGCGCGGCAATGTCCGGAACCACGATACCAATGCGTCGGCAACCTGCTTCAAGCCTTGCGCGCGCCCACGCCGCAGCGGCATGCAGTTCCTGCTCGGCATCGGCACAAGGCGCCCTATTCACTGTGGCCGCAATTTCCGGGTTGCTCGCCAGCAATACTTCACAGCCGGCCTGCCGCAGTCCGTCGAGAAATTCCACCTGCTGCGGCGTAAAACTGTCGAAACCGCACACGATGACCTGCTGCGGCAGGGAAATGCTGCGCTTGCCAACCAGTTGCCGCACGTGATCAGCCAGTTCCACTGCATCGATTTGGCCGTGACGGCGCAGCTCGCGCTCATAACGCGGCGACCAATCGAGAAAGGCTTTCGCATCCTCGTTGTGTTGCGCACCGCGCAACCGATCGCCGAGCCGCCAGGACACGGTGAGTTGCCAGGCTTCGTGGGCCAGTGCCGCAGCTTCAGTAACAGCCAGCAGGCGGGAACCCGCATCCGAGGCGCGCACCAGTGATTCCCACAACACGCGTGACTGTTCTGCGGTCAGTACCCGGGGCAGCGCCTGGTCCGCGTCGTAGCGGGCATCTTCGAAGGCGCGCTGAATGAACCCGGTCAGGGGCAGGATATCAGGTGTATCCCACAGTGCTGCGCCCAGCGCCATCTGGCGTTCGGCGTATTCCCGTTGCATGAACAGCGCCAGACGCCGGTTCGAAGTCAGCACGCAAACCTGATCCGCCGGGCCTGCCTTCAGCCTCGAAAAAATCTCGTCATGGGAAATCTGGGGAAACGCAGCGCCGACCGTCATGGGACATGATGATAACCCCCGCGCCGAAGCAGATGACGCAAAAACAAACGGCCGCTGAACGCGGCCGTGGAGGGATGCCTTCAGCTGACTGAAGGCTTACTTTTCCAGCAAATGTTTCTTCTGCGTGGTCTTCGCCCATTCATCGGCGTCCGGTCGCACAGCGCGGAGCAGGGGCCCCGCCTCTGCGGGGATGCGACCGCGTAGCGGCCGCAGGACGAAGGCAAATAAAACTATTTTTCCAGGAGGTGTTTCTTCTGCTTGGTTTTCGCCCATTCATCGGCGTCTGCCGGCGCATCCTTTTTCTCGATGATGGCGGGCCAGGTCTTGGCCAGCTCGGCATTCAGCGCGATGAATTCACGCTGATCGTCGGGCACGTCATCCTCTGCGAATATCGCTTCCACCGGGCATTCGGCCACGCACAGCGTGCAGTCGATGCACTCATCGGGATCGATGACCAGCATGTTCGGGCCTTCGCGAAAACAGTCCACGGGGCAGACATCGACGCAATCAGAGTACTTGCACTTGATACAGGTTTCGGTCACAACATAAGTCATGGAAGTTCCCGCAATCGCAGCCTTGAAATGGCCGCAAAAGGCCGCATTTTAGCAGATGCTGCGAAGCAATAAGAGGCTGTCCGCAAGGGGTCTGCTTCCCAAAAAGGCGGTTTTTGGATAGGATCAAGCCATCCATTCTCCGCTGCGACTCCGCAGCGCATCCATTTCTTTTATGACAAGGCAGGACATACATGAGTGAGCATATTCATCACGTGACTGATGATTCTTTTGACCCCGAGGTACTGCAATCAGCGACCCCGGTGCTGGTGGATTACTGGGCTGAATGGTGCGGCCCCTGCAAGATGATCGCCCCCATACTCGACGAAGTAGCCAAGGAGTATTCAGGCAAACTGAAGGTCGCCAAGCTCAACATCGACGACAACCAGGCAACACCCCCCAAATACGGCATTCGCGGCATACCGACGCTGATGCTGTTCAAGAACGGCTCTGTAGAAGCCACCAAGGTGGGCGCCCTGTCGAAATCGCAATTGACCGCCTTCATTGACAGCCATATCTGAACGCTATAACCTTCCGCCGTCGCCTGATCGTATAGCCGCTCCCGGCAGCGAATACCAAGAGCACGACAGGCGCCGGCGAAACTAGCAGTACCTGCCGGTTTTCTTCCCCAAATTCCCGTTTTTCCCGCTATCAGCGCCCGAAGTCCATGCATTTATCCGATCTGAAAAATCTGCCCATCGGCGAGCTCGTCGACATGGCCGTCCTCAACGAAATCGACGGCGCCAACCGCCTGCGCAAGCAGGAACTGATCTTCGCACTGCTGAAAAACCAGGCCAAAAAGGGCGAATCGATCTACGGCGGGGGAACACTCGAAGTTCTGCCCGACGGCTTCGGCTTTCTGCGTTCGCCTGACACTTCGTATCTGGCCGGCACCGACGACATCTATGTTTCGCCGTCCCAGATCCGCCGTTTCAACCTGCACACCGGCGATACCATCGAAGGCGAAATCCGCACGCCCAAGGAAGGCGAACGCTATTTCGCACTGGTCAAGGTCGACAAGGTCAACGACGACTCGCCAGAGAACTCCAAACACAAGATCCTGTTCGAGAACCTGACGCCGTACCATCCGACGGAACACCTCAAGCTCGAACGCGACATCAAAGCCGAGGAAAATTTCACCGGCCGCATCATCGACATCATCGCCCCGATCGGCAAGGGCCAGCGCGGCCTGATCGTGTCACCCCCCAAGGCCGGCAAGACCGTGCTGATGCAGCACATTGCCCATGCCATCACCGCCAACCATCCCGAAGTCGTGCTGATCGTGCTGTTGATCGACGAGCGCCCGGAGGAGGTGACCGAGATGCAACGTTCGGTCAAGGGCGAAGTGCTGTCCTCGACGTTCGATGAGCCGGCCAGCCGCCATGTGCAGGTTGCCGAAATGGTGATCGAAAAAGCCAAGCGCCTGATCGAGCACAAAAAAGATGTGGTGATCCTGCTCGACTCGATCACCCGCCTCGCCCGTGCCTACAACACAGTGGTGCCCGCATCCGGCAAGGTGCTGACCGGCGGTGTGGACGCCAACGCACTGCAGCGTCCGAAACGGTTCTTCGGCGCCGCGCGTAACGTCGAAGAAGGCGGCTCGCTCACCATCCTCGCCACCGCGCTGATCGACACCGGATCGCGGATGGACGACGTGATCTACGAGGAATTCAAGGGCACCGGCAACATGGAAATCCATCTTGACCGGCGCATGTATGAAAAACGGATTTTCCCCGCGATCAACGTCAACCGCTCCGGCACGCGGCGCGAGGAACTGCTGATCCCGAAGGACGTGCTGCAGAAAATCTGGGTGCTGCGCAAACTGCTCTACCCAATGGACGAACTGGAAGCCACCGAGTTCCTGCTCGACAAGGTGCGCGCCACCAAGAACAATTCGGATTTCTTCGATTCGATGCGGCGAGGATAGTTACCAGTCCATCCCACCGGTTGTTCGATCAAAACAAACTGCTTACGAAATCCCGTCCTGCCTCCAGGGTCGCATCCCCGCTAGCGGGGCCCCTGCTCCACCCTCCGACAGGAGACTTCTTCGATTCGATGCGGCGAGGATAGTTGCCGGTCTTTTCCCGGACTTTCTGCAGATACCTCGTTCCGTTCCAGTCTGGCGCTCCCACAGCGCCAGAACCTCGTAAATACTCAACACGTCCCGTCTTCAGGATAGGGAATTTGCTGCATCTGCCCGATGTTTACGCATTGAGGCTATGCCGCTCTGCGGCACAGCCTGAAGGCAACACGTGACTCAAAGGAGAGCCCATCATGCAACGGATTCTCGTTACCCTCCTGGTTCTGCTGGCCGGCTGCGCGCCTCCCTTGCCCCCCCTGCCTGAAGATGCCATCGCCAAACGGTTCGAGCCGGTAGCCGGCAAATCCGTGATCTACCTCGTCCGGCACTCGATGGACCCTTCCTATATTGCACCGGTCACGCTCGATGACCGGATGATCGGCTCTACCTACAAAGGAACTTACATCCGGATTGAAACTGCCTCGGGAAAACATCGTCTTGGCGGTTTTGCCGGCGATTCGGGGTCAATCAGCCTGTCCACCGACCCCGGCAGGCTCTACTTCGTGGAACACAAGGCCTTCGGATTCAGGGGTTCGTTCAGTCGCTCCAGTTTCCAGCTGGTCGACGCCGCTTACGGACGCGAACTGGTCCTGGGGGGGCAGATATCGGCATTGGTCAGCCAGTAGTTTCCGCCCCCTGCGAAAGGGGTAACTTGCCTGAGACCCCCGAATCGTCGATAATTCCGGGTTTCCCGCCCGTGCGGGTATTTGCTCAGGATATCGTCATGAAGGCCGACATACACCCGGAATACGTTGAAATATCAGTCACTTGCAGCTGCGGCAACAAGTGGCAGACACGCTCGACCATGGCCAAGGATCTGAACGTCGAGGTCTGCTCCTCCTGCCACCCGTTCTATACCGGCAAGCAGAAAATCCTCGATACCGCCGGCCGGGTCGAGAAATTCAACCAGAAATACGGCAAACGCACGCCGGCCAAGACCAAATCAGCCGCAGCCTGATGGGGTTGGTGATTCAATCGGGGGCAGCCCAGCGGGCTGCCCCTTGTTTTTTGAAGTTTCGTTCCGACCCCGATGCCCGCGGGTTCTGACCAAGAGGAGTGTTGAAGAATGAAATCATTTCGCATCGCCGTCATTCCCGGTGACGGCATCGGCAAGGAAGTCATGCCCGAAGGCCTGCGCGTCATGGAAGCCGCCGGCCGCAAGTTCGGCATCCAGTTCAAGTTCGACGAACTCGACTGGAGCTGCGACTACTACGCCAAGCACGGCCGCATGATGCCGGAGGACGGCCTCAAGCAGCTCGAAAAACATGACGCCGTGTATTTCGGCGCCGTCGGCTGGCCGGCAATGCTGCCCGACCATGTTTCGCTGTGGGGGCTGCTGATCCCGTTCCGCCGCGGCTACGACCAGTACGTCAACCTGCGCCCGGTACGCCTGATGCCCGGCATGAAGTGCCCGCTCGCCGACCGCAAGCCCGGCGACATCGATTTCTGGGTGGTGCGCGAAAACAGCGAGGGCGAATATTCATCCGTCGGCGGTCGCATGTTCGGCGGAACTGACCGTGAGTTCGTCACCCAGCAGGCGATCTTCTCGCGCCAGGGTGTCGATCGCATCCTGAAGTTTGCCTATGAACTGGCGCAAAAGCGGCCGAAGAAACACCTGACTTCGGCAACGAAATCCAACGGTATTTCGATTTCGATGCCGTATTGGGACGAGCGGGTCAAGGAAATGGCAACGAAATACCCCGACGTGAAGACCGACCAGTACCACATTGACATCCTGACCGCACATTTCGTGATGCACCCCGACTGGTTTGACGTGGTCGTCGCCTCCAATCTGTTCGGCGACATCCTCTCCGACCTCGGCCCCGCCGCCACCGGCACCATCGGCATCGCGCCTTCGGCCAACATGAACCCGGAGAAAAAATTTCCGTCGCTGTTCGAGCCGGTGCACGGCTCGGCGCCGGACATCTACGGCAAGAAAATCGCCAACCCGGTCGGCCAGATCTGGGCCGGCGCAATGATGCTCGACCATCTGGGCTGCCCGGAGGCCGGTGCTGCAGTGGTCAAGGCCATCGAAACTGCGCTGCGCGAAGGTCCGAAGACCCCGGACCTCGGCGGCAAGGCGATGACCGCGGACCTCGGCAAGGCCGTCGCCGACGCCCTGTAACATCGCTTTACAGAAAAGACTAACGCCGCACGGCAAAACCGTGCGGCGTTTGTTTTTGGCAACCGGTCAGTAGGTCTTGTATTGCAGGTACTTGCCGCTCATCACGATCTGCACACGATCGCCTTTCGGATCAGCTTCGCGCTGCATATCCATCTTGAAATCGATCGCGCTCATGATGCCGTCACCGAATTCTTCATGAATCAGTTCCTTGAACGTGGTGCCATAGACGCTGACCAGTTCGTAGAAACGGTAGATCAGCGGATCGGTGGGTACCGCAGTAGGCAGCGAACCCTTGTACGGCACCTGCTGTAGCAGCAGAACGGCATAAGCAGGCAGGCCCAGAAGCTTGCCGGCAGCTTCGGCCTGCGGTTTGGTCATCTGCATCTGGCCCAGCAGTGCGGCAGTAGTCCACTCCTTGCTCGCACCGACAGCCTTGGCAATCTTCGCCCAGGACAGCCCTTTCTTGAGCCTGGATTCGACCACCAGCTCAGTCACATCATGGCGGGTCATCGGTTTGGCCATGCTGGCGGCCGCAAGCAGCGCTTCCGGTGCATCATTTTTTTTCACGACAGTCTCCTTCAGGTTGGTGGTTGATCTTCATCTCACGACAGCAACCAGCGGCTTGCTGGTCGGCAGCGATCTGGGCGCATCAGCAACAGCTTCATCCGCAGCAAGCCCGGGCGAAACCAGCGGCGGGCAACGCGGGTCATAATCCGGCGAATCACTGGCAAACGCCTTTGAACGGTCCACCAGAAAGTCAATCAGGTGGTTGCGAATGCGGTAGTAATGGGGATGCTTGTGCAGGTCATGGCGCGTGCGGCTGCGCGGCATGGTATTCACGACGATCTCGGAGATCTTGGCAAACGGACCGTTGGTCATCAGCACGATCTTGTCGGCGAGCAGGATCGCCTCATCGACGTCGTGGGTGATCATGAACACCGTCTGCCGGGTTTCAGCACAGATGCGCAGCACTTCTTCCTGCAGCACGCCGCGGGTCAGCGCATCCAGCGCCGAAAAGGGCTCGTCCATCAGCAGCATCTTCGGCTGGATGGCCAGGGCACGTGCGATACCCACGCGCTGCTTCATGCCGCCGGAGAGTTCGGCGGGACGCTTCTTCTCCGAACCCGTGAGTTTCACCAGGTCGATGTAATTCTGGCTGTGCTTGCGAACCTTGTCCTTGCTCCACTCCGGCCAGCGCGAGGACACCGCAAAAGCAATATTGCCCATCACCGTCAACCACGGCATCAGCGCGTGGCTCTGGAAGATGACCGCGCGATCAAGGCTGGGGCCGTCCACTTCCCGGCCGCCAACGAACACATACCCCTCGGATGTCCGGTCCAGGCCCGACAGCACGTTGAGAATGGTGGTTTTGCCGCAGCCGGAATGCCCGATCAGGCAAACGAATTCCCCGGGTTCGATCGCAAAATGCAGATTCTCGAACACCGTGGTTTCGGTGCCGTCGCGCCCGGTGAATTTCTTGCTGATAGCTTCGATACGAATCAGGGGTTCGCTCATGATGTTGTTTCCCTATTCCGGAAATGTGACGAGTTTGGTCAGCCTGGCCATCATCAGATCAAGAAGCATCCCCACCAGACCAATGGCGAAAATTGCCGTCAGAATGTTGGTAATCGACAGGTTGTTCCACTCGTTCCACACGAAATAACCGATGCCGGTACCGCCAACCAGCATTTCGGCGGCCACGATCACCAGCCAGGCGATGCTGATCGAAATGCGCATGCCGGTCATGATCGTCGGTGCAGCAGCCGGCAGAATCACCCGGAATGCGGTACGCAGCATGCTGACCTCCAGTGTGCGCGCGACATTCAGCCATTCGCGGCGCACGCTGGCGACGCCGAACGCGGTGTTGATCAGCATCGGCCACACCGAACAGATGAAGATCACGAATATCGCCGAAACCGAACTGTCTTTCAGCGTGAACAGCGCCAGCGGCATCCACGCGAGGGGGGAAATCGGCTTCAACACCTGGATGAACGGATCGAGCGCCCGGTACACCGTCGGCGACATGCCGATCAGGAAACCCAGCGGCACCGCAAACAGCGCCGCCAGCAGGTATCCGGTCAGCACCCTGCCGATCGAATAGCCCAGCTGTATGCCTAGACCCTTGTCGTTCGGCCCATTGTCGTAGAACGGATCGTTGAGGTGCTGCCAGACTTTACTGCCAAAATCCGCGGGCGTAGGAAATGCCGATTTCTGCCCGGTGGCCGCGGCAGCACCCACCAGCGCGGCATATTCGGCGTTGACAGTCTGCGTCGCCGCCTTGGGCAGGGTCAACGCGTGCCATCCGCCTATGGCCAGCAGGAAAATCAGCAGCGACAGTACCGGCGCCCGCCAATTCAGCAGTGATTTCATGTCAGGTCCTCTTGATCGCGAAGCCGGCAAGATAGGCATCCGGCTTGGCCGGATCGAATTCCTTGCCCATCACCGTGAACTTCTTGCTGGTTTCAGTGGGCGCCTTCATGCCGACTTCCTTCATCAGTTTCGCGGCATCGGTGGCGAGATAAACTTCGCGCGCGACCTTGGCGTAGTCGACGTTGCCCTGGATCTGCCCCCAGCGTTTCATCTGCGTCAGTATCCAGATTGCAAACGAGTGCCACGGGAACGGATCGAAATCGATGCGGTTCGGCTCCTTGCGCACGTTGCCCAGACCGTCGGCAAAAGTGCCGGTCAGGACCTGCTCGACCACGGTCACCGGCTGATTCAGGTAGTTCGCCGGCGCAATGGCCTCGGCAATCTGCTTGCGGTTCTCAGGCTTGGTCGCAAAAGCGGTCGCCTCCATGATCGCCTTCAGCAGCGCGCGGTAAGTGTTCGGCATCGTGGTCACGAATTCCTTGCTCGCTGCGAACGCACAGCATGGATGGCCCAGCCAGATGTCCTTGGTCAGGGTATGGATGTAACCAACGCCGTCGTAGACCGCGCGCTGGTTTACCGGATCCGGCGCGAGAAAACCGTCGATGTTGTCGGCGCGCAGGTTGGCAACCATTTCGGGCGGCGGCACTGAACGGATCTGGATGTCCTTGTCCGGATCGAGGCCGTGCTCGGCAACGAAGTAGCGCAGCAGATAATTGTGCATCGAATAGTCGAACGGCACCGCGAACTTGAAGCCCTTCCACGACTTCGGGTCCTTCCTGTCCTTGTGCTTGATCGCCAGCGTGATCGCCTGGCCATTGATGTTTTCAACTGCCGGCATTGTGTAAGGAATGGGCCGTGCGCCGGCACCCAGCGTGATCGCCAGCGGCATCGGTGACAGCATGTGCGCGGCGTCGTACTCCTTGTTGATGGTCTTGTCGCGCACTACCGCCCAGCCGGCGGTCTTGACCACATCGACGTTCAAACCCTGCTTGGCATAAAACCCCATCGGCTGCGACATGATGATGGGCGTCGCGCAGGTGATCGGTATGAAACCGACCTTGAGTGACGTCTTCTCGAGTTTGCCGGTCTGGGCAAAGGCCTCCTTGGCCATGCCCAGCGGGAAGAAGGTGGAAATCGCCGCCATCGCGGTACTGGCGCCTACCGCATTGAGGAAGCGCCGGCGTGTTTCGTCGTGGGGAAACACCGCACGCATCACGGCAGCCTCGACTACCCGATTGCCCAGGGCCTCCGTATCAGCGCTGGTACGGGCCAGATCAGCCTGGTGTTCGGCTTCGCTATGATGTTGTCCGCATGAGCAGCCTGAACTGAGCGACGTACCGGCGTCAAACGGATCCTTGAATGAGGACATTGCGGTCTCCTTGATCGGGTTATTTATGCTCACCACGTATTGCAGCAAGCGTGCCAGCCCCGCAAAAAATGCCCGCGTCGCTCATAACGTACTGTTTTAAATAAAGTTTCCGGAAATCATTTGCGTGCAGACCGTGCACCGTCAGCAGTCATGCAGGAAAATGAATCCAATTGTGGTGCGCGACCGCACCAATTGAGGGCAAACGCGCCGGGATGGTGCTGCTCACCACGCCTGTGCGGATAAAATGAACGGATGACGAAGCGCAGTTTTCCTTTACACATTCCCGTCCGGGTGCTGCTGATCGCGATCCTGTGCCTGGCCTGGCTGCTGCCAGGACTGGTCGGCCATGATCCGTGGAAGCCTGATGAGGCCTACACCTTTGGCGCGGTTTATGAAATCCTCCGCGGCGGCAGCTGGGTGGTGCCGCAGATCGCCGGCGAGCCGTTCATCGACAAACCGCCGTTTTTCTATCTCAGCGCCGCGGTCTCGGCACGGCTGTTTTCCCTGTTGTTGCCGCTGCACGATGCTGCACGACTGGTCGCGGGTTTCTATATAGGACTCGCGCTGCTGTTCACTGCGCTGGCCTCGCGCGAGCTGCACGGCGAGCGCCACGGCCTGACCGCGGCACTGCTGCTGCTCGGTTGCCTGGGACTGGTGGTCCGCAGCCATCAACTGATTGCGGACGTCGCCGCACTGGGCGGGTTTGCGATGGCCTACTATGGTGTCGCGCTGGCAGGGCGCCGCGCGGCGCTGGGTGGATTCTGGCTGGGCACTGCCTGCGGACTGGTGTTCATGACCATGGGCATACCGGAGGCCGTGATGATCGCCATCATCGCTGCGGCCCTGCCCCTGTTCAGCCGGCAGTGGCGTAACCCGCAGTTCGCGGTAACGCTGGTGTTTGCGCTCATCGCCTCGCTGCCGTGGCTGGCAATCTGGCCCCTGTTGCTGCTGCAGCGTGAACCGGTGCTGTTCGTCACCTGGCTGGCCAATGAAAACCTGGCGCGGTTTTTTGACCTGCGCAACCTGCCGCAGGGCATCGGCTATTACCTGCGCATCCTTCCCTGGTACGCGTTTCCAGCCTGGCCGATCGCACTGTGGGCACTGTGGCGTGCCCGGCGCATGCAACAGCTTGCAACACCCGGCGTCGTGCTGCCCGTGCTGGGATTTGCAGCATCGCTGCTGATGCTGGGCGGGGCCGCCGAGTCGCGCGAACTCTACGCACTGCCGATGCTGATACCACTCGCCCTGCTTGCCGTCCCCGGCATCGAGACGCTGCGCCGCGGTGCTGCCAACGGCTGGTACTGGTTCAGCGTCATGACTTTCACTTTTTTCCTCGCCGTGGGCTGGTTCTACTGGGGCGCACTGGAGCTGGGTATTCCGGCACGGCTGCACACCCACCTGCATACCATCCGTCCCGGCTATGATTTCGGCTTCCGCTGGCTGCCCTATCTGCTCGGACTCGCCTACACGGCAGCCTGGTTCACGCTGCTGGCAAAACTGCCGCGCAATCCTGAGCGCCCGCTGATCGTCTGGGCCGCCGGCCTCACCGCGATCTGGGCATTGCTCGCCACGCTGTTCATCGGCTGGCTGGACAGTGCCAAAAGCTACCGTTCGATGATTGCCGACATGACCCGGTCCATGCCTTCACGTTTCGTCTGCATGGCCAGCCGCGACCTGGGCGACCCGCAGCGCGCCATGCTGCATTACTTCGCCGGCATCCGCAGCCAGCGCGTCGAAGTGGTGTCGCGTTCGGGTGAGTGCGACCTGCTGCTGACCCAGGGCAAGCCCCTGGATGAATTGCAGGTGCCCGGGGAATGGAAGCAGGTCTGGGAAGGCCACCGGCCCGGTGACAAGGACGAGCGTTTCCGGCTCTATCAGCGGTCATTGGAAAAAAAACCTGCAACCCCATGAGCGACACCCTGCAGCGCTTCATTTTCGAACACGCTCCCATCAGGGGGGAGATCGTGCAACTCTCCGCCACCTGGCAGGCCGTGATCGAACGCCACGACTATCCTGTCCCGTTGCGCCGGTTGCTCGGGGAACTGATGGCTGCTGGCGCACTGCTCGCCGCGACGCTCAAATTCGAAGGCGCACTGATCCTGCAGTTGCATGGCAGCGGTCCGGTAAAACTGGTCGTTGTCGAGAGCACTGCGGGACATGCCATGCGCGCCACTGCGAAGTGGGAGGGCGATCTGGCTGAACCTGAAATGACAGCGATCGGCCTGCGTGCACTGCTGGGCAACGGCCGCTTCGTGATCAACCTTGTGCCCGAATCGGGGACACAGAGTTATCAGGGAATTGTCGATCTTGATGCAGACAGCATCGCCGCCGCGCTGGAGCATTACATGACAGCCTCCGAACAGATCGACACCCGGTTATGGCTGACCAGTGACGACACGCATGCAGCCGGCCTGCTGATCCAGAGACTGCCGGAACGGGAATCAACCGATGAGGATGCATGGACGCGCGCCACCCACCTGGCGGCAACGGTGAAAGCACACGAGCTGCTGTCGCTGGCTCCGGAAAACCTGCTCCGCCGGCTGTTCCACGAAGAAGACCTGCGCACGTTCGAACCCCGACCTGTCTTCTTCCGCTGCTCCTGCTCGTCCGAACGCGTAACCGGCATGCTGCGCATGCTGGGAGCCGATGAAGTACGCGGCGTCATCGCCGAGCGTGGCGAAGTCGAAGTACGCTGCGAATTCTGCAACCGGCTCTATGTATTTGATGCCGTCGATGCGGAAAAAATTTTCGTCCGAACGGTACCCGCTTCCCAGGATTCCACGCGCCACTGAACGGCCGTCGCCTCGACACCCGGGGGTGCCCGGCGTAAAATTTGGTCTCCCCTGTCGCGTGCTTCATGCCGGCGACAACAATTGCATTAAAATCAATGAATTACGGAGAACTTCATGGGCAACGGACGCGAAGTGGTCGTACTCAGTGGCGTGCGCACGGCAATCGGTGACTACGGCGGCGCCCTGAAAGACGTTGCGCCGACCGAACTTGCCGGGCAGGTCGTCAAGGAAGCCGTCAAGCGCGCGAAAATCGATCCCAAGCAGGTCGGACAACTGGTGTTCGGCAACGTCATCCACGGTGAAGCAAAAGACATGTATTTCTCGCGCGTCGCCTGCATCAAGGGCGGACTGCCGCAGGACACCACGGCACTGACCGTCAACCGGCTGTGCGGCAGCGGCCTCCAGGCCATCGTCTCCGCCGCTCAGGGCATCATGCTCGGCGATTGTGACGCCGCGGTGGGTGGCGGCGCGGAATCAATGAGCCGCGGCGGCTACCTGATGCCCAGCCTGCGCTGGGGACAGCGCATGAGCGACGGCAATGTGATCGACATGATGGTCGGTGCACTGACCGACCCCTTCGATACGGTGCACATGGGCATCACCGCGGAGAACATCGCCGCGCAATGGAAAATCACGCGCGAACAGCAGGACGAATTCTCCGTCGAAAGCCACCGCCGTGCGATCAATGCCATCGAGAAAGGCCATTTCAAGGACCAGATCCTGCCGGTGGAACTGAAAACGCGCAAAGGCACGACACTGTTCGACAGGGATGAACATCCGCGCGCCGACGTGACCATGGAAAGCCTGGCCAAGCTGCGCGCCGTGTTCAAGAAGGAAGGCGGCTCGGTCACCGCCGGCAACGCCTCGGGCATCAATGACGGCGCCGCCGCGATCGTGATGATGGAAAAGGAAGCGGCGAAGAAAGCCGGCCTCAAACCGATGGCGCGCCTGGTGTCCTATGGACTGGCCGGCGTGGACCCGAAGATCATGGGCATCGGACCGGTGCCCGCAGTGCAGAATGCACTGAAGCGCGCCGGGCTCAAAATCGAGGACATGGATGTCATCGAATCCAACGAGGCCTTCGCAGTACAGGCCCTGGCGGTGTCCTGCGACCTCAAGCTCGACCCGAAGAAAACCAACCCCAACGGCGGCGCCGTCGGCCTCGGCCATCCCATCGGCGCCACCGGCGCGCTGCTGACCGTCAAGGCACTCTATGAACTTCAGCGCATCGGCGGCAAATACGCACTGGTGACGATGTGCATCGGTGGCGGCCAGGGTATTGCGGCCGTGTTCGAAAAAATGTAACAACCAAGGTGACTGTCGTTCACCGGATTTTCAAACGAGGAGGAAATACATGATGCGTATTGCAAAAATAGCCTTTACCGCGTTGCTGCTGGCGGTCCCTGCGGCACAGGCTGCAGGCTTTCCCGAAAAACCCATCCGCCTGATCATCGGCAGTGCCCCCGGTTCGGGCCCCGACATCATTTCGCGGATGACTTCCGACCGGCTCTACGATTCGTGGAAGCAGCGCATCGTGGTCGATTCCCGTCCCGGCGCCGCCGGTGCAATCAGCGCCGACCTGACGCTGCAGGCCGCGCCCGACGGTTACACCTGGATGATGCTGACCTCGCAGCTGTTCGTGGCCTCTCACGTGCTGCCGAACCTGAAGTTCAATCTGGCGAAGGATTTCCAGTCGATCGCGCTGATCGGCACGGTGCCCTTCATCCTGCTCGCCAATCCGCAACTGCCCGCCAAATCGCTGAAGGACCTGATCGATATGGCGAAGAAATCGCCGGGCAAGATCCGCTACGGCTCTGCGGGCACCGGCGCCTCCGAGCATCTCTCGGGCGTGCTGCTGACCCAGTTGACCAAGACCGACATGCTGCATGTCCCGTACAAAGGCGTGGCCCAGTCGATCATCGACGCCATTGCCAACGAGGTGCAGATCACCTATGCGGTGTTGCCCGCGGCCAAGCCGCATATCGAAAGCGGCCGGCTGCGCGCCCTTGGTGTAACGCCACCCAAGCGCGCACCGCTGTTGCCTGATGTGCCGGCGATTGCCGAGGCCGTACCCGGCTACGCCATGTACGGCTGGTACAGCATCGTCGCCCCCACGGGCACACCGGCTGCAATCATGAACAAGGCCAGCGCCGAGATCGTCAAGGCAGCGAAGGAACCGGCTTTCGGTGACCGGCTGAAGAACCTGGGCATCGAAATTGTCGCCGGCGACCGCAAGGTTCTCGACGAATGGCGGCGCAGCGAAGACAAGCGCATCGGCGATCTGGTCAGGATTTCCGGCGCCAAGGCCAAATAAGCTTTCCGCCGCACTTTCAACCGCACCCTGAAACGC
>JAYQOT010000015.1:13588-44333 GCA_038144955.1 Burkholderiales bacterium | reverse complement strand
GTGGCCCATCACGCAGCGGACATGCGCAAGCCCGATGAGATCGAATCGCTGATCAAGACGGCCGAATCGGCCTTCGGTGCGGTGGATATACTCGTCAACAACGCCGGCATCCAGTTCGTTTCACCGGTCGAGGATTTTCCTCCCGAGAAATGGGATGAGATCATCGCCATCAATCTCGTCGCGCAGTTCCATACCATTCGCCACGTCGTGCCGGGCATGAAGCGGCGCAAGTGGGGGCGCATCATCAACATCGCCTCGGCGCATGCGCTGGTGGCTTCCCCCTTCAAGACAGCCTATGTCGCTGCCAAGCACGGCGTCGCCGGCCTGACCAAGACTGTTGCGCTGGAGACGGCCACCTTCGGCATCACCGTCAACGCGATCTGCCCGGCCTACGTGCTGACACCGCTGGTCGAGAAGCAGATTCCCGATACCGCGAAGGCGCGGGGGATTACTGAAGCGCAGGTGATGAGCGATGTGCTGCTCGCGGCACAGCCCACCAAGCAGTTCGTCACCATCGAGCAGGTGGCCGCATTGGCGTGTTTTCTTGCGGGTGATGATGCTGCCTCGATTACCGGAACCCTGCAGTCGATCGACGGCGGCTGGACCGCGCAGTAACTGCAGGTCAATGCATCGTCAGTTCCACGTCTGGTGGATGGCGGTGAATATTGAGCAACATTAGGCGGCGGCCGAGCATGACGATGCTGCCTTTGATGCGGTTGTCACCGGTGTCGCTGAATTCAAACCCGTAAGTGCGCTGCAACAGCAGCCTTCCATGGACGCTGCGCGCCGTTTTGATGTGGGTGATGCCGACAGTGTCATCGAGAAACTGCAATCCTTCGGCATGGCAGGCCGATCGTGCTGCAGCCACCGCGGCCTCGCGCGCCTGCATGCTGTCCCACCACAGCCAGGCGATGGCGGCGAACAGGGCGAGCAGCAGGATTTCAGTCAGCGGAAACATGCGCAGCCGCCACGTTAGCAGATTCACGGCGCGCGCAAAATCACCATCTGGAATACGCGGCGGCGGGGCTTGGGGATTGGGTTAGACTGCCAGCACTTTACGGAGACACGGCATGATCGAACTCAAGTCACGCAAACACACTGTTGATGACCTCGGCAGTGCCATCGAGCTGTGTTACGCGAACGGCTGGACCGACGGCCTGCCGGTGATCCCTCCGACTGCCGAGCGCATTGAGGCGATGCTGGCGGCGGCGAACCTGAAGCCTGAGCAACAATTGTCGTTCATTGAAAACCGCCAGGTGTCGGTGACCGCGGAGAAGGTCGCCATCAATGCGGTGATGGCCGGCTGCAAGCCCGAATACATGTCGGTGATCGCGGCCACCATCGAAGCCTTGGCCGATCCGCTTTATGGTTATCACGGTCCGGCAACCAGTACCGGCGGTTCCGGCGTGTTCATGCTGGTCAACGGTCCCATCGCGAAGAAGATCGGGCTCAACAGCGGCGACAATCTGTTCGGTCCGGGCTGGCGCGCCAACGCCACCATCGGCCGCGCGATCCGTCTGGTGATGCGCAACGTCATTGGTACGCTGCCCGGCGAACTCGACCGTTCCAGCCTCGGCCATCCCGGCAAGTACACCTACTGCATCGCCGAGAACGAGGAAGACAGCCCGTGGCCGGCGTTCCACACCACGCGCGGTTTCAAACCCGAGCAGAATGCGGTCACGATCTTTGCCGCACTCGGCGTGCACCAGTATTCCAACGGCCTCAGCGCCACGCCCGACGGCGTGCTGACCACCGCCGCCGCGCAGATGCGCATCTCAGCGGCGACTCACCGCCAGCCGCAGTACGCGATGGTGTTCGCCGGCGAGCACCAGGCGATCATGAAAAAGGGCGGCTGGACGCGCGAGCAGGTGCAGCAGTTCATTTTCGACAACACCAAAATTTCCCTGGCCGAACTGCAGCGCATCAACCTGCGGCAGGGCCCGGCGACGCCAGAGGCGGAAAAGACCATGATTACGCTGGTGCACGAACCCTCGGATATCCTGGTGATCGCAGCAGGCGGCAAGGCTGGCGTGCAGTCCTGCTATATCCCGGGCTGGGGCGGCAAGAACGGTTCGCAGAGCGTGACTCGCGAGATCAAGGCGTAGAAGTATCGTAGGTTATTGTTTTAATTGATATTTTTAACAGGAGGTCGTCATGAGTATCCAGATTTACGATCCCACCACTGAGGTGAAGTCACGCACGATCAATTTCGTGCCGCGACCGAAATCGCTGAAAGGACTGCGCGTCGGTCTCGTCGACAACACCAAGCACAACTCCGACCAGATCCTGCTGCGCATCGCCGGTATCCTGGAACAGGATCACGGCGCCAAGGCACATGTGATCCGCAAGAAGAAATCCGCGGGATCCGCACCGGGTCCCGACATGGTTAAGGATTACAAGCAGAACTGCGACGTCATCGTCGCGGGGGTCGGCGACTGAGGGTCATGCAGCTCGGGCAGTGTGCTCGACAGCATAGTATTTGAGCAGGAAGGGATCCCGTCGGCGTCGATCGTGACGCATCTGTTCACGGTGACGGGAAAGGCGATGGCGCGCACCTGGGGCGTGCCGGATCTGAAGTTCCTGGTGATGCCCCATCCGATCGCCAACCTGACGCCGGAGCAGATGGACCAGCGCGCAGCGGAAATTACGCCGCAGGTGGTGGATCTGCTGCTGAAGGGGCAGAAGTAGAAAGACAGGTTGTCTAGTTACAAACAAAAAGGGGCCGCAAGGCCCCTTTTGTCATGGTTGTCCTGATTCGCCAAATCCGTATGCGTGCGATTACGGTCCTCAGCAACCGAGCTCAGCGTTTCGCGGCCTCGTAAAGCGGCATTACCACCGGCAGCAACGACTCGATTTCGCGGATGCGGTTGGCGCCCGCGGGGTGGGTGCTGAGGAATTCCGGTGGCGCGTTGCCACCGCTGGCCTTGATCATTTTCTGCCATAGCGTGATGCCGGCGCGCGGATCGTAGCCGGCACGTGCAGAGAGTTCGAGTCCGATGCGGTCGGATTCGGTCTCATCGACGCGGCTGAAGCGAGAGGCGATCAGGGCCTCATAGACGCTGCCGGTGAGGTTGGTCGCGCCTGTGCCCAAGCCGAGCAGCGCGGCGCCGACGCCGATCACGGCCTGCGCGGCTATGGCCTGCGAGACCTGTTCACGCGAGTGCTCGCGCAGCGCGTGGGCGATTTCGTGACCCATGACCACCGCGATTTCATCGTCGCTGAGATTGAGGCGCTTGATCAGTCCGGAGTAGAACATGATCTTGCCGCCGGGCATGCAGAAGGCATTGAGTTCGTCGCTGGTAATGGTATTGACTTCCCATTTCCAGCCCGGTGCATCCGCGCGGAATGCACGCGTCTGCGGAATGATGCGATCGGAGATGGCGCGCACGCGACGGGTCAGGGCCGGATCGGTGTTGAGCGTGCCTTTCTTCGAGGATTCGGCCTGGAGCTTGGTGTAAGCCTGGGCGGCCATCTGGTTTAGCTGGTTGGATGACACCAGCAGCAGTTGCTGGCGTTCCGCACCGACAGCGCCGCCCGTAGTGGTCGATTTGCAGCCGGGCAGGAAGGCGATCGCCAGCAGTGCGAGTGCAGTGGCGAAAATTCTCATACTTGGGTTCATTCCGGTAATTCCTCAATTGATACTGAGGATTTTAGCGCGCCGGTAAGGCATTGTTGTGCTGGTAATCCTGGTAACGGCTGGTTGTGGCACCAATCAGCCTCTTCAATTATTGAGATCTCGTAGCGTGGATTTGAATTTGAAACTAGCGCCGCAACTGCGTCGGCAGGGCATTTTCAAGATCACCGAGCGCGCCCTTGACGTCGGGTGTTGTCTTCGGTGAGTCCGGCATCTCGCCCTTCATTTCCTTCATCCAAACCATGCGGCCTGAAGCTGTTTCATGGATGGATATCCGCAGATTGACCGCATTCAATGCGTTAACCAAAGGAATGTTTAGCAGGAAAATATTGCTGATTGCCTTAGCCGTGCTCCACGGTTTGGTGAGCCGGCGCTCGACGGTGACGATGCCATCGACACCCAGTCGCATTCCTGTTGCACGAACGGCCTGTTCGTCACCAGGGGGTGGCTCATCGACGGACCGTGCGTCATACCCTTTCTGTTCCACGAGATAACGGACGATTTCCTGTCGCAGCTCCTTGCGGATGGTTTCATTGCGTGCCTGCCACTCGAGCGTTGCCTTCTCGGTTTCATCTGCCTCGCGGTGGAGGATGACCGTTGTCACTGCAAGCCGGGGAAGCCGGCCGACGGAGCCGGCGGATACCGGCCCGGAAGCCGCGTAGGTTGTCGGTTTTACAGGGGCATCGGTGCGCCATTCCGTGGCACAGCCCGCCAGCAGTATCAGCACCAGGGCCGTCGTGCATTGCGTGCGGAATTTCATGGCTTGCTCCGGTTGAGCAACCGGTCAATGACCATGGCGGCTAGTACTTCTGCGTACACGGCAGCGGTATTGCGAACCATTTGTCCTTCGTTTTGTGCCATGCCTTCGTGCGAGGCACATTGTGGAGGCGGTGCATCGGGGCTGCGTTCCCTTGTAGAGATGATCAGGCGGTCGCGTAGCCAGTGCTCTCCGCCACGGTTGGCGATCAGGTCAATGCTGGCGATAAAGCACAGTCGATCCGGACTGTGTCTGACGAGCCCATAGGCATTCACTACAAGTTCGACGTTGATTAAATCTGCAGTGCCGGATTGTGCGGCGGTTTCAAGTTTGGAGTTGGCTCTTTCTCTGGTGGCGCGCAGGAGCGCTTGCTCGAAGTCCGCAGTCTTCAGTGCAGTGACCATGCGTTCCCACATGCGCTGTTCCATGGATGAGAGGATCAGCGCGCCGGGCGCTAGGATGATGCCTCCCACGATCAGTCCGCTTGCGTACATGGGCGGGGCCGCCAACCCGAGGACGCCGCTTGCAACGCCGCGACTGAAAAAATGCATCCATTCCTCCGAACGATTCGGCGGCAGTTCGGCAGGTTGCGGCGAGCGGACGGAAAAATCGTAATTAACAGATGGTGTGTCTGCAGAAGCCGCTGCGGAGTGGAGTGCAGGGGTGGCGATAATCCATGCCGATAGCATGATAGCCGGCCATTTCAGGTATTTCTGGAGGTGCTGTTTTCCAACGCAGTTCATGGCAACTTTCGGCCGCCGTCTTGTGGCATTTCCCAGGCGAAATCTGTAATGCCAGTGTATGCCCGTGTTGTGCTGTACGTTTGATGCAGGTCAAGGCGTGGTTGCAGGATTGCCGCCTGCAGCAGATTCGCCGGGATGTTCACCATGCCCGGATTGACCAGCAGCGCCCTAGCACGGCAATGTCGCTGAAAATTGGGCGCAACGGGTGGATTCTGCGTAGAATGCGCCCCTTTGCGCGGTTGACTGCCACAGTACAATGATCCGTTTCACCCAGATCACTTTGCGTCGTGGCGCCAAGGTCCTGCTTGAGGGCGCGGACGTGGCGCTCAACCCCGGCGACAAGATCGGCCTGATCGGCGCCAACGGTACCGGAAAGTCCAGCCTGTTTGCCCTGCTGCGCGGCGAACTGCATGCCGACCAGGGGGAAGTGGATTTCCCGCAGCGCTGGCGCGTCGCCCATGTCGCACAGGAAACCCCGGCGCTGGATCGTTCCGCCATCGATTACGCCATTGACGGTGACACCACGCTGCGCCGCCTGGAAGCTGAGCTGGCGCAGGCCGAGGCCGACAACGACGGCGAACGCATGGGTACGCTGTATGCCGATCTGGCCGATGCCGATGCCTGGACCGCGCGGCCGCGGGCAGAGAGTTTGCTGCACGGCCTTGGTTTCAGTCACGACCAGATGGAAGAACCCGTGGCGAGTTTCTCCGGGGGCTGGCGCATGCGGTTGAATCTGGCGCAGGCGCTGATGTGCCCGTCGGACCTGTTGCTGCTCGACGAGCCGACCAACCATCTCGACCTCGACGCCATCCTCTGGGTCGAGGAGTGGCTGAAAAAATACCGCGGCACGCTGGTCATCGTTTCGCACGACCGCGATTTCCTCGACGGCGTGGTGAATGTCATCGTCCATATCGACAACAAAAAACTCAGGCGCTACGCTGGACACTACTCCGATTTCGAGCGCCAGCGCGCGGCTGCGGTGGTGCTGGTGGCCGCCCAAATCGAAAAGCAGCAGCGCGAACGCGCGCACCTGGAATCCTTCATCAACCGCTTCAAGGCGCAGGCGAGCAAGGCGCGCCAGGCGCAGAGCCGCATGAAAATGCTGGCAAAGATGGAGGATCTTGCACCGTTGCACGTATCGGCGCCGTTCCAGTTCGAATTTCGCGAACCGCTGCGCGCACCCAATCCGCTGCTGGTGCTGGACGGCGTTGAGGCCGGCTATCGTTCTGAGGAAGACGGCGACAAGGTGGTGCTGAAGAACGTCAGCTTTTCACTGCAGAGCGGGCAACGCTACGGGCTGCTGGGCATCAACGGCGCCGGCAAATCGACGCTGATCAAGACTATCGCCGGGGTGCTGCCGCCACTGGGGGGCAAGGCGACCTTCAACAAGGGGCTGGCGATCGGCTATTTCGCGCAGCACCAGGTCGAGATGCTGCGCAATGACGAGTCGCCGCTGTGGAACCTGGCGAAGATCGCACCGCGGGTGCGCGAGCAGGAATTGCGCGGCTTTCTCGGCGGTTTCAATTTTCCCGGTGAAATGGCGCTGAGTCCGATCACCCATTTCTCCGGCGGCGAGAAGGCGCGGCTGGCGCTGGCGATGATCGTCTGGCAGCGGCCCAACCTGCTGCTGCTCGACGAGCCCACCAACCACCTCGACCTTGAAACCCGCGAGGCGCTGACGGTCGCGCTGGCGCAGTTCGAGGGAACGCTGGTGCTGGTGTCGCACGACCGCCACCTGCTGCGCGCGACCACCGACCAGTTCCTGATCGTCGCCGACGGCAAACTGCAACCGTTTGACGGCGACATGGACGATTACCGTGACTGGCTGTTCAAGACCAAGCTCGCGGAGGAGCGGGACGCTGCGGCGGCCTCTGCGCAAAATAAAAAAAGTTGATCCGGAAATAACATCCTCCGCCTTTTGGGCGATGTTCGCCGATGCGATAATGGAAATTCATGCGCAGTGCAGCGGCACGGCGCCCGATGAAACGACAGGAGCGGTTACATGACGTCCATCAATTACAAGCGTGAAATTCCTGAAACCTTTGATCGCGCCATCGAGCGCGCCACCAGCGCACTGGGTGCGGAAGGCTTCGGCATCCTGACCCGCATCGACATGCACAGCAAGATCAAGGAAAAGACCGGCAAGGACATCGTGCCGACAGTGATCCTCGGTGCCTGTAACCCGAACCTTGCCTACGAGGCCTATACCACCAACACCGACGTGGCGAGCCTGCTGCCATGCAACGCGGTGATCCGTGAAGTCGCGCCGGGAAAAATTTCCGTGGAGTTCGCCGCGCCTACCGGCATGATGCGCATCCTCGGTGACCCCAAGCTCACCAAGCTTGCGCAGGAAGCCGATGTGCGTATCGAACGCGCGCTTGCGGCGGTCTGATTTTCGGCGCGAGCGGCTACAGGGTCGGGTTCGTGGCCCGACAAGGACAAAAGGGGCGCTGCGCCCCTTTTTTTGTGCCTGTAGCCGGCTCAATCCAGTGTGATGCCCGCAGTCCTGATGATTTTTGCGGTCAGCGCGAGGTCGTCGCGCATGAATTTCCCGAATTCTTCCGGCGACTGGGTGCGGATGTCGAATCCGATTGCCGTCAGGCGGTTTTTCAATTCCGGCGTGTTGAGGCCGGCGATGATTTCCCGGTTCAGGCTGCTGATCACCGCGCGCGGCGTGCCGGCGCGGCTGACGATGCCGAACCAGGTGCCGGATGAATAGCCTTTAAGTCCGGCTTCACCGGTAGATGGGATCTCGGGCCAGTTGGTGTGGCGCTGTTCCGCGGCAAAGGCGATGATCCTGGCGCGGCCGGCCTTGGTGTGCGGCATCACGGTCGCGGCGCCGGTGATGATGAGGTTGACCTGGCCGCCGAGCACTGCGTTCATCGCCGGACCCGAACCCTTGAACGGCACGTGCAGCAGCTTGATGCCGGCCAGGGTTTCGAGCAGCGCGCCGCCGAGGTGGTTGGTCGATGCAGTCCCCGGGGTGCCGTAGCTGACAGTACCGGGTTTTGATCTGGCCAGGGCGATCAGTTCCTTGATGTTGTTCGCAGGCACCGCAGGGTGCGCGGCGATGACGAAGGGCACGTACACCGTCTGGGTGACCGGCGCGAAGTCACGCGTGACGTCATACGGCAGTTTCTTCACCACGTTGGGGTTGATCGACATTGTGGTCTGGGTGATCAGGCCTATGGTGTAGCCGTCGGGCGCGGCGCTGGCCATCAGTTCGGCACCGATCAGGGTGCTGGCGCCGCCGCGGTTGTCGGTCACCACCTGCTGGCCGTAACGCTCGGTCAGCCTGGCGGCGACTCCGCGGGCAACGAGATCAGTGGTACCGCCGGGCGGGTACGGTACGATCAGTCGCACCGGCTTGACCGGATAGCGTTCCGCTGACTGCGCGGTAGGCACTGCGCTCGATGCGGCCACCAAAGCGGTGATGATCAGGATTTTTCCAGTCATCGCTTCCTCCCCATCGGTTTATCTCAGGAATGCGGGACTTGCTCGAGTCCCTTGCTGTTGAACAGCGCAGCGTGCTGCGGTTTCTGGAAAAAATCGATCATTGCCTGAGCTGCAGCGGCCTGTGATGATGCGCTGAACAGGCCGACCGAAGTTTCCAGGGTTTTCTGCACTTCTGCGGGCAGCGGACCAACCACTTCCAGCCCGGGCACTGCCAGCAGTTCCGGAATCTGCTGCAGCGCCAGCTCGGCTTCACCGGCGACCACCACGGTGCCGATATAACCGCCGGGGCGGTTGACGGTTTTGGCTTTCATTTCCGCGGCGATGCCGAGCTTCTCCAGCAGCGTAGGGATGTACATGCCGCTGGCGCCGTGCAGGGTATGGGCGATCGATTTGGCGGCGAGCAGCGATTTTCTCAGCGCATCGACCGTGCGGATGTCTGGATGCGGCGTTCCTTTGGCGACGCCGACACCGACCACGGCGCGGGCAAAGGCGCGGCGGCTGGCGGGCACGACGAAACCAGCCTCGGCCAGTTCCTTTACTGCACCGGTGCCGAGGATCACCGCGTCGCCGGACTCACCGGCTTTTATTTTGGCGACCATCGCCTTCGCCGAATCGGCGGCTATGGAAACCTGGTTACCGCTCGTTTTTTCGTAGGCCGGTATCAGTGCGTCGAGCACCGTGCGTGTACTGTTGGAGGTGAGGATTTTGAGTTGCATGGCGGCTCAGTTCATGGGTTGCGCGGTGCGCGCGAATTCGGCATCCACCGCTTTTTCGTGGGCGATCAGTTTCTGCACGCTGGGGCGCTGTTCGATGCGTTTGTGGTGCGCCATGCAGTTGGGGAAGACCGAGAGGTCGAGCTTGAAGCTCAGCGTGCGCCGCATGCACCAGTGGAAATAGGCGTCCGGGGTGGTGAAATGGTCGAAGAAGTATTCGCGGCCGGCGAGCATTTTTTCGGCAATCTTGAATTCCTCGAACAGCAGTTTGTTGGCGACGCGCTTCACTGATTCTGCCGAATCCGGCAGGTCGCAGTAATTCTCGGGTCGCGCGTTGGGCGTCATCTTGGGGTGGATGCCCGAGGCGAACCAGCACATCAGCGAAATCGCCTGGATTTCCTGCTTCGGGTCGGTGGGCAACAGCTTCGCCTGCGGGAAATTGCGGTGGATCCAGATCTGGATAGCCGGATTCTCGGTCAGTGGCTCGCCGTCGATGACCAGCACCGGCACCTTGTGCTTGGGATTGAGCTTCAGGTATTCCGGCGTTTTCAGCTGTCCGGAGCGCGAATTCATGTTGTGTACCGTGAATTCGGCTCCGGCTTCGGTCAGCGCGACATAAGGCACCAACGCGCAGGTCTTGGGGGCGTAATAGAGTTCGAGTTTCATGGTTGCTCTGTTTACAAGGTGTTCTCGGAACCGAAAATGACCGTGCACTGGCTCGGCAATACACCGCCATTTCCATGATTGTCGCAGGGCGAAGCAGGGGCCTCGAACGTGAGTTCGGGGATGCGACCCCGGAGGCAATCGTGCGCGCGGCTCATAGTGTGTTTTCAGAACCGAAGATCACGGTACATTGGCTGGAAAGCACGCCGCCATTGCCGTGCGCGAGGGCGACGTCGCAGTTCTTTACCTGACGCTCGCCGCATTCACCGCGCACCTGGCGTATGGCCTCGATCATCACCAGCAGGCCGTACATGCCGGGATGGCAGTACGACAGGCCGCCGCCGGAGGTGTTGACCGCGAGCTTGCCGCCGGGGGCGATCGCGCCGTTGGCGACGAAGCGTCCGCCTTCGCCCTTGGGGCAGAAGCCGAGGTCCTCGAGGAACAGGATGGGGTTGATGGTGAAGGCGTCGTACAGCGACAGCATCTTCACATCCTTCTGGGTGACGCCGGCCATCTTGAAGGCCTGCGGACCGGAGATTGCGGCGCCGGTCACGGTGAAGTCGGGCAGGCTGGAGATGTTGGCATGCGAAAGCGTTTCGCCGACGCCGAGCACATAGACCGGTTTTTTCTTCAGCGTCTTCGCCCGCGCCGCCGAGGTCAGCACGATGGCGCCGCCGCCGTCGACCACCAGGCAGCAGTCACGCACCGTGAACGGGTACGACACCATGCGCGCGTTGAGCGCCTGTTCGATGGTCAGCGGTTCTTTTTCCCAGGCCTTGGGATTGAGCAGCGCCCATTTCCGCGCGGCCACTGCGACTTCGGCGAGGTGCTCGCGGGTGGTGCCGTACTGGTGCATGTGCCGCGCCGCCGCCATCGCATAGGCGCTGATCGGCAGGATCGGCCGGTACGGCGATTCGTAGGGGTTGAATTCACGCGGGCTGGCCGCCGCGCGCGACACCGAACGCTGGGTGCTGCCGTAGGCGATCACCGCGACTTCGCACAGGCCGAGCTGGATCGCCATCTGCGCATGCGCGACATGGGTCATGAACGACGAGCCGCCGATCTGCGTGCCGTCGAATACCTTGGGCTTGATGCGCAGGTATTCGGCCAGCGACATCGGGCCCATGCGCACCTGGGTGGCGGCGACGAACAGCGCGTCGACGTCCTTCAGCGTCAGGCCGCAGTCGGCTAGCGCGCGCATGGTCGCCTGCGCCATCAGGTCGACGGGGGAAGTGTGCGGGGCGACCTGGCCGAGATCGGATTCGGCGGCACCGACGACGGCAATGCTGCCTTTTTTCAGTCCGCTCATTTGGCATCTCCCGCGGGCGTGAACACCGGATAGGGCAGGGTCTTGTCGTCGCCGGGATGCACCTTGAACTTCACGCGCATGCCGATTTTTACCTGCATCGGATCGATGTCCTCGACGCGGCTCATCAGGCGCCAGCCTTCATCCATGTCGATCATCGCCACGTTGAGCGGTGCCTCCCCCTTGTAATGGACGACGGTCGTCGTGTAGACCGTGCCCAGTCCTTTCGACACCCGCCATTCGATGTTGGTGCTGCCGGATTCGGGGGCGATCGCGCGCGGGTAGAAGAACGCCTTGTTGTCGTCCTTGCTGAACTGGTAGGCGAGTTCGCCTTTCTTCAGGTGCTCGACGTAGGTGCCGAGCGGGGATTGTTTCATCAGGTCGGTCATGCGACGTCCTTTTCAGTGGTTTTTTGCGAGTCCAGGAATTCCAGAGCGGCTTGTGAACAGCGGTCAGGGTAGGCGCCGGCGGCATGCCAGGCGTCACCTTCGAGCACCAGCAACCGCGCCGACTTCACTTGCGACACCCAGGCCTTTACGCCATCCACCGAACGCAGGCCGCTGCCGGTGGTGGTGATGATCAGCGTCGGGCAGGTGATGCGTTTGACGTCTTCGCGGATGTCGAGCTTAGGCACCCAGCGCAGGTAACCCTGCAGCGTCGACAGCGGGGTTTTGCCCTGCAGGTTGTGCACCCACCAGTCGATTTCGGCCTGCGTGGCTGCGCTGCCGAGCCGGCCCTGCATGGTGTGGCGCGCCCAGTCGAGCACGCCTTTGGAGTTGATGTGTTTGACCCAGTCATCGACTCCGGCGGCAGGCAGCACCGGGGGCGTGACGCCGATCAGTGTTTTCACCAGTGCGGGGCGATGCGCCGCCATCGCCAGCGCCATCGAGCCGCCGCTTTTTGCGCCAACGAGATGCACGCGTGTGCAGCCCAGGTGTTTGATCAGCGCCTCGATGTCATCAAGGAGTTCGTCCATCGACCATTCATGCTCCGCTGGCATCGCGGTCGAGCGGCCGAAACCCCGCAGGTCGATGCGCACCACGCGGTAACGGCGCATGAAATGCGGCACCCACGCCCGCCAGGCCTCGCCGGATTCGGCAAGGCCGTGCACGAAGAGGATGGTTTCGGGCTTGCGCCACGGGTCGGTGCAGTCGTCGACGGTGTAGAAGATGTTGCAGCCGTCGGGGCGTTTGAGGATGTGTTCTGCGCTCATGCCTTGCGTTCTTCCAGTCCGAAATCGATCAGCGCCTGCGCGCGCAATTTGTTTTTCTGCACCTTGGCGCTGCCGGTCATGCCGATGGCCTCGAAGTTGTCGACGATTTTCAGGTAGCGCGGCACGCGGAAGTTGGCCAGCCTGTCCTTGCTCCACGCGATCAGTTCTTCCTGAGTAGCGGACATTCCGGCGCGCAGCACCACGTAGGCTGCGGGCACTTCGACCAGCCGCGGGTCGGGTACCCCGATGACCTGCGCCTGGCTGATGGCCGGGTGCCGGTGCAATACGTCCTCGACTTCCGCCGGTGCGACGTTTTCGCCACCGACGCGCAGCACATCCTTGATGCGGGTGAGGAATTTGAGCCGTCCTTCTTCATCCATCACACCGAGGTCACCGGTGTGCAGCCAGCCCTCGCTGTCGATGGTCTTTGCGGTCGCCTCCGGCATCTTGTAGTAACCCTGCATCACGCTCCAGCCGCGCACCTGGATTTCGCCGGACTTGCCGGGCGGGAGTGCGGCACCGTTTTCGGGGTCGATGATGCGCACCTCTACATCGTCAAGGATGTGCGCCCAGCCGGCGATGCGTTTCTCGAGGTCGTCGTCATGACGCGACATGCAGACGTTGGGCGAGGCCTCCGACAGGCCATAGGCCTGTACCAGTCCCTTCATGCCCATCTGTTCGACGACTCGACGCGATACCTCAGGCCCGCAGGACACCCAGCCGTTGCGCAGCTTCAGCGGATATTTTGAGAAGTCCGGGTGATTGAGCAGCATCAGGAACATGGTGTCGTTGCCGGAGGTGTGCGTGCATTCCTCTCTCCACATCGTCACCAGTGCTTCCTCGGCATCGAAGGTCGGCGAGGAATACAGGCAGGCGCCGGTGACCAGCGCGGCGAGCAGCGACAGCGTGGTGCCGGCGACATGATAGAACGGTCGCGCGCTGTAATAGCGGTCACCGTTCCGGAGGTGGAAACGCTTTGCGACGCAGGCCGCATTTCTCAGCATGTTGTCGTGGCTCAGCATTACCCCCTTGGGGTGCGCGGTGGTGCCGGAAGTGAACTGCATCAACAAGGTGTCGCCGGGTTTCACTTCCTGCGGCCAGGCTTCGTCGAATACTGCACCTGCTTCCAGCAGGTCCCCGAAGCCGATGGCGCCGTCAGGCACATCACTGCCGAAAACCACCACGTGCTGCAGCAGAGGCAGTTGCGAATCGGGAAGTGCGCGGTCAACGGCAGGGCAGATGCTGCGCAGCAGGGCGATGAAGTCGATCTTGAGGAAACGGTCAGCGATGAACAGCAGTTTGACGTCAGCCTGCTTCAGGCAGTAGAGCATTTCGTCGCCCTTGAAGCGGGTGTTTACCGGCACGGTGACCGCGCCGATGCGCGCAGCGGCATAGAAAAAAATCACCCATTCCAGCGTATTGCCCATGCACACCGCGACATGATCGCCGCGGCCGATGCCGAGTGCGCGCAGCCCTTGTGCCACTTCGCGCACGTTGTCGCGCAATTCCGCCCAGTTGAGCCGCCGCCCGGCGATGACCAATGCTTCCTCCTGCGCATGCGCTGCCGCGGTGGCATTGAGCACTTCAGCGAGGGTTTGCGGCTTCCAGGCACTCATACAATATAACTATATGATTTAAAACAACAATTAGTTATTTTCCGGTGAAGCGGGGTTTGCGCTTTTCCTTGAATGCAGTAACGCCCTCTACATGGTCATGGGTCATGCGTGCACCGCAGATCGCCATGACTTCCA
This sequence comes from Burkholderiales bacterium, assembly GCA_038144955.1. GTDB lineage: Bacteria > Pseudomonadota > Gammaproteobacteria > Burkholderiales > SG8-41. The sequence continues at coordinate 30,097 of JAYQOT010000015.1, read as the reverse complement.
GTTCCAGCAGCTGCTCGAGCGTTGGTACGTACATGTACTGGAACATGCGCTTGGCCAGGGTCAACGCATAAGTCGCCGAACCGGCGATTTCCTGCGCCAGTGTCTGTGCTGCGGATTCGAGTTCGCCGTCGGGCACCACTTTGCTGATCAGCCCCATGTCTTTCGCCTCGGCCGCGGGTAGCTTGCGCGCGCTGTAGACGATTTCCTTGGCGCGCGAGATGCCGAGGTGCTGGGTCAGGAAATACACCGCGCCGCCATCGGGCGGGATGCCGACGTTCTTGAATGCCATCAAGAGGTAGGCGGTTTCGCTGGCGACGATGAGGTCGCAGGCGAGCGCCATGCTGGCGCCGATGCCGGCGGCGGGGCCGCGGATCGCCGCGATCACCGGTTTTTCCAGGTGATGCAGGTTGATGATCATCTTCTGGTGGCCCTTGGAGCGCTTGCGCCCGCTGACCACGTCGTAGCCGCCCATCGATCCGACGTCGCCGCCGGCGCAGAAGGCGCGTCCCGCGCCGGTAAGCACGACCGCGCGCACAGCATCGTCGGTATTCATTTGTGCGAATGCGTCGGCGAGGTCGTGATACATCTCCGCGGACAGGGCATTCAACTTGTCAGCGCGATCGAGCAGTATGGTGGCGACACCGTCAACGACAGAAATCTTGATACTCATGTTCAGGCCTTGTTGCCGTTGGATTGGAGAGATTGCAGGCGTTGCATGGCTTCGCGGGCCTCGGCTTCGATGCGGGAAAAAATCGCGGCAACCGGTTCGATGCGGTCGGCGAACACCACGCCCTGGCCGCAGGAGAGCAGACCTTTTTCATATTCACCGGTTTCATAGGCCTTGCGTGCGTGGGTGCCCATGATGTGCGGCAGCAGTGTCGGGGTGTCCGCATGGTCGCGTTCGAGCTGCTGGATCATCGCGACATGTTCGGTCTTCAGCGCGCGCTGGGTATTGCGCATCGACTGCAATAACAGCGTCGTATCGGTTTCACCGGCGGCGACCAGGCGTTCCTTGTAGCCGCGATGAGCCCAGATTTCATCGGATACCAGCAGGCGCGTACCCATCGCAACGCCGTCGGCGCCCAGCGCCAGCGCGGCGACCAGCTGCGCGCCGGTGCCGATGCCGCCGGCGACGATCAAGGGGATTTTGATCGTGCGTGCTGCGGCTGCGGCTGCAACCATGGTGCCCACCGGCTCGATGCCGGGATGACCTCCGGCCTCGGCACCAACCACGGTTACCGCGTCCACGCCCAGTGACTCGGCTTTCTTTGCATAACGCACGCCCGGCACCTTGTGCAGCACGATGATGCCGGCATCCTTCAGCCGTTTCAGGTACGGCTCAGGATTGTTGCCCGCGGTTTCCACGTACTTGACGCCTTCGTCGAGCACGGCGTCGATCAGTGGATTGACCCGGTCGCTGCCGTCACGATTGGGGCGGACCATGATGTTGACGCCGAAGGGTTTGCCCTCGGCGAGTTCACGACAGCGGCGGATGCCTGCACGCAAGGCGGTCGGATCCGGAAAGCTCGCGGAGGTCATGAAACCGATCTGTCCGGCTCGTGCGACCGCGGCAACATAAACCGGTTCTGCCAGCCACATCAGGCCGCTGGCGATGACCGGCAGGCGGATGCCGTAGAGTTCGGTGATGCGCGTTTTGAACGGGCCGTTCATTTCAGTTTGGATATCCGGATGGAATTTTGCGGTCGGCGGTCATGCTCAGTCGGTGCGCATGTTGGCGGCCTTGACCAGGCCCGCCCACTTGCCGATTTCGCTGCGGATGAAGGCGGTGAATTCCTCCGGCGTGCTACCCACCGGTTCTGCGCCCTGGCTGGTCAGCTTGTCGATGACGTCGGGCGCGCGCAGTGCCTTGACGGCTTCGCTGTTCAGGCGTGCGATCACCGGCTTGGGGGTGGCGGCCGGCGCCAGCAGTCCGTACCAGCCGCTGGCGCTGTAGCCCGGCAGGGTTTCGGCGATGGCCGGCAGTTCGGGCAGCAGGGCGGAGCGTTTGGCTGCAGTCACGGCAAGCCCCCTGACTTTGCCGGACTTTATGTGTGGCGTAATGATCAGGCTGTTCTCATAGCTCATGTCGACTTCGCCGGAGACCAGCGCGACCAGCGCCGGCGCGCCGCCCTTGTACGGCACGTGCGCGATGTTGACCTTGCCCGTCAGTTTCAGCAGTTCGCCTGCAAGATGGGTGATGGTGCCGTTGCCTGACGAGGCGTAATTCAGCTTGCCCGGCGCGGCCTTGGCGAGCGCCAGCAGTTCCCTGACGTTTTTTGCGGGCACGGAGGGATGCACCACCAGCACGCTGGTCACCGACACGCTCTGCGTGATCGGCGCCAGGTCGCGCAATGTGTCGTAACCCAGTTTGGGATTCAGGCTTTTCGCCACGGCGAGGCCGCCGATGGTGCCCATGACGAGGGTGTAACCGTCGGGCGCGGATTTGGCCACCTGCTCGGTGCCGATGGCGCCGCCGGCGCCGCCGCGGTTTTCGACCACGATCTGCTGTCCCAGCGACGCGGCCATTTTCGGTGCCACCAGCCGTGACACGATGTCGGTGGGTCCTCCGGGCGGGAAAGGTACGACCAGCCGCACGGGTTTCGCCGGGTAGCCTTGTGCACATACCGGCAATGCGATCAACAGCAGCAGCGGGATCAGTTTTTTCATCTCGGATTTTCCTGTTGTTGCCCTCGTTACTGATCTACATGCGCGGTGTTGCGCATGGACGGGCGCTGTGCAAATTCGTCCTTCCAGCGTGCGATGCGGTCGTGGCCGCTGCGCCACTGCAGGTGGCCGAAGCGGAAGTCGGCATAACCCAGTGCACAGCCAATGGCCACGTGGCCGATGTCCACCGGTGCCGCTTCAAGGGCATCGGCTTCGATATCAAGCGCAGCGACCGCATTTCGCACTTTCAGTTCGAATGCTGCCAGCGTTTCCGGTGACTGCTGTTGCTGCAGGCGGAGCAGTTCGTTGCGCCACAGCATCAGGTTGTCCATCAGGTTGTTGCCGAGCGCATGGCGGCGCAGTGCCGTCCACCGTGCTTCGCCGGATGCAGGAAACAGCCTGCGGCCATCGTGCAGACTGTCGAGGTATTCGCAAATCACCGTTGAATCGTAAAGTGCCGAACCGTCATCTCGTACCAGCGTGGGGATCTTGCCCAGCGGGTTGGTTTTCAGCAGGTCAATGTTGGGTTTGTTCATTGCGACCACGGTGCGCACGCACTCGATGCGTCCGGCGAGTCCGCATTCGTGGGCGAAGATCATGACCTTGCGCACGAACGGCGAACGCGATGACCAATGCAGTTTCACGGCAGCGTCTTCATGTAGCTGACGATGGCTGCGGCCACCGCCGCTGGCTGCTCCGGCAGCAGTGCGTGCGCAGCGTTGTCAATTTTTGCAATGGTCACGCGATCTGCGCCCCACTGATCGCGGTAGCAGTTGACGCTGTCCGGCGGCGACAGTGGGTCTTTCAGCGACAGCACGTCAAGCACCGGAACTTTTCCTGCGGTCCACCATTCCGGTTTCGGCGTGGCTTCGGTTGCAGCGCGTTCGGCATGCATTACGTCCTCGTCCCAGCCATCCAGCCAGACGCGGGCGTCGTTGCCCGGCGCAAAGAACACGTGCTGCAGGTGTTTCAGCCGCACGTCCTCGGGGAGATGCATCATGTGGCATTTGTTGATCGAGTCGCGAAGATCGTCAGCCAGCGGCCAGGTATGGGTAGCGGCGAGCAGAATCACGGCGCGGGTAAGTTGCGGGTAATCCGCACCCATCGTGCGTGCGACAAAGTTGCCGAAGGCATGGCCGGCAACCACGGTCGGTCCGCCGCCATCGTGTTCGATGACTGCTGCGACATCGCGCGCGTAGTCGTGCAGGGTGATGTTGTGCAGCGGACCGCTGCTGCCACCGAGGCCTCTTGGTACGGGACACAGGACGCGGAAACCCTGCGCTGCGATCTTTTCGGCGATGACGTCGAAATCGGTGGCGCTGCGACCCAGCGACGGAAACATTACGAGTCGTGGGCCATTGCCTTGAGCGCGGACCGCGATGTGGACGGAATTATGATGAACAACGTAGGTCTGGGGAGATGGCATGGAATTAAGATGATGAAAATGCGCAGAACAGCGATTCTACCGCCCCGGCATGGCGGCATCGCCATGGCTTTCCAATATATGGTGAAAGTGATTTTTTTCAGGCCCGCAGCGTTGTCTCACTGCGGAGGCGCCACCTATAATCAGAGGTCATTCCCGCAATTCGCGAACCGAAAGCCGTTCACCAATAAAACGACGTGGAGGAGCATCATGGAGCGTGTTGTCTTTGGCATCTTGCGCAGCGGTTTATGGGTGTTGCTGGTGGCGGGATTCTCAGGTATTGCGACTGCGCAGGAATGGAAGCCGGAGCGAACCGTCGAAATCATCGTTTCATCGGGTCCGGGCGGAGCGGCTGACCGTTCGGCGCGCACGATTCAGCGTTACCTGCAGGAAATCCCGGGCCTCCCGAGCATCAGTGTCAGCAACAAACCCGGCGGCGGCGGAACGGTGGCCTGGACCGCCATCAACCAGCATGCCGGGGATGCGCATTACATGTCCACGCTCAATACGGCACTGGTTACCAACCAGATCATCGGCCTGAGCACGCTGCGCTACCAGGACGTGACGCCGCTGAACATCCTGATGCATGAATACGTCGCGGTGTGGGTGCGCAACGAATCGCAGATCAAGTCTTCAGCCGATCTGCTGGCGCGGCTGAAGAAGGATCCGGCCTCGGTCAGCTTCGGCATTTCCCCGGCGCGCGGCAACCAGAATCACATCGTGCTGGCGATGATTGCACGTGCGGCGGGCATTGATCCCAAGGCGCTGAAGATCGTGGTGTATTCATCCGGTGGCGCTGGCACCACGGCTGCACTGGGTGGACATGTCGAGGTGTGGGCGGGGACCGCCGGCAGTGCGCGCCAGCATCTGCAGGGCGGCAAGATCCGCGTGCTCGGCCTGAGTTCGCCGCAGCGCCTCGGTGGCGTGTTCGCGAATGCTCCGACCTTCCGCGAACAGGGTATTGATGCCGTGTACTCGGCGTGGCGCGGGTTTCTCGGACCGAAGGGTCTGAGCGCTGCGCAGACTGCGTTCTGGGACCGCACCTTTGCGCGCATCGTTGAAGATGAGGACTGGAAAACCGAGCTCGAAAAGAATGCCTGGGGTCGCGAGTTCAAGGGTGCTGCAGAGGCGCGCAGGCACCTGGAGGAAGAGCATCGTCTGCTCGAAAAAATCCTGGCCGAGCTGGGCCTGGTCAAACGTTAATAAACTTTTTCAGGAATCCGCATGGCCGAGAAAACCCATCCCGTGTCGCAGCCGCAGAATTGGGAGCTGATCGTTGAAAAGGATGTGCCGATCACGCTGCGCGACGGCGCAGTGATTTATTGTGACGTGCTGCGTCCGGATTGCCCTGAGAAGGTGCCTGCACTGATGAACATCGGGCCGTACCAGAAAGACAAACTGTGGCGGCCGCCGGCCGATCTCGAGGAAGCTGCGAATCCCTACCTGAACTGGGAAACCGCCAATCCGCTGTGGTGGTGCCCGCGCGGTTATGCTCTGATCCGCGTCGATTCGCGCGGCTCCGGCAAGTCTCCCGGGCAGTCCGATCCCAATTCCTACCAGGAGGCCGTGGATTTTTACGACGCCATCGAATGGGCGGCGAAACTGCCCTGGTGCTCGGGCAAGATCGGCACGACCGGCGTGTCCTATCACGCCAACTGCCAGTGGCGGGTGGCCAACCTGCAGCCGCCGTCGCTGAAGGCGATACTGCCCTGGGAGGGGCGTGCCGACCTCTACCGCGACCAGGCCTATCACGGCGGTATTTTTGCGATGGGTTTCATCTCGAGCTGGCACAACACCCAGACCGCGCACCACCTGCTGGGGCGGCCGCGCGGCTACAACCCCAACGCTTTCCGCAACGACCTGCTATGGAACTGGATGAGCAACAACCTTGATTCGGAGTATTGGCGGGTGCGCAGCGCGCAGTGGGAGAAAATCAATGTCCCGGTGTTCAGCGCCGGCAACTGGGGCGGCTTCTCCTTGCACCTGCGCGGCAACATCGAGGGCTTCGTCAATGCCGCGTCGAAGCACAGGAAGCTCAGGGTGCATACCGGCTCGCACTTCCATCCTTTCCATTCCGAGGAGGGGCGCCTCGACCAGCTGCGCTGGTTCGATTACTGGCTGAAGGGCATCGACACCGGGATCATGGACGAGCCGCCGGTCAAGATCGAGGTGCGTACCGGCGGCAGCACCAAGCCCTACAAATTCCGCTTCGAGAACGAGTGGCCGCTGGCGCGTACCCAGTGGAAGAAAATGTACCTGAACATCGAGCGTGCACAGGGTAGCGATATCGACAGCGTCGAAGGCGCGCTGGATGAAAAGGCGCCGGCAAAAGAATCGAAACTCGCCTATTCCGCCAGCGGCGTCACCAAGGCCGGTGTCGCATCGTCATCGACTGCGCTGATGCTGGCCGCGCAGAACAAGATGGGCGTCGCGTTCGAGACGCCACCGCTGAAAGAGGATACCGAGGTCACCGGACCGCTGATGCTCAACCTCTGGGTGTCGAGTTCGACCGAAGACATGGACATCATGGTGACGCTGCGCAATATCGGTCCGGACGGCAAGGATGTGTGCGAGGTCGGGCAGCAGGGCCAGTCAGTGCCGGCGGTGACCAAGGGCTGGCTGCGCGCTTCACATCGCAAGCTCGATCCGGCGCGTACGCTGCCGCACCGGCCTTTTCATGCGCATAACGAACGGCAATGGCTGCAGCCGGATGAGGTGGTCGAATGCCAGGTTGAAATCTGGCCGACCTGCATGGTGTTCAAAAAGGGGCACAAGATCCGTCTCGACATCCAGTCGCGCGACGGTGCCGGCAGCCAGATGTATGGCCACTACCACGCCGATTACAACCTCGGTGCCGAGAACACGATTTATTCAGGCGGCGCCCGCCTGTCGTATCTGCTGTTGCCGGTAATTCCGGCAAAAGCCTGACGGAGATTACGGAAACCCAAGATGCCTTACACCACGATCAACGGACTGAAAATCAATTACGAGATTGCCGGCTCGGGAACGCCGCTGTTGATGTTCGCGCCGGGAGGATTCGGCTCGACCATCGCGCGCTGGACCGCAGCAGGCGGCAAGCGCGAGTGGAAGGAAATGGACGGGCTGGCGACCTTGTCGAAGCATTTCAGGACCATCGCCTACGACCGGCGCGAAGCCGGATTTTCCGGGGGGCGTGTCGAGGCTCTGACGTGGGAACACTACGTGCAGGAAGCGATGGCCATGCTCGAGCTGGCCGGAGAAAAAAAGGCGCTGATCCTCGGCAGTTGCATGGGCGCCGCTCTGGCCACCGCATTCGCCGAACGCCATCCGCATGCCTGTCTCGGACTCTATTTGCACTGGCCGGTGGGCGGTTATCGCTGGCTGCTGAAGGGCAGGACTTTTTTCCGGCGCCACATGGATTTCGTCAAGGCCAACGGTTTTGCCGCAGTGGTAAAGCGTGCGCCCGAGAAACGCAGCTTCTGGGAAGACGCCGAGATCGGGCCCTGGGGTCCGCCGACGGTGCACGATGCCGAATTTGCGGCACAATACGTCAAACAGGACATGGATCGCTATTTCGGCATCTGCGGGCAGACCCGGGATGCGCTGTTCAATGACACCCAGTTTTCCGGTGCCGGTCCGGAGGCTCTGATGAAAATGGATATACCGGCATTCATCCAGTCCGGCAACGATTCCTCGCACGCCCATTCGGCCTCATGGGCGACGAAGGAGCTGATGCAGGATGCGGAGTTGTGGGACGTGCTGCCACCGCATCAAAACGGGGCCAACACGCTGGAGCAGATACTCCGTTTCAAGGCCAGGTTGGGTTTGTAGTCGTCATATAAAACCAAAAGGAGGAAACAATGAAAATATGGATCAATGCCATTCTGCTTGCTGTAGGCACGCTGCCGTGGCTCGGCATCAACGCAATGGCTGCGGATTTTCCGGCGCGGCCGATCCGCATCGTTGTCGGCTTTACGCCCGGCGGGCAGCCCGACATTTTTTCGCGCATGATCGCCACTCGCCTCAGCGAGACCCTGGGCCAGCCGATCGTCGTCGACAATCGGCCCGGAGCAGGCGGCTCGATCGGAACCAAGATCGTCGCCGATGCGACGCCGGACGGGCATACGCTGCTCTGCGTTTCGGCCTCGCATGTGATCTCGCCGGCGGTGCGCAAACTGCCCTATGATCCGATCCGCGATTTTTCAGGCGTGACCCAGATGTACAACGCTTCCTACCTGCTGGTGGCCTCACCGGGGCTGGGTGTCAAGAACGTGAAGGAACTGCTGGTGATGGCGCGGGCCAAGCCCGGGGTGCTCAATTTCGGCTCTGCGGGTACCGGCAGCGGCACGCATTTCGCCGGCGAGGTGTTCAAGGATGCGGCGAAGATCAACGTGGTGCATGTGCCATACAAGGGAATTCCCGAGGCCATGAACGACACGATCGCCAATCGCGTGCAGTTTTTCATGGCGCCGCTGGCCAGCTCGGTCGGACTGGTGCGTGACGGCAAGCTGGTGGCCCTGGGCGTGACGTCGGAGAAGCGCGTCAGCATCTATCCCGAGATTCCGACCATCGGCGAGTCGGGTCTGCCCGGGTTCGAGTTCGATTCCTGGGGTGGTTTGCTCGCTCCGGCGAAAGTGCCGCGCGCGATTATCGCCAGGCTCAACCGTGAGGTGACAGCTGCCCTCAAAACACCGGACATCCAGAAACGGATGCGGGCCCTCGGCGCAGAGCCGGCACCCACCACCACCGAGGCGTTCGATCGCAAAATTGCCGCCGAGATGAAGACCATCGGCGACATCGCCCGGCGTGCCGGCATCCGGCCGCAGTAGGAATCCGGCATGGCCGATGCCCTGTTTCTCGACGAGGCCTGCGTAAGGCAGCTGGTTGCGATGGAGGATGCGCTGGGCGCGGTGGAAGAGGTGTTTGCCGCCCAGGGCAACGGTCAGGTGTTCAACGTGCCGCGGGTGCGCGCACCGGTGAAAGGCGGCACCTTGCGCATTACCGCCGCGGTGCTGTCCTATCGCGGCTATTACGGGGTCAAGGTTTCGAGCACCGCGATTTTCCACAGCAACGCCGGGCGCATGTTCTGTCTTTACCGTGAAGAAACCGGGGAACTGTGCGCGGTGGTGCAGGTGTTCGCCATGGGGGCGTTGCGTACTGGTGCGGCGAGCGGCATCGCTACCAAATTCCTTGCCAACCCCGAGGCTTCAGTGCTGGGCGTGCTCGGAACGGGACGCCAGGCGCGCACCCAGGTCGATGCCATCCGTGCGGTGAGGCCGGTCAGCGAGATCAGAGTCTGGAGCCCGCGACCGGAAAGCCGTGCGGAGTTCTGCGATGCTTTGAAAAGCAACAATGAAATCAAGGTGCTGAATGTTGATTCGCCGGAGAAGGCGGTCACCGGCGCAGATATTCTGGTTACCGCGACTATATCCACGGAACCGATCGTGCACGGCGCCTGGCTGAAGCCCGGAGTGCATATCAATGCCATAGGCGCCAATTACGAACACCGTCGCGAACTCGACAGTGCCGTGGTGGCGAGGGCGAATTTCATTGCCACCGACGATACCGAGCAGGTGCGCTACGAATCCACCGACCTGGCGGCGCCGGTGGCTGAGGGTTTGCTGGGCTGGGATCGGGTGCACGGCCTCGGTGAAGTGGTTTCGGGAAAAACCCCGGGTCGCACGGCGCGTGGTGACATCACGCTGTTCAAGTCGCTGGGCGTGGCGATCGAGGACGTGGCGCTGGCCGCGCGCGCCTACGAGAAGGCGCTCAGGCTCGGCCTCGGCATGAGGCTGCCGGACCTGACGCGGTGAAGCAGCGGAACAGTTGAGGATTGCAGAGGCGGAGATGGCGCGAATACCGATGGTGAACCCCGAGAACGAACCCGTGGAACTGAAACCGGTGTTTGACCAGTTGCGCGCGACGCGGGGCCGCGTGCCCGGCATGTACCGCACGCTGGCGCACCAGCCGGCCGTGCTTGCCGCGCACCGCGCCTATTTTCATGCCGCGCTTGATGCCGGGGTGCTGCCGCGTCCGTTCAAGGAAAAAATCGCCTGGAAGACTGCGCGGCTGTGCGGTTCGGAATATTCATCGGGTTCGCACTATCGCTACGCCATCAAGCATGGTGTTTCTGCCGATGAACTGGCGGCTATCGGCGATGGCGACTACGGCCGACTTGCGCCGCGCGAGGCGGCTGCACTGCGCTTTGCCGAAGCGGTGATCAGGGGTCAGGGCACGGTTGACGATGCGACTTATGCCGCAATGCAGGCGCATTTCAGCGCGGCGGAAATCGTCGAGATCACCGCGCTGGTCGGCATCATGCAGCTCGCATCCGTCCTCGGAGCGGTATTCGAGCTCGCGCCGGAGTGATCGTCCTCAAGTCCGGCGCGTTGCGGTCAGTTGGCCTTGATGTTGGCTTCGCCGATAACCTTGGCCCAGCGCGCGTGTTCCGAGCGCAGGAATTCTGCCGTTTCTTCGGTATTGCGGGTGTGGATTTCTCCGCCCAGCTTGGCGAAGCGCTCGCGCATTTCCGGCTCCGACATGGCCTTGACCGATTCCGCATTGAGGCGGTCGATGATGGGGCGCGGCGTACCTGCCGGCACCAGGATCGCGTACCAGTTGACCGCAACCAGACCGGGGATTCCGGCTTCAGCAGAAGTCGGTACGTCGGGTATCGAGCCGTTGCGCTTGGTATCCAGCATCACCAGCGGCCGCATCTTGCCGGACTTGACGTAGGACACAGCACTCGAGATCACCACGATCACCATGTCCACCTCGCCGCTCAGCGCGCCGGCAATGCCGAAAGTCGCGCTCTTGTAGGGGACGTGGGTGAATTTGATCTTGGCCATCGACTGGATCAGTTCGGCGGCCAGGTGGTTGGCCGAACCGAATCCACCGGAGCCGTAGGCGACCTTGCCCGGGCTGGCCTTGGCAAGGTTGATCAGCTCGCGCATGGTTTTCACCGGTACCGAAGGGTGCACGATGATCACGTTGGGTATCGTTGCCAGCAGCGCCACCGGAGTGAAATCGCGGATGCCGTCGTAACCGACCTTGGGGTTGAGCAAGGGATTGGTCAGCACCGGCACGGCGCCCATCGTCAGCGTGTAGCCATCGGCGGGCGATTTTGCTCCGGCGAGGAAGCCGATGTTGCCCGATGCACCGACCCGCGGATCGGGCACGACCTGCTGCCCCAGCGCGGTGGAGAGTTTGCCGGCGACCAGCCGGCCGACGGTATCGGAGCCGCCGGCAAATGGCAGGACCATGCGGATGGTCTTGGTCGGATAGTTCTGCGCGTGCAGCGCAGGCGATGCCAGTAAAACCGGGAAGCAAGCGGCTGCGATTGCTGCGCATTGCCTGAAATGGTTTGTGAGCGCCATGCTGATCTCCTCTAGTGTCTTGTTGTTTAACCGGTCTCTTCGTTGTCGCTTTCCACCAATGCCCACACCCGCTTGAACGGGCCGCGGCTTTTCAGCAGCTCGCCACCGGCGTCGGCTGCCAGTTGGTCGTCGATCCACAGCGGCTTGCCCATGCTGGCGGCGGTATGCGCGCGCCGGGCGTTTTCCTCGAACAGGAAGGTGCCGCCGACGCATTCCTCGACGCTGGCGCCGGTGATGGCGGCGCCATGAGCGCGCATCAGCACGGCACGGTGTGTGCCCAGTGCCTTTGCCAGTGCACCGCCCCGGTCAGCGTTGGTGACCAGCCGCGGATCGTCATAGACCGGGATGCCGTCGTGGAACAGGGTGCCCATCAGGTGGATGGGTCGCAGGCGGTGTTCGCTGGTGGTGAAAGCGGTCGAATGCAGGCCGTGGTAATGGATCACACTGCCGATGTCGGGCCGTGCCTTGAGGATTTCGAGGTGTATTGGATATTCGCCGGGCATCGCGCCTTCGCCCGCCACCTTGCGACCCTGCATGTCAACGACGATGAAATCCTCGGCCGTAGCCCGCGGACCCAGTGAATGACGCGCCAGCAGGAACAGGCCGGGGTCGGGCAGGCGGGCACTGATATGGCCGAAGCCTTCGATAAAACCGCGCTTGTAGAGAAAATTCCAGGCCTTCAGCAGCTTCGCAATCAGTTCGTCAGGAACGGCAGTCATGGTGCGTGGTCTGTTCTTGTTTGATGCCGCAGTTTACCGCGACAGTCGGCGCCCGGTGTAAGGATTTGTTGCGCCGACCGACTGAAATCAAACCTCAATCAGGAGCTACTTATGGCATGCAAGCTGCATCAAGCCCAGGATGATCCGACGGGACGGCGGAATTTTCTGTGCGGTATCGCGGGGGCGGGCGCGCTGCTCGCTGTTCCGGGTCAGGTGCGTGCGGCCCAGGTCGGCGACACCATGGGTGAGCTTTACATCAATGGATTCCGGGCTCCGCCAGGCACGAAAATCCAGCCCGGGGACAGCGTGCTGACCGGACCCGACAGCAGCGTCACTTTTGCCGTAGGTCCCGATGCCTTCAGGCTGAGGCAGCTGACCTCGCTGAAAATAGACGGCCGCGGCTTCATTGCAGGACTGCGTGTGCTGACCGGGGGGCTGCTCGGGGTTTTCGGCAAGGGTGGGCCGCGCGTGCTGCGCACCGCGACCGTGACCGCCGGCATCCGCGGCACCGGCATCTATGTCGAATCCAGTTCGATCATGACCTACTTCTGCACCTGCTACGGCACCGTCGATCTCGAGTGCGTGACTTACAAATCGAAGAAAGAGGTGCGCAGCACCAACCACCAGGCCAATTTCGTCTATGGCAAGGTGGATTCGGGGCGTTCGATCGTTGATGCACCGGTGGTCAACCACACCAACGCCGAGCTGATGGAGCTGGAGAAGATGGTCGGCCGGGTGTCGCCGCTCGGCTGAGCGGCGGGGTTAGAGAATTTTCTCGCCGAACTTCTTCAGCGCTTTTTCCGACAGCGTCAAGCCCAGTCCCGGTTGTTCCTTCAGGTGCAGCATGCCATTGGCGATTTTCGGCGGGTCCTCGAACAGTTCTGCCTGCAGTGGATCGCGCTCAGGGTCGGTGAACGATTCGACGATGCAGCCCGCGGGACTGCCGGCGACGATGTGGGCGTGGATGAAACAGTCGTGGTGGGGTGCAACCTGGACATGGTTCATTTCGCACAGCGCCGCGAGTTTGCGGCCCATGGTGAAGCCGCCCATCATCGTGCAGTCGAACTGCAGGATCTGTATCGCGCCGTCCTCGATCAGGTCTCGGCAGCCGTAGCCGGTGAGTTCGCTCTCGCCTGCGGACAGCGGGATATTGGTCTGCTGCGCGAGTTTTTTCAGTTCGCGGTGGTCATCTGCCCAGCGCACCGGTTCTTCGAGCCAGCGCGGATTGAGCGGAAGCATTTCGCGCGCGGCCTGGATCGCGGTGGGCAGGTCCCAGGCGCGGTTGACGTCCACCATCATCTGCTTGTCGGGTCCGATAATTTCGCGGACCAGTTCCAGACGCTTGATGTCTTCGGCCAGCGAGACGCCGCCGACCTTGGCCTTGAAACCCTGGTGGCCCTGGGCCTTCAGCATCTGCATTTCGTCCTTCAGTTCGGACATGGTCTTGCCGTCACGGTAATAGGCGCAGGTCACGTAGCAGGGTATCTCGCTGCGGAAACCGCCGAAAAGCCGGTAGAGCGGCATTTTGGCCGCCTTGCCGATGACATCCCACGCGGCGATGTCCACTGCCGCGGCGATACGCACGACGGCCTCGCGGGTCCAGCCTTTTTCCGAGGCGATGCGCTGCGCGGTCATCCAGAACAGCTTGTGATGCAGTTTTTCGGGAGCGAGCGGATCTTCGCCGATGATGTGGTCGGCGATGCCCGATTTGAACGCCTTGATGGCGGCCTCGATCGGGGTGTAACTGGTGGCGATGCCGATGCCCTCGATGCCGGCATCGGTGTGCATGCGGACCAGGATTTCGTTGGCTTTCGGTACGATGAAATGACTGACCCAGTGGGGGCGCCCGTCATCGGGAGCGCGCAGGATGTAGATGTCGAGCTTGGTAATTTTCATTGCGTTCCGCTTTTCGGTTCTGGTGTGTGGAGTCTGGATTGCCGAGTTTAACGTTTTCCGCCGGCCATCTGCACGGCTTCGGGCATGCGTCGCAGCCGCCAGGTCGCCACCGGACTCATCATTGCGATCACGCCCAGCGAACACCACGCCAGGCCCCAGGTAACCACCGGGGAGGACTGGAATGCGCCCGCGGCGTCGAGTACCAGTCCGAACACCCAGGGTGCGAGTGCGCCGGCGCCGAAACCCAGCACTGAACGTACCGAATAGACGGCGCCGATGAGGCGGGGCGGCACCAGTTCGGTGGCGGCGGTGGAAAATACCGACGAATCACCGACTGCGGCGAAACTGTAGACGAAGCAGATCACAACCAGCAGCCACAGCGGCAGTCCGATCATCCAGCCCAGCAGCAGCGAGCAGGATGAACTGACGGTGGCGAACAGCAGCATGGCCCAGGTGCGGCCCATGCGGTCGGAGAGCCAGCCGCCGGTGACGCTGCCGGCCATGCTGCCGACGTAGGCGATTGCGGCGAGTCCCGCGCCGAGGCTGGCCGATGCGGTGGCACTGCTGCCGGTGGTGTAGGCTGCGGCGGCCGCCAGGAACGCCGGCATCCATGCCTTCATGCCGAGCATTTCCCAGGAATGGAAAGTATAGGCCCAGGTCACCAGCATGACCGGTTTGTTGGCCAGAATCACGCCGACCGGTTTCTCGGCAGCTTGTTCTGCGCTGCGCGGATGAACGACGTTGGGTGTCGCGCGCAGCGCGTAGAGCGCGAGGGCGATTCCGATCAGCGGCCCGAGCGCATTGGCGATGAACGCGCCGCGCCAGCCGAACAGCGGCGTCACCGCGCCGGTGATGACCAGCGCTAGCGCGTAACCGCCGGAGGCGGCGGCAATATAGAAACCCATCGCGCGGCCGCGGCCCTTCGACTGGAAGCGTTCCGCAATCAACGCGAGCCCGGGGGTGTATGAACCTCCGGAAAACAATCCCGTCAGACCATAGAGCAGCGCCGCGCTGAAAAAACCGTTGGCAAAAAATGCGAACAGCAGCGAGAACACGCAGGAGATGGCGCTGGAGATAATGAATACGCGCTTGGCGCCATGACGGTCGGCGAGCAGGCCGACGGCGACCAGCGAGAACAGGTAACCGATGTGCCAGGCCGACTGGATCAGGCCGGCTTCGCCGCCGGTGAGATTCCATTCCGGCTTGAGCAGCGGGATGGACGCGGCGTAGGTGGTGAACATCACCGCAAAGCTGGTGCGGCTTGCGCACAGCCAGGTGAGCCAGGCGGCGTCGCTGTCGGTTCGTGCGGTCGTCAAGGCGTTACGATTTCCGGCTATTTGCCGAGAAATTTCGGCGCGCGCTTTTCCTTGAACGCTGCGACGCCTTCCTGGTGGTCGTGGGTCAGGCGCACGATGCCGGAAGCGAGGGTCTCCATTTCGCACAACTGCTCCAGCGTGGGCACGGCCATGGCCTGGAACATTTTCTTGGCCAGCGCCAGCGCATAGGTCGCCGACTCGGCGAATTCGGCTGCCAGTGCCAGTGCCGCGGATTCCAGTTCGGCATCGGGCACCACGCGTGATACCAGGCCGAGTTCTTTGGCCTCATTGGCGCCGAAAGCGCGCGCGGTGTAGACCAGTTCCTTGGCCTGGGCGATGCCCAGGCGCTGGACCATGAAGAAGATCGCGCCGCCGTCGGGCACCACGCCGACTTTCTTGAAGGCCATCGAGAACTTGGTGGTGTCGGAAGCAACAATCAGGTCGCAGGCCAGAGCCAGCGCGTTGCCGATGCCGTAGACCGGGCCGCGGGTGGCGGCGATCACCGGCTTGTCGAGGTTGTAGAGGGAGATGATGGTGCGGTGGCGTTTCTGCGAACGCGCACGTCCCGACTTGATGTCGGACTTGGCCATGCCGGTGACGTCGCCGCCGGAGCAGAAAGCGCGGCCTTCGCCCTTGAGCACCACCGCGCGGACGTCGTCATCGGCGGCGATGGCGTTGATGTGTTCGTAGAGCGCATCCCACATCGGATCGGCCATCGCATTGAGACGGTCGGGGCGGTCCAGCGTCAGCACGGCGATGCCGCCGTTTTTTTCGCAGCGTACGTTCATGGTGTCCAGTCTTTCAGATCCATTGAATCAGATCGAATCCCAGGGAAACACGTCGCCGGTGCGCTCGGTCGGCGAATAGAACCCGCTCTTCAGCGCCGGGTACATGTGCTCGGCGCAGCGTTCCGGCGTCCAGCCGTCGCTGCGGTGGATGCTGCGCAGCGGCCGTGACTGGCTCATCAGGAAAATCTCGTTCTTGCGTGTGGCGAACACCTGGGCATTCACGCCCCTGGCGGCATCGCTCAGCAGGTAGACCGCGAGCGGGGCGTTGTGCTCGGGAGTGACCTGCTTGCGCTGCTCGATGCGCGCCGCGGTTGCCGGATCCTTGGCCGGGATCGACGCGGTCATCCG
>JAYQOT010000015.1:0-12724 GCA_038144955.1 Burkholderiales bacterium | reverse complement strand
GCGCGGCCGTGCAGGATCGGCATCTTGAATCCGGCTTTCTGTGCGTACGCCGGATCGGCATGCAGCGGGTTGTAATCACCCGAGAGGCGATAGATCAGCGCGGCCTGCGGTAGCGTCGCCAGATCGCATACTTGTTGCGCCGGCACATCCGGTATCGGCTGCGGCGCCGCGGTCGGTCCTGACGGCCCGCCGAAACCGCCGTCGGCACGGCAGAAGGTGGTGGAAGTCAGCGTGCAGATCAGGTCGCCGCTGGCTTTTTCGCGTACATCGCACGCCGTCTGCAGCAGCGCGCCCTTGTCCTTGCCTTTGTCGAGCACCGCTGTGACGCGGGTCTTGCCGGTGATCGCACCCTCGACCGGCAGCGGCTTGTGAATCACGAAGCCCTGCTCGCCGTGCACCACGTGGCTGCGGGTGACGCCCGTGCCATCGGCGGCATGCCACGGACCGGGATAGCCGAGGATGATCGCCATTGTCGGCAGCGCCTGGAGGTTTTCCTCGTAGACGAATTGCAGCTGGCTGGCATCGACCGGGTCGGCGCCGAGGCCGACACCCAATGCATAAAGAATGGTGTCGCGCCTGGTCAGCGTCTGTTCAACCTGTGGAATATCCCAGTTGAGAAGTTTCTGGTAATCGATGGCCATCGCGGATTCCGGAATCGCTTTTCGCGCCTCGACGGAAGAGTTCCGCTGTGGCGCCGCTGTCTGGTGCAGATTTCGCAGCTATACTATCACGGTGTTTTTTCCGGCCAGCTGCGACCACAATGTGTTGACACCACGGCCGGACAGACCGGGGACATCAACATGCCAAAAAAACTGAGTGCCGGGCAGATCCGCGATTACCGTGCCGACGGTTTTCTGTATCCGCTGGATGCGCTGGGCGCGGCCGACGTCGCGCGCTATCGCGAGGATTTGCGCAAAACCGAGGAAAAACTCGGCGGTTCGCTGATGGCCATCGACAAGAAATTCCGCGGCAACCTGCATTTCATGTGCAAGTGGATGGATGAACTGGCACGCACACCGGCCATCCTTGATGCGGTCGAAGACCTGCTCGGTCCCGACATCCTGCTCTACACCAGCCGCTTCTTCATCAAGGAGCCGCAGAGCGAAGGCATCGCCGCCTGGCACCAGGACTCGACCTATTTCGGTCTGCGCCCGTTTGACCATGTCACGGCCTGGGTCGCGTTGTGCAACGTCACTGCCGAGGCGGGACCGGTTGAATTTGCCGCCGGCAGCCATATCCGCGGCCAGTTGCAGCAGAAGAGCGGGTTGATCAAGAACAGCGTCAATACCGCGGGACAGATCATCGTCGAATGGTTTGACCAGTCGCGGATCGAGCGCGCCATCCTCAGGCCGGGGCAGTTTTCGCTGCACCACACCTGCGTGGTGCATCAGTCACAACCCAATCGCTCCACCGAGCGCCGTGTCGGGATCGCGCTGAGCTACATCCCGACGCGCACGCGCTACATCGGCAAGCGGCGCATGCCGGCGTGCTTGGTGCGCGGCAGCGACCAGCACAACCATTTCGACCTGCAGCCCCGTCCGCAGGTGGATTTCGGCGAAATCGAAATGCAGCGTCACGACACCACCTTCAAGGCCTACATCGAGTCGTTCTACGAACAGCTCGGCGAGGCCGAGAAAGACCTGCCGAAAGAGGCGGCGGCGGGGATGATCTACTAGCGGACGTCCTGTCCGCAGTTCCCGTCACCATTGTCCATGGAAGTCACCCGCGGTCTTGCCCGCAACATCGTGCGCTCGGTGCCGGGAGACATTCCTCCGCCGGTGCGCCACGAGGCGGCACGTGCCTTGCTCAACTGGTGCGGCTGTGCGATCGGCGCATCCCGCCATGAAACTACTGAAAACGCTCTGGCTGCGGTGCTGCCGTTTGCTGGTGCACCGCAGGCGCAGATTCTTGGCCGCGCCGAACGCGTCGACATCCTCAACGCGGCGCTGATCAACGGCATCAGCTCGCACGTCTTTGATTTCGATGACACCCATGCCCGTGCGATCCACCCCAGCGCGCCGGTGCTGCCGGCGCTGCTGGCGCTGGCCGAATGGAAAAAAATCAGCGGGGCTGACCTGGTTCATGCTTTTGTTCTTGGTGTTGAAGCCGAGTGCCGGATCGGGCTCTCGGTGTTTCCCGAGCATTACATGGCTGGCTGGCACATCACCGGCACGGCTGGCGTGTTCGGTGCCGCGGCCGCAGCAGGCATGCTGCTTGGCCTGAACGAGCAGCAGATGAGCTGGGCGCTGGGAATAGCTGCGACGCAGTCAGCCGGTCTGCGCGAAATGTTCGGCTCGATGTGCAAGAGCCTGCACCCAGGCCGTGCAGCGCAGAACGGACTCGGTGCGGCACTGCTGGCCGCGAACAATTTCACCAGCTCGGAGCAGGGCATTGAGGCCAAACGCGGTTTCGGGCAGGTGATGTCCACGAAATTTGATCCGTCCATCATCACTGCGGAGTGGGGCGGGCGCTGGGAACTGATGTCGAACATGTACAAGCCCTACGCCTGCGGGTTGGTGGTTCACGGCACCATCGATGGCTGTATCCAGCTGCGCAATGAATATGGGTTGACGCCGGAGATGATCGAGCGCGTGGACCTCAGGGTCAGCCCGATCGTGTTCGAGCTGACCGCCAAGGACAATCCGCAAACCGGTCTCGAAGGTAAATTCAGCGTCTATCACGCCGCGGCAGTGGCGCTGCGTTTCGGCCGTGCGGGGGAGGCGGAGTTCAGTGATGCCGCGGTGCTGGATCCGGCGACGGTCGCGTTGCGCAAAAAAGTGCGCATAGAACGCGACGAGAGCATCGGCCGCGTGCAGTCACATGTTTTCATTACGCTGCGGGACGGGCGCCGGCTCGAGCGCCGCGTCGAACAGGCGTTGGGCACGCTGGAGCGGCCGATGACCGATGCTGATCTCGAAGCCAAGTTCCGCGGCCTCGCGGAAGGCGTACTCGGCGCCGCGCAGATCGAAGAAGTGATCCGGATGTGCTGGGATGTGGAAAACCTGATCGACGCCGGCGCGATTGCGCGAGCGGGAGCGGCAGTTTGAGTCATTGAAGTGAATTCATTTTCTGCGGCTTGTGGCCGCTTATCAACCCACTGAAGAGAGTTCTATGAAAAGCTTTGTTGTTTCGGGATTTCGGGGCACTGTTTGCGCGGCGCTGATTGTCTGCGGCATGTTCGCAGACCTGACTGCAGCAGCAGCCTATCCGGAGAAAACGCTGCGCCTGGTGGTGCCGTTCCCGCCCGGCGGCGGCAACGACATCCTCGCGCGCACGCTGGGCCAGCGCCTGTCCGAGGTGGTATCGCAGCAGGTGGTGGTCGACAACCGGGGCGGCGCCGGGGGCGCGCTGGGCGCGACCATTGCCGCGCAGGCCAATCCCGACGGTTACACCATATTCCTCGGCAGTGTCGGCAACCTCGCGCAGACGCCGGCGCTGAAGGAGAAGCTGCCATACCATCCGCTGCGCGATTTCGCGCCGGTGGCGCTGGTGGCGACATCCTCTTTCATCCTTGCCGTGCATCCATCGGTGCAGGCGAAATCAGTGCAGGAGCTGATTGCGCTCGCCAAGGCCAGTCCGGGCAAGCTGAGTTACGCGAGCGCCGGAACCGGCTCCTCGCTGCACATGGCAGGAGAATTGTTCAAGTATGCGACCGCCACCGACCTGCTGCACGTGCCGTACAAGGGTACTGGTCCGGCAATGGCCGACCTCATCAGCGGCCGTGTGCAGCTGATTTTCAGCACCATGCCCCCGGCACTGCCCCAGATCAAGACCGGAAAGCTGCGCGCGCTGGCGGTGACTACTGCGAAGCGCGCTGCTGCAGCGCCTGAAGTTCCGACCGTTGCCGAATCCGGCGTCAAGGGATTCAGTGTTGCCAACTGGCAGGGCATCCTGCTCCCAGTTAAGACCCCGACCGGCATTGTCGGCAAGCTCAACCAGGACACGCTGAAGGCGCTGGGCTTGCCGGGCATGCATGAGGCTCTGGCGCAACAGGGACTGGAGCCTGCTGGCGGCAAGCCGGGAGAATTCGGTGCGCTGATCAAGTCCGAGATCGCCAAATACACCCAGGTCGTCAAGGCGGCGAAGATCGTCGTCGACTGACGGCCTGCAGTCGCTGCGGCGCGGAGGCCGCTGTTACGCGGGTTTTTGCAGCATCACGATGCGGTTGCTGTTGGTACCGCGCTCGTTGTTGCCGATGCCCCAGATGTTCGAGGTCTTGGTGAATTTCTGGGTGTTGATCAGGATGGCTTCGCAGCGGAAACCCGCTTCGATGGCCAGTGGCACTACGGCCTCGTCGAGATTCACCGACCCGCGCTGCACTTCACCCACCTCGAATGCGACCCAGCCCTTCGGGCGGGTGATCCGCTGCAGTTCGCACAGTACGGCGTACATCGCTTCTGACCATTCGTTGACGCTGCTCGCCATGGTGATGCCGGCGCCAATGGCGTCTGCATCGAGACCGTTGAACCAGCACCTGAGCCAGTTGTCCTTGGCGTACTGCACCACGTTGAGGAACGGCGGAGAGGTGACCGTCAGCTGGACGCTGTCGTCGGCGATTCCCGGCGTCCATGCCGCAGGGGCGCAGTAGAACTGGGCGCTGGCTGCGGCCTGCTGCAGGCGCCAGCGCGCGGCGGCGT
The DNA here is from genome assembly GCA_038144955.1 of Burkholderiales bacterium. Lineage (GTDB taxonomy): Bacteria > Pseudomonadota > Gammaproteobacteria > Burkholderiales > SG8-41. The sequence continues at coordinate 8,087 of JAYQOT010000015.1, read as the reverse complement.
TGATATCGCTCTGCAACTGCATCGACTTGCGCAGGATCAGTGCGCGCACATCACGGTATTCCGGAGGTTTGCCGGTTTTCTCGTTGATCTTGATCTGGCTTTCGGGTGACACCGCCTGGTTGGGTGGCAGCGTGTACGCCGAAAAAAATCCCGGCGAATGCCCGGTCAGCCGGTTGGTCGCGACCATGCGGATCCAGCGGTCGGCATCGTCCTCCATGCAGCTGGCCTTGCGCTCGGCCAGCCAGGCACGCAGGTTCAGCAGTTCGCGCTCGGTATCCGGGTGGTAGAACATCGACAGGTCCAGATCGCTCTTGCGCTTTTCGGCCAGCTTGATCGCACGCAGTCTGACGTCGATGGCGGCGATCAGCGGTACCTGCAGGCGCGGGCTGGTCAGCATGGCCGACAAAGGATTGATGTCGTTGGCGATGACCTTGCGGCCCATCAGTGCCGCCTCGATCGCAGTGGTGCCGCGACCGCTGAACGGATCGTAAATGACGTCTTCGGGCTTGCTCAGCCGGTCGATGAAATAGGCGGGCAACTGCGGCTTGAAGCAGCCGCGGTAGGACACTTCGTGCAGCGGATTGGCCTGGCGCTGCTTGCTGGTCCAGAACTCCTGCTCGTAGACGGGAATGCCGTTGATGCGGCGTGGCGGTTTCGCGGCACGTTTGCTCGGTGTGCTGACCGCGAGGTCGTAGGCAGTAACGGATGCAACAGCAGGCATTGCGCGCTCCTTTGCATGTAAATTGCGCTGGAGAGTACGCTGCTGTCACAAAAAGTACAAGTACCTGGACGTAATTTTTTTGTGCCCGCGTACTGCTTCCGTTGCGGAAGGTACGCCTGTTTCACAAAAAGTACAAGCCCCGCACTGGATGCCGTCAAAGCGGTTACACGCGTCCGTAACGGCGTCGCTTGCTCGAAAAATGCCTCGCCTGACCATCAAAGTCATGTCTCGGCATTTTTCTGCGCGGCTCCTTGTTCCGGTCCGCGCTCACCTGCTTTTCCGGCCACTCCGGTGCTGTGGCGGGAACGGAGGAAGATGATTACCGGCTTAACAGGTCATCCACGGCTTCAATCCAGTGACGGACCGGTACTTTGGATGACGACTGCAGATGCGTCTGGCAGCCGATGTTGGCGGTGAGTATCTGTGCCGGTGCATGCGCGGAGAGCGCTGCGATCTTGTTGGTTTTCAGTTGCGCGGAAATTTCCGGCTGCAGGATCGAATAGGTACCGGCCGAACCGCAGCACAGGTGTGCGTTTTCCACCGGTGCCAGATCGAAGCCGAGTTCGCCGAGCAGCGCTTCGACCTTGCCCTTGAGCTTGAGGCCGTGCTGCAGCGAGCAGGGAGCATGAAAAACGCATTTACCCCCGGGGCGGGATCCCGCAAGTATCTGTTTTAATTTATCTTTTTCGCCCTCGATGATGCTGCTGAGATCGCGTGCGAGGTCCGAAATTTTCTTGGCACGCTCGGCGTAGGCGGGGTCGTGCGCGAGCAGGTGGCCGTAGTCGGTGATCATGGCGCCGCAGCCGCTGGCAGTGAACACCAGCGCCTCGGCGCCCTGTTCGATGTGCGGCCACCAGGCATCGATGTTCCGGCGCATGGCCGCGAGCGCGCGTTCCTGATCGTCAAGATGGAAGGTCACGGCACCGCAGCAACCGGCATTCGGTGCGTGCGCCAGAGTGATACCCAGCCGGTCGAGCACGCGTGCAGCCGCGGCGTTGGTTGCCGGAGAAAGCGCGGGTTGCACGCAACCTTCGAGCACCAGCATGCGCCGCGCGTGGCCGCCCATCGGCCAGGGCCGCGCTTTCCGTGGTGCATCGGGCACGATGTCATCGAGCACCTTGGGCAGCAGGTTGCGCGCGATGCGTCCTGCCGTCAGCAGCGGATTGAACAGCGCGGGCTGCGGCAAAACGCTAGCCAGCGCCTGGCGCCGTGTTTTCTCGAAACCGCTGCGGCCGATCTGGTTGTGCACGAGGCCGCGACCGATGTCGAGCAGCCGTCCGTACTGCACGCCGGACGGGCAGGTGGTTTCGCAGGAACGGCAGGTCAGGCAACGGTCGAGGTGCAGCTGCGTTTTTTCCGTGGCCGGTTCGCCTTCGAGCACCTGCTTGATCAGGTAGATGCGGCCGCGCGGCCCGTCGAGTTCGTCGCCGAGCAGCTGGTAGGTCGGGCAGGTGGCGGTGCAGAAACCGCAGTGCACGCATTTGCGCAGGATGGCATCGGCTTCGCGGCCCTGCGGCGTGTCCTTGATGAAATCGGCGAGACGGGTCTGCATGACTAGAAATCCGGATGGAGGCGGCCGCGATTGAGTATCCCGGCCGGATCCATCGCCTGCTTGACGCGCCGGTGCAGCACGAGCAGCGTCTCCGGCAGCGGGTGGAAAACGGGAACGCCGGCCTTGCCGCGGCGGAACAGCGTGGCGTGGCCGTCACCTTCGCGCGACGCCTTGCGTATGTCTGCCGCATCGGCATCGGACTTGATCCAGCGCAGCGCGCCGCCCCATTCGATCAGTTGCGGTCCCGGCAGTGCGAGGTGCGGCGTGGCCGGGTTCAGCGACAGCCGCCACAGCGGCGCGACGCCGGCAAAAAACAGGTCACGCTGGTCGCGGATGTCGCGCCAGAATTCCGCGGCGCTGCTGACTTCTTCGCCGCCGAGCCTGCCTGCAGCCGCCCTGACTGCCGGCGCAGCACCTGCAAGACGCACATAGAGACGGTTCTCAACATGGCAGGTGGCGGTGATGGGCAACGGCTTGCTGGCCCATTCGTTCATCAGCGCAATCGCTTCCGGCGCGGTCTGCTCGCGGCAGATCGTCAGTTCGGCCGGAGGCAGCGGCAGTGCCTTCAGCGAGACTTCGAGGATTACCCCCAGCGTGCCCAGTGATCCGGTGACCAGTCGCGATACGTCGTAGCCGGCGACGTTCTTCATCACCTGGCCGCCGAAGGAGAGGTCAACGCCGTTGCCGTTGAGCAGGCGCACGCCGAGTACGAAATCACGCACCGAACCGGCGTAGGGTCGGCGCGGTCCCGATAGTCCCGCGGCGACGCATCCGCCAAGCGTTGCGTTGCCGCCGAATGATGGCGGCTCGAAGCCGAGCATTTGGCCCTTGTCGCGCATCGCCGCCTCGATTTCGGCAAGCGGAGTGCCGGCGCGGGCAGTGATCACCAGTTCGGTGGGTTCGTAATCGATGATGCCGCGATGACCTGAGACATCGAGGATTTCGCCCTGGGCAGCGTTGCCGTAGAAATCCTTGCTGCCGCCACCGCGGATGCGCAGGGGTTTTCCGGCGGCGGCTGCGGCGCGGACGGCATCCGCGATCGGCTGTATCGTATCCGTCATCTCAGAAACGCGGCAGCTCGGGAAATTTTTCGCTGCCGGAATGCACGTGCATGCGCCCGAACTCGGCACAGCGGTGCAGCGTCGGCACCGCCTTGCCGGGATTGAGCAGGCCGTGCTCGTCGAAGGCGTGTTTCAGTGCATGGAAGGTTTCGAGCTGCGCGGCCCCGAACTGCACGCACATCGAGTCGATTTTTTCGATGCCGACGCCGTGCTCTCCGGTGATGGTGCCCCCGACATCGATGCACAGCTTCAGGATTTCCGCACCGAAAGCCTCGGTGCGCTGCAACTGGTCGGCATCGTTGGCGTCGTAGAGGATCAGCGGATGCAGGTTGCCGTCGCCGGCGTGGAACACGTTGGCGCAGCGCAGGTCGTATTTCTTTTCCATCTCCGCGATGGCGCGCAGTACTTCGGCAATGCGCTTCCTGGGGATGGTGCCGTCCATGCAGTAATAGTCCGGCGACAGCCGGCCCACCGCGGGGAAGGCGGCCTTGCGTCCGGCCCACAGCTTGAGGCGCTCTGCTTCGTCGCGCGAGGTGCGCACGATGTGTGCGCCGCTGTCTTCCATGATCTTCTCGATACGCGCGATCTCGTCGCGTACTTCCTCGTGGGTGCCGTCGGATTCACAGAGCAGGATGCCGGCGGCGTCAGTCGGGTAGCCGGCATTGACGAACGGCTCCACCGCCATCGTCGCCGGCTGGTCCATCAGTTCCATGCCGGCGGGAATGATGCCGGCGGCAATGACATTGGCCACGGCCTGGCCTGCGGTGGCCATCTCGCCGAACGCGGCCAGCACCACCTGAGCGGATTCCGGCTTCGGCAGCAGCTTGACGGTGATTTCAGTGACCACGCCGAGCAGGCCTTCGGAGCCGGTCATCAGCGCAAGGAAGTCGTAGCCTGCAGAATCGAGTCCACCGCCACCGAGCTCGACGATCTCGCCTTCGATGGTTGCGACCCGCAGCTTGATTACGTTGTGCACGGTGAGGCCGTATTTCAGGCAGTGCACGCCGCCGGAATTCTCGGCGATGTTGCCGCCGATCGAGCACGCGATCTGGCTCGACGGGTCAGGCGCGTAATAAAGGCCATGGGGCGCTGCAGCTTCCGAAATCGCCAGGTTGCGCACACCGGGCTGCACGCGCGCAGTACGCGAGAGCGGATCGATGTTGATGATTTTCATCAGCTTGGCCAGCGACAGCAGCACGCCGTTGCCCAGTGGCAGCGCGCCGCCGGACAGTCCTGTGCCCGCGCCTCGGGCCACCACCGGCACGCGCATTGCATGGCAGGTCTCGAGGATTTCGCAGACCTGCGCTTCGTTCTCCGGCAGCGCCACCACCATCGGTACCTGGCGGTAAGCGGAAAGACCGTCGCATTCGTAGGGGGTGACGTCCTCGCGCTCGAACAGCACGCTCGCTTCCGGCAGGAATGCGCGCAGAGCCCGGCATACTGCCTGCTGGCGCTCGAGATCGACGGGAACGGGCTGCACCGGGGCGTTCATCGGGCCATTCTAGCCCAATGCAGCAGGCATGGCCCGGATATCAGCCGCGGGTGATGATGACTTCGCCGCGCTCCGGTATGACCCTGACGCGGTCGCCGCTGCGGATCAGTGAGGTGACATCGCCCTCGAAACGGTCCATCAGCGGAATGCCGCCGAAGGCCGCACCCTGCGCCATGATCGGGTTGGCAAAATTGAGCAGCAGCGCCAGCGGCGCTTTCTTTCGCGCTGCCATTTCACGCAGCATCCACGCAGTGGCAACCCCGCCCTTGGCGGCATTGAGGACGAGGATCTTGCCGACATAGTTCTGTCCCGCCAGTGCATGCTGGGGACGCGAAAACACACCGGTGATGCGATCAAGGTCGTAACGCGCTGAAAAATTGTCGGCTGCGGCGAGCGCAATGCCTTCGACTTCAGCGCCGATGCCGCGATGGGCCTTCAGAGTGATCGTGCTCATTTGAGTATCCTCCCGGCCACTGCACTGTCAACGCACCGGGCCATGCTGCCAAGCACGGTTTCGTAGCCGTAGCCACCGAGGATGTTGACGATCTTTGCCGAATTTGACATCAGCCGTTTCCAGCCGTTGGCCTCGCCGATTTCGCGGGCATGCATCTGGTAGAAGCACACGCCCTCGAGCAGCAGGCCGCCGGCGTTCTCGATCATCGCAGTGATGCCGAGGCGGTCGGCGCCATTCTTGATTTCAGGGCTGGTGGCGGCGATCAGGGTGACGCCCTTGTGCACTTTTTTGCCGTCGAGCAAGCGACCGAGCTGGTCGAGCTCGATCAGCGAGAGTTGCGGTGCTGCGAATACCACGACGTCGAGCTTGTCATCGCCGACGCCGAAGGTGCCGAAGAATTTCCGATAATCGTCCTGCGTGATGGCGGTGGCCTGCGGTGGCTTGCCGTCGAACACCGATTTCAGATCCGGGGCTTCCGGGGTCACGCCAACCATGTGAAAGAGGGCGGTGGAGCCGAAACTCGCCAGTGCGGCGCCGAAATGCTTGATCTCGTCGGAGGTTGGCGACCCATTGATGCCTTCGATGACCGGTACCTCGAAATACGATTTCATGCGCCGGCCGATGATGCCGCCGAGTGCACCCCAGTCAGAGAGGTCCTGGGGCTGGTGTTCGACAGTGAATCGGGTGTGGCCACGGCGATGGCTGTCGAGATGGAATCCGTAACGGGGCACGCGGCCGGTCAGTGCTGCGGCCAGTGCCGAAGGGCCGCCCTCGAAATTGGTGCGCGCGCCCAGCACTGAATTGGCGTAGATGCTGGAGCCGGTGTCGCCGAAGGCAAGGTGCTCGCCCTTCACCGGCGGGGTGATCGTCTGGTAGTTGATGCAGGTGTCGGTCATCAGCACGCCGAGCGCACGGAATGCTGCTATGGCACGGCGCTCGATTTCGACAAAGGATTTGTCCTGCTTGATGCGTTCGTAGGCGGAAAAATCGGCGCCGCGCGGATCGGTGATGGTCGGCACCCGCACCGTGCGTTCGGCCTTGGGACTCCTGGCGAGTTCCTCAAGGAATTCGACACAGGACAGGCCCAGTGCTTCGCCGTCGGCCATCAGGTGGACCTGGGATATTTCCACCAGGTCCGGCGCATCGAAGAATTCACCCACAGAGACGAGCTGCCGCATCGCATTCTGTCGCGGTTTGCCTTCGGCCCCGGCGAGCAGGGATTGTTCGTAATCGTTGAGTTTGAGTTTTGACATGGTGCGGGGATTCTAACGTGCATTGCCGAGATGCCGAAGCACCGGCATTGAGCGTTCCGCGCTCTACGGCTTTGTGCGAAAATCGAACACTGTTGGTCAGCGGTGCGCCATTTCAGCAGCACCGGCCGTTCCTGTTTAAATCCCTGTTTTGAAGAGAGAATTCAATGAGTGCTGATAGCCAACGCCGCGGCCCGCTGTCCCGTTACCGCATCATCGACCTCACCCGCGTGCGCTCCGGCCCGACCTGCGTGCGCCAGTTCGCCGACTGGGGTGCTGACGTGATCAAGATCGAGACGCCGCCGGGACTCAACCTGTCCGACGGCTGGGGCGGCAAGCGCACCGGCGCCGACTTCCAGAACCTGCACCGCAACAAGCGCGGCATGACGCTGAACCTGAAGGACCCGGACGGGCTGAAGATCTTCATGAAGCTCGCGGAAAAATCCGACGTCGTCGCCGAGAACTACCGGCCGGACGTCAAGAACCGCCTCGGCATCGACTACGAGTCGCTGAAGAAGGTCAACAAAAAGATCATCCTCGCCAGCATTTCCGGTTTCGGCCAGAGCGGGCCCTACGTCAAGCGTCCGGGCTTCGACCAGGTCACGCAGGGCATGGGCGGACTGATGGCGATCACCGGGGAGCCCGGTCGCGGTCCGATGCGCGCCGGCTGCGCGGTCTCGGATTCGGCTTCGGGCCTCTACTGCGCGCTGGGCATCATGACCGCGCTGCTTGAACGCGAAGCTTCCGGCGAAGGGCAGTGGGTGGAAGTGTCGTTGCTCAACGCGATGATTGCGCTGACCGATTTCCAGGCTGCGCGCTGGACCGTGGAAAAGGAAGTACCGGAACAGGCGGGCAACGATCATCCGACCTCGATCCCCACGGGCGTATTCCAGACCAGCGACGGTTACATGAACATCGCCGCTGGCGATAATGAGATGTTCGCGCGGCTGTGCAAGGCGCTGGGTGCCGAAGGCCTCAACGAGAAGCCGGAATACAAGGACCGCGCTGCGCGCTCGAAGAGCCGTGCCGCGCTGAACAAGGAACTGCAGGCGCTGATGATCAAGCACGACAAGGCGCACTGGACCGCGCGCTTCGAGGAATGCGGTGTTGCCGGCGGCCCGATCTACAAGATGAACGAGGTCTTCGCCGATCCGCAGGTGATCTACAACAAGATGGCGGCGCCGCTGCACATCCCGGGCGTCGGCGACGTTGCGGTGGTCAACCAGCCGGTGCGCCTGTCGCGCACCCCGCATGAAATCCGCAGCGCGACGCCGGATTGCGGCCAGCACACCGACGAGATCCTGCGCGAGCTGGGTTACCGCGACGGAGATATTACAGATCTCCATAAACGCAACGTCGTTTGATTAATTCCGATGAAGCTGCTGTGCGGCTCAATCCCTGCGTCGCGCGGTGCTCCTAACCTCGCCTATCTGCTCTGATATGTCTCGGTTACTGCGCTCCGTGCTCCTTGGGCTTGCGCCGCTCGCCACGCTTCCTCTGCGTCTTTCAATTCTTTTTCTGCGGCAATGGTGATCCGCGTCGTCCACGATGACGCGC
>JAYQOT010000014.1:0-45829 GCA_038144955.1 Burkholderiales bacterium | reverse complement strand
TGCGCATCATCGTGCCCTTCGGTGCAGGCAGCGCCACTGACACTGTCGCACGTACCATCGGTCAGCATCTTTCCGAGTCCCTGGGCCAGCCGATGGTCATCGACAACCGCGCCGGCGCCAACGGCACCATCGGCGCCGAACTCGCGGCGCGCGCACCGAAGGACGGCCATACGCTGCTGATGAGCACCAACACGCCGAGCGCCGCAGCACCCAGCCTGATGAAAAAAATCAACTACGATCCGGTGAAGGATTTTGCGCCGATCACCCGCATCGGCACCATCGCCTTCGTGCTGGTCGCCAACCCGTCGCTGCCGGCAAAATCGATGAAGGAACTGATCGCACTGGCGAAACAGCAGCCGGGCAAGCTCACCGTCGGCTCCGGCAGCGCCGGCAGCCTGGTGCCGATTTTCATGCTCCAGCAGATGGCCGGCATCGAGGTCAATCACATTCCCTACAAGAGCATCCCGCCGGCGCTGGCCGACGTGATGGGCGGCCAGATCAACATGGTCTATGCCGACATGGTCACCGGCACGCCGCAGGTGAAGTCGGGCAAGGTTCGTGCACTGGGCGTGACTTCGAAGAAACGCGCCTCGCTGCTCCCCGACGTGCCGGCAATTGCCGAGACGGTGAAGGATTTCGAACTGATCGCGTGGTTCGCGCTGTTCGCACCAGCGGGCACGCCGAAACCGGTGATTGCCCGCGTCGAAGCGGAATCGGCGAAGATCCTCGCACGCAGCGACGTGCGTGAACGCTTTTCGGTAATGGGCATCGATGTCGCGCCGCTGGCGCCCGCAGAACTCGCTGCATTCCAGAAAAGCGAGCTGGCGAAATGGGCGCGGCTGGTCAAGGCTGCCGGCATCGAGCCGCAGTAATCATTCCCTCCTGAAAGGAAAACCGCTTGTCCCAACCGCTCGAAGGCGTCCGCATCCTCGACCTGACCACCGTGGTCATGGGCCCGTTCGCCACCCAGCTGCTCGGCGATCTCGGCGCCGACGTCATCAAGGTCGAACCGCCCGACGGCGACATCCTGCGCCACAACGCGCCGATGCGGCATCCGGGCATGGGACACATTTTCCTGCACCACAACCGCAACAAGCGCTCGATCGTGCTTGACCTGAAAAAACCGGAAGGTCATGCAGCACTGCTGAAACTCGCGAAAACCGCCGACGTGCTGATCTACAACGTGCGACCGCAGGCGATGAAACGGCTGAAGCTTTCATACGAAGAGGTCGCCGCGGTGAATCCGCAGATCATCTATGTCGGTGCCTACGGTTTCAGCCAGCGCGGCCCCTACGCCGCCCAGCCCGCCTACGACGATCTGATCCAGGGCATGTCGGCGATGCCGGCGCTGATCCACGAAGCCGGCGCCTCCAGCCCGCGCTACGCCCCGCTGGCGATTGCCGACCGCATCACCGGACTGGCCTCGGTCAACGCGGTGACCACCGCACTGTTCGCACGCAGCCGCAGCGGCAAGGGCCAGGCGGTCGAAGTGCCAATGTTCGAGACAGTGACGCAGATGGTGCTGGCTGACCATCTTTGCGGCCATACCTTTGAACCGCCGGAAGGCCGCCACGGCTACGAACGCATGCTCGCCGAGCACCGCGCGCCCTATCCGACCAAGGACGGCTACATGTGCGTGCTGGTCTACAACGACAAACACTGGCGCGCGTTCTTCAGGATGATCGGCCGCGAAGAGATGTTCGAAGCCGATCCGCGCTTCCGCAACCACGAGGCGCGCTCGCGCAATTTCTCAGCGATTTATGCCTTCGTCGCCGAACAGCTGAAACAGCGCACCACTGCGGAATGGGAAAAACTGTTGCGCGAAGCCGACATCCCGTCGGCGCCGATGAAGACCGTGGACGACCTGCTGCATGACCCGCATCTGGCTGCGGTGGGTTTCTTCAGGGAATCAGAACATCCCACCGAAGGCCGCCTGCGCGAAATGACCCTGGCCAGCCACTATTCCGGTGCCGACGCCATGCCGCATCGCCCGGCACCCCGGCTCGGTGAACACAGCGCGGAAATCCTGCGTGAGGCAGGATACGACGACGAGGCGATCGCGCGCCTCAACTCTTCGGGCGTGACAAAACTCGGGTAGGAACAGCCGACCGGGGCAATCACTGCCCTGGTCGGTCAAACAGACTGCCGCGAAAGGCGCTCAGTACTTGAGCAGCAGCTTGTCCATCTGCTCCTTGGTGATCGCCGGCACGTCGCCCCTAGCCTTGAACCGGTTCAGATTCCAGCCGCCTTCGCCGACCCAGGCTTTGAATACCGCCAGGTTTTTCTGACGTTCGTCGTCGGTCTCGCCGAGATGTTTGTACATGTTGCCCGCTTTGCCGCCCTTGACCGACTTGCCGTCGTCCAGCCGCCGCATGATGGCACCGGTGTCGGGCCAGCCGATGAATGCGATCAACTCATCGTAGGTGGCCATGCGCGGACCCAGCTTCTCCTTCTCGAATTTCTTCTGGTCTTTCTTGAAGGCATGTATGTCAGGCGAGTTCTTGCCATGACATTCTTCGCACCGATCCTTGAATAGCGGTGCAATATCCTTGGTGTAGGTGACGTCGGCTGCCAGCGCAGAAGCGCAAGCCGCGGACAGGACAAGAACCGGAACCAGTTTCTTCAACATGGCAGTCTCTTTTTTGTGATTATTGCAACCCGTGCCGGTCAACATCACCGACTTACGGGTTCATTTTCACGTTCCGGAGTGGAGGTCGCATTGATTTAACGCAAACTCTCCTGCAATGGGCCAGGAATTTCGCTGATGTCAGAATCAAAACCGCTGATGACCGAGGCGGGATTTCGCTGCGAACTGGCGGAAGATTTCCTGAAATGGCACAAACGGAGTGTTCAGCCGCGCGCCATCGGCTTGAACATCGCCCAGTCGAAGTCCTCACCGCCTTCGGCAAGCCGCGAAGGCAGCAGCAGGTACTGCTTGTTGTTGACGGTCATGTCGAGGCTGTCGCGGGAGTTGTAGATGCCGTCGCGCATGACCACCCCCACTTCACCGAGCTTGTCCGGCGTCGTCGACAGCAGCAATGCCGAATCGGCCGCCACGGCTCCGTGTTTGCCGATCCGCACCGCGATCACGATTTTGGACGGCACCTGGATGCCGACGCGGCGTTGCTGATGTTCATCGCGGGTGACCCGGCGGATGATGCCGATGCCCCAGTGCTGCGCGATTTCCGTCTTGACGCCGATCAGCGCGCCGACGCGCACCCAGTCGCTTTTCGCCGCCGGGATGATCGCACCGCAGCCGCCGTCGCTGACATTCTCGACAATCCAGCTCTCGGCGGAAGACTCCGAGGCGGCGTCATTGCTGAAATCGAGTTCATCGCTGTTGGCCGGATCGAGGATGCGCAGGATCTCCTCCAGCCCGTGAAGCACCGTCATCCGCGTCGCGATGTGTCGACGCTGGGTACTGCGCTCGGGCGCATCGTCCGACCAGTAGGCAGCAAGGTGCCTGAACACAGGCAGCACAACGCCGCCCTCGTAGCTGCCCCCCAGGTGTACGTCGGAGGGCACGGCACCGGTTTCGCGAATGGTTGCTTCGACTCGTTGCAGTTTGGCGAGCGCCGCACCGGCGCCGAAAAACCTGGCAGTCTGCGCTTTCGGAATATCACCGACGATGCGCAAAGGCGGTTTTCCGGAAGCGATGTCAAAACAGTAGCCGCACCCCGGGCCCGGCTTCGCCGCTATGCGAAAGTCTGGTGAAAAATGGGCAATGGCACGCTCGGCAATTTCCTGCCGCTGGGGGCTCAGCCCGTCAGTGGATGATATGCCGAGGATCAGGGCCTTGAGAAATTCCTGCTGCACCGTGCCTCCGCCATGCGCACCCGGATAAATGGCGATGGAGCTGGCTGCAAACCCGGTAGCCTCGGCAAACTGGTACAGGCGCCCCACGTCGGTCCATATCTTCGATTCGACCGGCCCGTAGCGGACCAGTATCCATTTCAGCTGCAACGCCAGCGCGCGCAGCGACCGCGCAACGATGACAGGGAGACTTTTGCGAATCACCGTCCCTCCGGTCTGGCCGCCCTCGAATCGTGAAACGCATTCGAGATAGGCATTGCTGAGCGCCTTCCAGAACACGTAGCTGGCGGTCCACAGGCGGTTCTCCTGGAACTTCTGCTGCCGTGACATTGAAAAATAATCCTGGGCCAGCTTGCGCTGGTGATTTTTTGCGGCGGTGTCGAGCAGGTCGATGTTCTCGAACAGGCGATCCGCCTTGAACCCCTTGGTTTCGACCAGGCTGTCCAGCCAGTGCGTAATGTCGCCCAGCGCTTTCAGCGAATCGGCCGGCAGCTCGGCGATGATTTCGCGGGCCTGTTTGGGGTCGGCCATCGGATGGTCGACCTTGCCGCCCGTCAAAAAATTCAGCATTGCACTCCCCTGTAACCCGTGCGCACCCATCTCCGTGGGTCACGGCTCTTGTTCACTCGATTTTATCGGCCCCGCCCCGCAGCGCCAACCGCGGTTGCAGATTGCGTTCTGAGAACAGCAGACGATGCAAGCGCATTCCGGCCAGCCATGTGACAGAGCCGAAAAACAGCATAAACACGATCAGCAGCACGCTCATGATGCACCTCCAGTTCCCCTGCTTTACCTGACCAAGTACATGCATAACCCGTACCTGCAATGCACCCGATTGGCGTGCGCCCAAGGCCGACCAGCGGTGATTTGACGGGATTGCTCCGCCGAAATCCGGACAGGGTGGCGAGTAGCCGCCAAATCGCCGGTTCGGGCAGGACAAATCACACATTTTTCGCGGCAGCCAGCCGTCTCCGGGCGGAGACAAAATAATTGTTTTAAAACAACAAGTTAAATCAACTGAGTGCAATCTGTCGCGCGGTGACGACATACACGGCGCCGCAATCATTTTAACTTATTGTTTTTATTGAGTTATTTGTCTGGCACGGTCTCTGCTGAGTAGGTCTGCAGAGAAATTGCACTTAATGACACCCATGCCAATGCAACGCCTCATTTTGATTGTCACCATCGCCCTGATGACCGGCGCCTGCACCACTTCGCCAAGCAATGCCCAGGTCGGGGCGGCCACCGGTGCAGTAATCGGCGGTGTTGCCGGGTCGGTACTGACCGGCGGCAGCACCACCGGGACCGTGGTCGGTGCGGGCGCGGGCGCCGCCATCGGCCACGAAATCGGCAAGAAATTCAAGTAACGACGGAATACGACTCAGCGAACAATCTCCTCCGGCAGGGCATTGAGAAAAGAACCCCTGTTTTACCCCGGCGCAAGCCGGGGTTTTTTTTGTACGCCTGTTCGCCGGGATCTTCCTCGTGAAAAAGTCAGCGCGGCTCGACCGGAGTACGGGCCGCGTAACCGAGCAGCGTCTCCAGCCAGGCGGCCTGTGAAAACAGTTGTTCCTCCCCTTTCGGCCTGCCGACGACCTGCAAACCGATGGGCAACCCGGCACGGGTAAACCCACCGGGCATCGCCATCACCGGACAGGCGGTCATGGTGATCGCGTAGGTCAGTTCCAGCCAGCCCATGTAGCCGTCGAATGCAACACCGTCCCAGCTTTCGGGATAGCGCCAGGTAACGTCGAACGGCGGACACAGTGTCGCCGGACAGATCAGCAGATCATATTGTTCGAAAAACGCCGCTGCGCGGCGAATGATTTCGCCCTGCACGATCTCCGCGGCGACGACGTCGGTGAGTTTCAGCCCGAGTCCGAATTCGGCGTTCTGCACCACTTCCGGCTTCAGCATGTCGCGGTATTTTTCCAGCAGCGGTGCCACTCGCGCGATGTAGACCGCGCCGCGCAGGGTCAGGAAATTTTTTCCCGCATCGCCCAGATCCGGATGCACTTCTTCCACGGCGACGCCTTCCGCGGCCAGCCTGTCGGCCACCCCGGCAATCGCCGCTCGCACTTCGCGGTCGACCACCGGCGCGATGCCGAGGTCGGCGCTGATCGCCACCCGCAGCGGTTTTTCCGGATGGGCCGCGGCCGCGGCAAACGATGGCAAAGGTTCGCGCGGCGACAGCGGATCGCGTGCGTCGAATCCGGCTTCTGCGTCAAACATCAGCGCGACATCGGCCACGGTGCGCGCCATCGGCCCCTCGACCGACAGCGGATTGAACGGTTGCTTCTGCACCCGCGCCACCATGCCCGGGCTCGGGCGCAGCCCACTCACCGAGCAGAAGCTCGCCGGCGTACGGATGCTGCCACCAAAATCGTTGCCGGTAGCCATCCATGCCTGACCGGCGGCAAGCGCAGCGGCGCTGCCACCGGAAGAACCGCTGGCGCTCAGGCGCATGTCCCACGGATTCAGTGTCGCACCGAACACATCGTTGAAAGTATTGCCGCCGGCCGCAAACTCCGGCAGGTTGGTCTTGCCGATGACGATCGCACCGTGGGCTTCGAGTCGCCGCACCACTGGATCGGAGGCGGGGGAAACCATATCCTCATGCACACGCGAGCCCGAGGTGCAGCGCACGCCTTCGACATGAGTGTTGTCCTTGACCGCGATCGGCAGGCCATGAAGAAATCCCTGCGGCAACGAGCCGCTCCTGCGCTGCATCAGATGGCGGGCGCGTTCACGCGCCCGTTCAAAACACAGCGTCACCATCGCATTGATCCGCGGATTGGTTTCAGCAATGCGCGTCTCGGCGGCGGAAATCAGTTCCAGCGGGGAGACCTCACCGTTCTGCAGACGCCTCACTGCTTCGGTTGCAGTCCATTTTATGAATTCATGCACGATCCGGTTTCCTTTCGCTGCGGCAACGAGGGCACTCACTGCGCAGTATAGCGGTCGCGCACGATACAGACGTGATAGGCTTGCGCTCCCGCAACACGAACATCCCGCCAGGAAATCCACATGACGGCCAAATCCGCCACCCGCCCGCTGTTCCAGACCGGCGCGCAGATACTCGTTGATTCGCTGATCACCCACGGCTCGAAAATCGGCTTCGGCGTGCCCGGTGAATCCTATCTCGCGGTACTCGACGCGATCTACGAGCGCGAGGACGATTTCAAATTCATCATCTGCCGCCAGGAAGGCGGTGTCACCAACATGGCTGATGCCTACGGCAAGCTTACCGGAGAACCCGGGCTCGCCTTCGTCACCCGCGGGCCGGGCGCGACCAACGCTTCGGTCGGCGTACACACGGCTTATCAGGACTCAACACCGATGATCCTGTTCATCGGCCAGATCCACAGCCGCTACGCCGAGCGCGAATCGTTCCAGGAGGTCGATTACCGGCGCATGTTCGGCCCGATGGCTAAATGGGTGGCGAGCATCGACCATGCCGACCGCGTTCAGGAAATGGTCAGCCATGCCTATCACATTGCGACCTCCGGCCGTCCGGGACCGGTGGTGCTGGCACTGCCCGAAGACATGCAGGACGCAGAAGTCGAAGTGAAAAAAACTGCGCGCTACCAGCGCGTCGCTGCGCATCCGGGGGACGCTGACATGTACCGGCTGCGCGAACTTCTGTCGAAGGCCAAAAAACCCCTGATCATTCTGGGACAGGCCGGCTGGAGCAAAAAAGGCTGTGAGGATTTCCTCGCCTTCGTCACCGCCTATGATCTGCCGGTGGCGTGTTCGTACCGTGCACAGGACATGATCGACAACCGCGACCGTCACTATGTCGGCGACGTTGCGGTGGGATTGAACCCCGAACTGGCCAAACGCATCGGTGAATCCGATCTGCTGATCGCCATCGGTTCGCGACTCGGCGAATGGAGCACCGTGAATTACACGTTGCTCGATATCCCGCGTCCGAAGCAGCCCTTCGTGCACATCTATCCCGGTGCCGAAGAACTGGGACGCGTCTATCAGGCCGACCTGCTGATCAACGCCGGCATGCCCGAATTCGCCGCTGCCGCGCGCAAACTGCCGCCACTGAAACCGGCGTGGAGCGAATGGACCAAGGCAGCACGCGCCGATCTCGAAGCCTGGCAGAAACCGGTCAAGGTTACCGGCGCGGTCAACATGAGCGAAATCGTAAACTGGCTGAACAAGCGTCTGCCTCCGGAATCGATCCTCACCAACGGCGCCGGCAATTTCTCGCTGTGGGTGCACCGTTTCTACCGCTACGGCGGTTTCCGCACCCAGCTGGGGCCCACCAGTGGCGCCATGGGTTACGGCGTGCCGGCGGGCGTCGCCGCCAAACTCGTTTATCCGAAAAAAATGGTGCTCGCCTTCGCCGGCGACGGAGATTTCCTGATGACCGGCCAGGAGCTCGCCACGGCGGCACAGTACGATGCACGGGTGATTTTCATCGTCGTCAACAACGGCATGTACGGCACCATCCGCATGCACCAGGAACGGCATTACCCGGGCCGCGTCAGCGGCACCGAACTGAAGAATCCCGACTTCGCCGCCCTCGCCCGTGCCTACGGGCTGCATGGCGAAATCGTCGAGAAGACGGAAGACTTCGAAGCCGCGTTCGAACGCGCGGCGGCAGCCAAGACCGCGGCGCTGATCGAAGTCCGCATCGATCCCGACGCGATCAGCCCGCGCACCACGCTGTCGGCCATCCGCGCCGAAGCGAAAAAATCCGCGAAAAAATAGGCCGCAGACATGGTGACATTTCTCGGCGAACAGGACATCCAGGACCTGCTGACCATGGATATCGCGCTCGAGCAGGTCGAGGCCGCGATGAAAGCCCTTGCGCTGGGCCACGCAACTGACATCCCCCGCGCGCGCATACAGACGCCGTCAGGCATCCAGCATGTGTTGCAGGCCGCTGCGCCGGAGCTCGGCTATATCGGCTTCAAGTATTACTACACGGTACCGGGCCAGCGTTCGGCGATGTATGTGCACCTGATGAACATAAAAACCGGCAAGCTCGAGGCCATCGTCGAGGCACGATGGCAGAGCATGATCCGCACCGGCGCCGCCAGCGGCGTCGCCACCCGTGCGCTGGCCAACCAGGGCGCAACGACCGTGGCTCAACTGGGCGCCGGCTACCAGGGCATGGGGCAGCTCGAAGCCGTGGTTCGTGCGCTGAAGCTGCGCGAAGCACGGGTTTACGCGCCGACACGCGACAAGCTCGAAGCCTGGTGCAGGAAAATGTCGATCAAGCTGGATATCCCGGTCACCCCCGCCGCCACCCCGCAGGAAGCGATCCGCGGCGCTCAGGTGGTCAACGTCATCACCAAGTCGGCGGCGCCGGTGCTCGACGGTGACTGGCTGGAACCAGGGCAGCATGTGAATGCCGCCGGCTCCAACGCGCTGTCGCGGCGCGAGATCGACGCCAGGACTGTCGCGCGCTGCGCGCTGATTACCGTCGACGGCCGCGGCACCGCGGCCAAGGAATGCGGTGACCTGCTGCCAGCCGTCGAAAACGGACAACTGAGTTGGGACACACTGACCGAGATTGGCGAAGTGCTGGCCGGGCTCAAGCCGGGACGCGCCGGCAATAACGACATCACGCTTTACGAATCGCACGGCATGGGCATACAGGACGTGTACACCGCGGTAAAAATGCTGGAGCTGGCGCGCAGCCGCAAGGTCGGCACTGAGCTGCCGATGTAATCCAACCAAATCATTTAATTGAATTTTATGGCTTCTCCGAATGAAGTAATCGGTTTCGTCGGCATCGGCGCGATGGGCACACCAATGGCTGGCAACCTCGCCCGCGCCGGCTACAAACTGGCCGTGTTTGATCTCGACTCTGCGCGCACCACGTCACTGGCGAAGGAACATGGCGTCACCGTGGCAGGCAGCCTCGCTGAAATCGGTACCGCAGCCGGTATCGTCATCACCATGCTGCCCGACGGCAAGGCAGTACGCACCGCGTTGTGCGGAAAGAACGACGGCTTCCGGGACTGCATCCTTGAGCGCGCCGCTCAAGGCACCCTGGTCATCGACATGAGTTCTTCATCGCCGGTGGGCACGCGAGACTTGGGCGAATTGCTGACCAGGCGCGGCTTTCCCTTCATCGATGCGCCGGTATCCGGCGGCGTAAAAGGCGCGGTCGCAGCCACACTGGCGATCATGGTCGGCGGCGACAAGACCATTTACGACCGCGTGCAGCCGATGCTGGCCAAGATGGGCGGACAGCTGTTTCAATGTGGCCCGCTCGGTGCAGGGCATGCGATCAAGGCGCTGAACAACTACGTGTCGGCGGCCGGTCTGGTTGCGGCCTGCGAAGCCATCATCGCCGCCGAACGCTTCGGCCTCGATCCCGCGGTGGCCACCGACATCATCAATGCCTCCAGCGGCATGAACAACACGACGAAAAACAAGGTCAAGCAGCAGATGCTGAACGGTGTCTTCGGCGCCGGCTTTGCGACCTCACTGATGGCCAAGGACGTGCGTACGGCGCTGGAAGTCGTCGAGTCGACCGAAACCACAGCCGACCTCGCCCGCCATTGCGCGGCGTTCTGGACTGCGGCGGAAAAACAGCTGGCTCCCGGGCGTGACCACACGGCCGTGTATGAACTCATCCAGAAAGCCAAGAAATAAAACCGATGCACAAACCTCTGACCGGAATTCGCGTGCTCGACATGAGTCGCATCCTCGCCGGGCCCTGGTGCGGCCAGCTGCTTGCCGACCTCGGCGCCGAAGTGATCAAGGTCGAGCGCCCCGGCAAGGGAGATGACACCCGCGGCTGGGGCCCGCCGTTCCTCAAGGACCGCGAAGGCAGCGATACCACGGAATCCGCCTATTACCTGTGCGCCAACCGCGGCAAGCAGTCGGTCACGCTGGACATCGCAAAACCCGAAGGCCAGGCGATCGCGCGCGAACTCGCGCAGCACGCCGACATCCTGCTCGAGAACTACAAGGTCGGCGACCTGAAGCGCTACGGTCTCGACTACGACACGCTGTCGAAACTCAACCCGCGGCTGGTCTACTGCTCGATCACCGGCTTCGGCCAGGACGGGCCGATGAAGGACCGCGCCGGCTACGATTTCATGGTGCAGGGCATGGGCGGCATGATGAGCATCACCGGCGAGCGTGACGACCTGCCAGGGGGCGGGCCGCAGAAAGCGGGCGTCGCCATCGCCGACCTGATGACCGGCATGTACTCTACGGTGGCGATCCTCGCCGCGATCGAGGAACGCCATCGCAGCGGACGTGGCCAATACATCGACATGGCTCTGCTCGACACCCAGGTCGCCTGGCTCGCCAACCAGAACAGCAACTACCTGGTCGGCGGCGAAGTGCCGCGGCGCATGGGCAATGCCCACCCTAACGTCGTGCCCTACCAGACCTTCCCGACCAAAGACGGCAGCGTGATCATCGCCGTCGGCAACGACAGCCAGTTCAAACGCTTCTGTGAGGCAGCGGGCATCGCGGCCACCGGCAACGATCCGCGATTCGCGAGCAACGCGCTGCGCATCGCCAACCGCGAAGCCTGCGTTGCCGCAATTACCCCGGCAATGACACTGAAAACTACTGCGGAATGGATCGCCGCGCTCGAACCGTTGGGCGTGCCCTGCGGACCGGTGCACCGCCTCGACGAAGTGTTCGCCAACCCGCAGATCCGCCACCGCGGGCTGAAAGTCGACGTGCCGCATCCGCTGTCGGGCACGGTGCCGCTGGTGGCCAATCCGATCAAGTATTCGCGCACGCCACTCGACTACGAAAACCCGCCGCCGCTGCTGTCGCAACACACCGGAGACGTGCTGCGCAGGTTGCTCGGCAAGACGGACGCCGAGATCGAAACCCTGCGCAAAAACGGAATCGTCTAGCCGGCTGGATTATCAGCGCCGGCCGAGGATGGCCAGCGCCTCGGCATAGGTATCCCGCGCCTCCGGCACGGAAGTCGCGACGAAATTGAGGTCGCGCAGCATGCCGTCGCTGAGGCCATAGACCCAGCCATGCACAGTCAGAGACTGGCCGCGCTCCCAGGCATCCTGCACGATGGTTGTCTGGCACACGTTCAGCGCCTGTTCGATCACGTTAAGCTCGCACAGCCGGTCAGCACGGCCGGCATCGCCGGTTGAGTCGAGCAGCGCATCATGCTTCTGGCGCACGTCCTGAACATGGCGCAACCAGTTGTCGCTGAGGCCGATACGGTCCCCCCGCAGCGCAGCGCCGACACCGCTGCAGCCGTAATGCCCGACGACCATGATGTGCTTGATCTTCAGCACATCGACGGCAAACTGGATCACCGAGAGGCAGTTGAGGTCGGTATGGGTGACGACGTTGGCAACATTACGGTGGACAAACAGCTCGCCCGGGAGCAGGTCCACCACTTCGTTGGCAGGCACCCGGCTGTCGGCACAACCGATCCACAGATACTCCGGCGCCTGCTGCTGTGCCAGTTTGTGGAAAAAATCCGGTTTCTGCCGACGCACCCGTTCTGACCAGATACGATTATTGTCAAAGAGGTGCAGCAGTTTCTTCATGATATGGAATGTTAAGAGCGCTTAACAGAATGAAACACGTGTGTGGGTTCGATGAATGTTTTATTGTCTCATACCTGTGCGGCGCAGCCGACGGTCAGCGGAGAACAATACATGCTCAAGCTCGGCATACTCAACGGCGACGACATCGGCCTCGAAGTCGTCCCGGAATGCATCAAGGTGATGAAGGCAGCGGCGTCCAAGGCCAAGCTCGACATCGACTGGAAGCCGGTGCCGATCGCACGTGCAGCCCACGATGCTTTGGGACACACCGTGCCACCGGGTACGCTCGAGACGCTGACCGCGCTTGACGGCTGGGTGCTCGGCCCCATCGGCCACCGCGAATATCCGCGCAATGATCCGACCTGGCTCAACGCCCATCCGCTGTTCCGCACCCATTTCGGCCTTTACGCCAACTACAAGCCTTTCAAGTCGTATGACAACCTGCCCTCGGTGCACAAGAACGTAGACATGCTGTTCCTGCGCGAAACAACTGAGGGCTTCAAGGTCGATGCCAATCTCTTCAAGGGCTACGGCGAATTCATGCCCACCGACGAGCTGGCCATCGGGGTCTGCGTCACCACGCGCACCAAGAGCCGGCTGATTGCCGAAGCGGCCTTCGAGGCGGCGCGCCACCGCCGCAAAAAGGTCAGCGCAATACACAAGAACACCGTCTACCGCATGGGCGACGGCCTGTTCGCCGAGGAATGTCGCAAGGTCGCGACGCGTTATCCGGACATCGAGTTCGAGGAAGTTATCGTCGACACCTGCGCGCTGCGACTGGTGATGAAACCGCAGCAGTACGACGTGCTGGTCACCACCAACCTCTACGGCGACATCCTCACCGACGAAGCCGCCGGACTGGTCGGCGGCCTGGGCATGGCGCCCGGCGTCAATGCCAGCGGCACCCACGCCATGGCGCAGGCCACCCACGGCTCGGCACCTGACATCGCTGGCAAGGGTGTCGCCAACCCCTACGCAATGATCATGTCGGGCAAGCTGCTGTTTGACTGGCTGGGGATGAAGAAGAACGAACCGAAAGCGCTGGAAGCAGCGAAATCAATCGAAGTCGCCGTGGAAAAAGTCATCGCCGACGGCAAAAAAATCACGCCGGATCTCGGCGGCACTGCAAAGACTTCAGAGATGGGCGACGCGATTGCCCGAGCTTTAGGCTAGGGCCTGTTAACAAGCCCTAACAGCCCCAGCACTCAGCGGCGCCGAGTGCCGGCCTGCGTCCGGTCAGCAGATAGTCCATCAGTTCAGCCACCGGCCGGATGGCACTGCCAAAAGGCAGTGATTCCGAGCCGCGGAAAAACAGGCCTTTCTTGACATCGCCCTTGAGCGCGAACGCCAGTCTCAGGTCAATACAGAACTGGCCGACGCAGGCGATACCGTCGCGCAAACCGCAGACGGTCAGGCAATTGAGGTTCTGCACGCAACGGCGCTGGTCGGCCTTGGCATGGGCCTGCAGCGCTTTTTCCCGGCGCAGGTAATTTCTCAACCATGGCGTCAGCACCGCACGTGCCGGCAAACCCGCAACGCTGGTAAAGGTGACGATATCTTCGGGTTTGGCCTCCGCCAGCACCTGCTTGAAGCGGACATCGGCATCCCCTTCTTCGGTAACCGCGAACGGCGTGCCGATCTGCACCGCCGCAGCGCCCATCGCCAGTAACTGCCGCACCTGTTCGTGGCTGTTGATGCCTCCGGCCACGATCAGCGGAATGCGCTCGCGCTCTAGACCCTGTTCGCGCAGCAGCTTGAACACCCCCTCCAGCACCGGCGTGAAATCAAAGCGGGGATCGCCGACATCTTCAATCCTGGTTGCACCCAGATGTCCGCCCGCGTAGCGCGGGTGTTCGATCACGATGGCATCGGGCAACCGCCCTTTGCGCTGCCATTTTTTCAGCACCACGGCTACGCCGCGCGCATCCGACAGTATCGGAATCAGTGCCACATCGGGAAAATCCCGCGTCATTTCCGGCAGGTCGAGCGGCAGGCCCGCCCCCATCACGATGGCATGCGCCCCGCTCTCGCAGGACTGGCGCACATACTCGGCATGCGCTGTGACCGCCTTCATGACATTGACGGCAATCGCGCCATGACCTTCGGCGATTTCCAGTGCACTGCGGATTTCGCGATCGAGCGCCGCGAGATTGAGCGTGTTCAGCCGCTCGGGGTCACGGCAGTCCTCGCTTTGTGCCAGCAGGTCGGGGTGGTGATGACGCAGGTCGACGCTGGAGATGGTACCCAGACCGCCCAGTCGGGCCACGTGTCCTGCCAGACGATGCGCCGATACTCCAACGCCCATGCCCCCCTGCACAACGGGGACCAGAGTGCGGCCTTTCAGATTCCAATGAGGCAACATGCTTACGCAAGGCCGGCTGGTTGATGCCGTCCCGCCCTGAAGACAAAAGAGAAATTATCCGCTTCTGGCTGGAACGGGATTTGACAAAAATCAATTTCGACCGGATTTCATCCGGCCGCAGAGCACAACACGCAGCAAAGTTGAAATCCTGAATCGCGAGAGCACAACACGCAGCAAAGTTGAAATCCTGAATCGCGGTCAATCCACCCGCGCACCTGCCGCCTTGATCACTTTCGCCCACTTGGTAAATTCGTCACTGATGAAGCGCGTGAACTGCTCCGGCGTGTTCGCCACCACTTCGAAGGCATCGGCTTCCAGCCGTTTGCGCAGCACCGGATCAGCCAGTGCGGCTACGGTGTCGGCATGCACCTTGCGGATGACCACGGCGGGCGTGCCTTTGGGGGCGAGGATGCCGTACATGTTATCAACCTGGAATCCGGGATAGGTTTCGGTGATTGCCGGAACATCCGGCAACACCGCCAGCCGCTTGAGGCTGGTCACCGCGAGGGGCACCAGACGACCCGAGCGCGACAGGCTCACCACCGGCGGCACCGCGGTGAAACCCACGCGCACTTCGGCGCCGAGCAGCGCGGTCATCGCCGGACCTGCGCCCTTGTACGGCACCTGCTGCAGGTTGGCCTTGGTGATGGTCTTCAGCAATTCCGCGGCGAGATGGCCTGCAGTGCCGATACCGGGCGAAGCATAGGGAATCGCTTCCGATTTCGACAGCGATACCAGATCCTGCACCGACTTCACTGCGGTGTAACCCGGATGCCGCGACAGCGCCGTCGCCGAAGTGCCGGTCAACGTCACCGGTGCGAAATCGCCGAGCGCATAACCGGTCTTGCGGTAAAGGCTGGGATTGGCCATGAACACCGAAGTCGTCAGCAGCAGCGTGTAGCCGTCGGGCTGCGCCTGCGCCGCCAGCGCGGTGCCGATGTTGCCGCCCGCGCCGCCGCGATTGTCGACTACGACCGGCTGCTTCCAGCGTTCCGAGAGTTTCTGTCCGACGGCACGCGCCACCACATCGGCCGGGCCACCGGCGGCAAACGGCACGATGACCCGCACCGGTTTCTGCGGGTACTCGGCCGCAATCACGAATGGCACACACAAACAGGACACCAGCGCAATTACCGAACGATGCAGTTTCATGATTCTCCCTTGAGTATGGAATGGTGCGTTTGAACTGGAGTAGCGGCACACGGCGGTGCAGAATTCAAAGATCGGCCGTCATTTCCTTCATCTTTGCGTAGAGCGCATTCTGCGCTTCGAAACCGATACCTGGACGGTCGGGCAGTTTCAGCCAGCCGTCTTCGACCTTCGCATCATCGGCAAAGCCTGCAAACATGCCGAACACGCCGGGATAGGCTTCGCAGCCGCCGAGGCCGAACCCGCCGACGATGTGCAGAGTCATCTGGTTACCGCCGTGCGGAAACACTGATTGCGGCGACCAGCCGCGTGCTGCGAGCATGTCCAGGGTTTTCGCGAACTGCGCAATGCCGTACGACTGCGGCACATCGATCTGCAGGATATCGCGGTCGGCGCGCATGCCGCCAAAGGTGACGAGGTTCTGCACATCCTGCGTCGAAAACAGGTTCTCGCCGGTTCCGATCGGCGCATCGTAGATCGCAACCACTTCGGCCAGCGTCTCGAAACCCAGTGGATCGGTGGGCTCTTCGAACCAGCGTAACTTGTACGGCGCCAGCGCTTTCGCGTAAGCCAGCGCGCGTTCCCGGTTGAAACCGGCATTGGCATCAACGGCCAGCCGCGCACTGTCCCCTATGAATTCGAGTGCGGCCTCGACGCGTGTGACATCGTCCGGTATCGACATGCCGCCGACCTTGATCTTCATCGTGCGGTAGCCCTGGTCGAACTTCGTGCGGATTTCGTCGAGCAGTTCCGGAATACCCTTGCCTGGCTCATACCAGCCGCCGCCGACATAGCACGGGACTCGATCTATCTCATTGTTTTTATTGTATATTTTTCCCAACAGCGCATACAGTGGCAAACCGGCGATTTTTGCCGCGGCATCCCAGCACGCCACCTCGATGGTACCGATTGCCACCGAACGCTCGGTATGACCGCCGGGCTTCTCCCGCTGCATCATGCAGGCGAGAATTTTTTCCGGCGCGAGGTTGTCGCCCGCAGCGTTGAGCAGTGATTCCGGCTTCGCGGCGAGTATGCGCGGAATGAACCGTGCGCGCATCTGCGCGCCGCAGGCATAGCGGCCGGTGGAGTTGAAAGCGTAGCCGACGACCGGTTTGCCGTCACGTAGAACATCGGTAATGACGGCAACGACCGAAGTCGTCATCTCGCTGAAATCGAATACCGCGTTGCGCAGGCTCGAGTTCAGCGCGACCGCGGTCTCGCGGATATCAACAATGCGCAATCATCATCCCCTGGCCGCTAATTGCCGCGTATGCCGGTGTCCTTGACGATGGTTGCCCAGCGGGCAGTCTCGCGCTGCAGCCATTGCGCCAGCTCAGCAGGCGTAGTCGCAGGCACCTCATCGGTACCGGTCTTGGTCAGGCGCGACTTGTATTCGTTGGAAGCCAGTGCCGCGGCCATCTTGCGGTACATCACCTCCTGCAACGGTTTCGGCGTCGACGACGGCACGAGGATGCCGAAGGTCACGGATACGTCGTAATCGTTCAGCTTGAGCGATTCGGCAATGGTCGGCAGTTCAGGCAGCTGGGGCGTGCGCTCCGCGGTCGATACCGCGATGGCGTGGATCTTGCCCGCGCGCACATGCGGCAGTCCGACCGCGATGCCGCCGAAATGCAGGTAGGCTTCGCCGCCCAGCAGCGCCGCCATCGCCACGCCGCCACCCTTGTACGGCACATGCAGCATTTTCGTTCCCGTCTTCAGCCCCAGCAGCGCACCGGCGAAATGCGACGGGCTGCCGGTGGCAAAAGAGGCGTACTGCACGTGATCGGGCCTGCCCTTCGCCAACCTGACCACGTCAGCCGGCTTGCGCGCCGGAAACGAGGGATGCACATAGAGCACCAGCGGCACCTTGCCGATCAGCGTGACTGGAGCGAAATCCTTGTCCGGATCGTAGGGACGTTGCGCGTAATAGCTGGTGTTGAGCACATGCGAGCTCAGCGTGTGCAGCAGAATGGTGTAGCCATCGCCAGGTGCCTTGGCGACGATGCTGGTGCCAATCATGCCGTTGGCGCCGCCGCGGTTGTCGACCGGAAACTGCTGACCATACATCTCAGCCATGCGTGCAGCGAACTGCCGGCCGGCGATGTCGGTACCGCCTCCAGGCCCCCACGGAATCAGTACGCGTACCGGCTTCTCCGGCCAGTTTTGCGCCTGCGCCGCAACAGCCACAGCCGCAAGCAACCCCAACACCACCCAGCGTATTGCGTTCATGAAAACCTCCCCCAGTTTTCCTGCGGCAACAGCGGAACAACGACGGGAACTAGTTCACCTTGATGCCCGCCGCCTTGACGACTTTCGACCACTTGTCGACTTCAACCTTGATCTGCTTGGTGAATTCTTCAGGCGAACTGCCGATGATGTTGAAGCCCAGTCCTTCGACACGGTCACGCACGTCCTTCAACGCAATCATCTTCACCACCTGGCCGTGGAGCTTGCTGACCACCGCCTTCGGCGTGCCCGCAGGAACCAGCAGGCCCTGCAACGTGTCGGCTTCCTGGCCCTTGAAGCCGACTTCGGCCATGGTCGGCACGTCGTCGATCGCACCCGAGCGCTTGGCGCTGGTCACTGCGATCGCGCGCAAGCGCCCTGCCTTGATGTGCGGCGTGGTCGGCGGCAGCGCTGTGCAGCCAATCGCGACCTGGTTGCCGACCACGGCACCGACTGCCGGACCCGCGCCGCCAAACGGCACGGTGACGTAATCAAGTTTGGTGGTCAGCTTCAGCAGCTGCGCCGACAGGTCGGGCGTAGTTCCGATACCCGGCGTCGCGATCGACCATTTCTTCGGATCGGCGGCAATCAGCGTCAGCAGATCCTTCATGGTTTTTGCCGCCACGGTCGGGTGCACGGTGAAAACGTTGGGCGAGGCCGCCACGTTGGACACCGGAGCGAAGCTCTTGTACGGATCGTACGGGATTTTCTTGTAGAGCCCCGGATTCACCACGAAGCTTGAGCTGACCACGATCAGCGTATGGCCGTCGGCTGGTGATGTGGCAGCAAGGCCCATGCCGATGTTGCCGCCGGCGCCGGCGCGGTTGTCGACCACCACGTTCTGGCCCATGCCTTCTGTCAGTTTCTGCGCGATCACCCGCGAAATGGTGTCGGTCGGGCCACCCGCCGCAAACGGCACGATCAGCCGGATCGGACGCGACGGATAGTCCTGCGCCTGCGCCACCACAGGCACCACTACGGTCGCAGCAAGCGCTGCGGCCAGGATTCCCTTCAGATGCTGCTGTTTCATGATTGCTCCCTGTTTTCCCGACTATCTGCTGCTGCTGTCATTATAGCCGGTTGACGCCGGCTTCCTTGATCACCCTGGCCCAGGTTTCGGTTTCTTTCTTGACGAACGCCGTCGCCTCTTCCGGCGTGCTGGTAACCGGAATCGCACCGCGATCATCAAAGCGCTTGAGCATGTCCGGGCTCTTCAGCATCTTGTTGAATTCCGAATTGAGCCGGCCGATGATCGCAGGCGGAGTTCCGGCAGGCGCTGCCATCACGTACCAGGTATCGACCTGAAACCACGGGAACCCGGCCTCGACCACGGTGGGCACATCCGGGGTGTTGGCAGTGCGCTCAGCGGTGAGGGTGGCCAACGCGCGCAGTTTTCCGGCACGCACATGCGGCAATGAAGTTGCGACCCCCACCACCACCATGTCGACCTGGCCGCCGAGCAACGCGATCGTCGCCTGGTTCACGCCCTTGTGCGGCACGATCAGCGCATTGATCTTGTTCTCGCCGATGAAATAGCGCGCCGCGAGGTCGTTCGAGGTGCCGGCGCCGCCGGTGCCGAAATTGAGTTTGCCCGGACTGCGCTTGGCCAGCGCCACCAGTTCCTTCAGCGATTTGGCAGGCACCACCGGATGCACCACCAGTGCGTTGGGTATCGAGGCCACGCGACCGATCAGCGTCAGGTCGTCCGGCTTGTAGTTGAGTTTCTTGTAGAGATTGGGGCTGATTGCCAGCGACGGTGAGCAAATCACGATCGCATAACCGTCAGCAGGTTGGCGTGTTGCATATTCCATGCCGACGTTGCCACCCGCTCCAGGCCGGTTCTCCGGCACCACCGGCTGGCCGACCTGCTCGGAAAGTTTCTGTCCGAGGATGCGGCCGAGGATGTCAGTGCCGCCGCCCGGCGGGAACGGCAGGATGAAGCGGATCGGCTTGCTGGGATATGCCTGTGCATGCACCACGGCTTGCTGGGCAGTAAACAGGACTGCAGCCCCCATGATGGCGGCAAAAAAACGGCAATTCATGATCTCCTCCTTCTTGTTTTGTATGACCGCACAGCGAATGGATGACCCGGTTTCGGTGCGATGCGAGAGCGCGAACTTGCCCTGCGCGACTCCCCGGATTGTCCACTTCAGGCTTTTTTTGTCAAACCCGGACGGGTCCGGCGACGATCATGTGCTACGAATCCGGCACAAACGGTTACAATGGCGGCCCTCGCAAACCGCCATCTGCCCCATCCCGAACGCGTCATGTCCGCACCACGCATCTCGCTGATCCACGCCACGCCACTGGCCATCGACCCCATCGTCAGCGCCTTCAAGCGCCTGTGGCCAGAAGCGAGTATCACCAACCTGCTCGAAGATTCGCTGGCGCCGGATCTGGCTACGGACGGCAAACTGACCGACGCGATGAGCGAACGCTTCCTGACGCTGACGCGCTATGTGCACGGTTGCGGTGCCGACGCGATACTTTTTACATGCTCGGCTTTCGGCCCGGCCATCGAGGCTGCCGCGAAAATCGTCCCGGTGCCGGTACTCAAGCCCAACGAGGCCATGCTCGACGAAGCGCTGGAAGCCGGCGATCACATCAGCCTGATTGCAACCTTCGGGCCCACCGTGCCCGGTTTGACTGCGGAACTGGAGTCTCTGGCCAAGGCCAAAGGACGCACGCTGCAGATCAAGACCCGCTGCGTGCCCGAAGCCAACACCGCGCTGTCCAACGGCGACCAGCTGACCCACGACACGCTGGTGTCTTCCGCCGCGACTGCAATGATGCCTTGCGACGCCATCGTGCTGGGGCAGTTTTCAATGGCCAGCGCCGCGCGTTTCATCCGCCCCCCTGCCGGCTGCCAGGTGCTGACCAGTCCGGATTCAGCAATCCGCCGGCTGCGCGATGTGCTGAAAGCCTAAGCGCCGGATTGGCCGCAGCCGGGATTACTGCGCCCGGCTTTTCACGATCTACAAATCACACTTCTGCCAGGCAACATTCTCATTGCTTGCCCAAGGGAGAGGTGTCGACCTCGTAAGGCCAGCTTTTAATACCGCCATGCAGCGAGACTGCATTGATATGCCGTTCTTTCAATAGAAATGCTGCTGCCTGACTGCGACGCCCACTGCGACAATAAACCACATAGGTTCGCTTGGGATCCAGATTGAACAGATTGGAACGAATCTTGTCGAGGGGCGCAAACAACGTGCCCGAAATCCGTGATTCCTCATACTCCTTGTCGTACCGGCAATCCAGCCACACTGCAGATCCGCCCTTGACCATTTCCAGTGCCTGATCGGGCAGTACCTCGCGGACAACCGATGATTTCAGCAGCTCATTGAAATTCGCTTTATCGAGCTTCAGGAGTTTTCCCGGGGTCACCATATTTACTGTTGCGTTCCGGTAACCATCCTGCACCAAGGCCTCCTCTCCGAAAGCATCGCCGGGCCCCAGCGTACTCACACATGCAGTCTCGTCGGTCAGGGGATCCGTGCGGATCACCTCCGCCTCACCGGAGTCAATCAGGTAATAACTGTCACCCTCATCACCCTGCTGAATGATCGTCTCGCCTGCAGCCACATCAATCAACACCATTTTCCTGAAGGCCGTAATCACGTTGATCAGTGGCACCTGATGGAATACGCCAATCTTCTTGATCAACTTCATCCGGCGGCTCAATTCAGGATTACCCTCCATCTCCCTGGAAAAATGCTGATTCCAGCCCACCAGTTCATCCACCTTGTCCGCGTTGATCTGGAGAAACGAGATATTGGTGATGGCCCGCACACGGACACGTGAAGACGCACTGAGGAAAGCGAAATTCCCATCGGACTTTTCCGGATCCAGCCCCCACGTATAACTCTGGTCGTAAGTGCCATGCGAAGACCAGACCCGCTGCGCCTCGACCCTCCCCTCCAGCAACAACAGATGGTCGCGCTCACGGTCATCCTCCTTGAAGAGGATTTCCCCCGGACGGGCAGTCAATTTCTCCGATTGACTTAACAAATCCACAATCTGCTCAGCAGAAAGTGGACCGAACTCCCCCCTTGTTTTCAGGCGTTTCGCGAGTAATTCCAGATTTATTTTTTCCATGTTTTCTGGGCATCGCTTTCATTAAAAAGTGGTATTTAACGCAAATCAGGACTGTGCTGCACCAAGACTCCCATCGGGATTACTCAGGCAAAGCGCCAGACAATTTCTGGCCATGCCCCTGCTTTGAGCGCCTCCCCAGACACCAATTTTTTAAATCCGCTTATTAGTTAAATTTATTAATTAGCATTGTGTTCTTTTCTTATACTGTAGCAATACAACTAAAAAAATTAAATCCGGGATGAACTTTATTTACGAAGGCACCCCGGAGCCCCACCAAACTCATCATGGAATTAGCAAACATCCAGCTGCAGGAGAGTGCCGTGCTGTGGGCTTCTTTCCTGGCATGCGCCCTGTTCGGCGCCATCGCCCAACGTACCCACTTTTGCACGATGGGCGCTATCAGCGATGTTTTCAACATCGGCAGCTGGGTCCGGATGCGGATGTGGGGCATGGCCATCGGTGTAGCCATGCTCGGGTTCTACTTAATGGCCTGGCAGGGGTGGATCAACCCTGCAAAGACCATTTATTACACCAGCCAGATCCTGTGGCTCTCGGCCTTTTTGGGCGGTGGCCTGTTCGGATTTGGCATGGTGCTGGCCTCTGGATGCGCCAGCAAGACCCTGGTGCGAATTGGCGAGGGAAGCCTCAAATCTATAGTCGTTTTCATCATCATGGGTCTGGCAGCGTTTGCCAGCATGCGGGGTTTGATCGCTTACCTCCGCGCCCAAACGGTGGATCGTTTTTCTTTCCCGGTGGAAGCCGGCGGAAATTTACCAGCCTGGGCTTCCACTACCCTCGGTTTGGGACTGGATATAACCGCACCCGTCCTGGCTCTATTTATCGGCGGCGGACTCATCTGGTGGGCGCTCTCCAATGCCAAGTTCAGGTCATCCGGAAATAATCTGCTTGCCGGGTTCGGCATTGGCGCATCGGTCGTGATCACGTGGTGGGTTGTCGGTCACCTTGGCTTCGTGGAAGAGCACCCATTGACCCTGGAACCGGCATATCTGGCCACGCCCAGCGGCCGCATTCAAGCACTCAGTTTTACCGGACCGATGGCACGGACAATCGACTGGGTAATCTCCTTCGAACCTTCCAGAAAACTCTCCCTCGCGGTCATGATGATTGCGGGGGTAATCCTGGGATCATTGATGCACGCCTTGTACAGCCGCACATTCTTGTGGGAAGGCTTCCAAAGCACGCAGGATACCGCCCTGCATATCGTTGGCGCGATGCTGATGGGCATAGGCGGTGTAACGGCTGCAGGCTGCACCGTAGGACAGGGCCTGTCGGGAATTTCCACGCTGAGCATGACCAGCTTCATCGCCCTTACGGGGATCATGCTCGGAGGAATCGCGGGATTGCGTCTCCAGATGTGGCTGCTGATGCGCGAGTAACCCCTTTTCCATCAGGATCATCATTAATTTTTAAATGAAAGGCATGCAATGCAAATCGACAAGGAAATCAATGCGCGCGGCCTGAACTGCCCTTTGCCGCTGATGAAAGCCAAAAAAGCCATGTCCGAAATGCAATCCGGCCAGGTCCTGCGGCTGATTGCGACTGATTCCGGCTCGATGCGCGATGTCCTGGAATTCGTGACCGGAGCCGGCCATGAAATGATCGAGCAGCAGCATGTCGGCAAGGATTACATCCACGTCATGCGGCATAAATAGCGCGGGCATCCCTTTTATTTCCAGGCAACCGGGAAATGCTCCGACATCAATGCAGAACCGATGCGCCCCGGTGAAAGCAGACTTGAATCCGGGATAACGGTCATCGTCAAAAAATCCACACCGACCATGCTTTGAACAAGGACGGTTCCAAATCAGAAACAGTCGACAAAAAACCCCGCCGAAGCGGGGTTTGTATTTTCCGGTGGCAGCAGGGATCATTTTTCTCCGAGCAGGCCTTTCGCCGTGCGCTCGCACAGCCAGGCTTTTTCATCGGCAGTCAGCCCCGGGATGCCGTCCACCGCCGCCGGCACGTCCAGAGGCGCCATGTCAAAGGGATGGTCGGTACCGATGACCACGCGGTCGGCTCCGACCTGGTCGATCAGGTATTTCGCGGCCTGCGGATCGTGAGTCAGGCAGTCGAAGTAGAAACGCTTGAACAGCTCGCGCGGCGGCGTGACATTGTTGACCTTGGGTTCGTTGCGCACCTGGTGGCCGTGGCGGAAGCGACCAATCTGATACGGAATGAACCCGCCACCATGGGGCAGCACGATGCGCAATGCCGGCATTTCGTCCATCGCACCGCTGAACATCAGGTGGGCCACCATCAATGTGGTATCCAGCGGGAACCCGACGAAATTCGACAGGTAGTAATCCTCCATGCCGCCTTTTGCCAGGCACTGGTAAGGGTGCGCGAAAATGAAACAGCCCAGCTGTTCGATGGTCTTCAGCACCTTGCGGAACTTTTTGTCGGCGAGCGGCGCGCCCTCGATCGAGGTCGCCAGCTCCACCGCCTTGAACTTGTGCTCCTTCACCACCCGCTCCAGCTCGGCAATCGCCGCATCCGGATCCTGCATCGGCAGATGCGCCATGCCGCGCAGCCGCGACGGGTGTTTCGCCACCATCTGGGCGATGCCGTCATTGGCCAGCTTTGCCGCATGCAGCCCGGCCTCCGCCGACAGCCAGTAGAAATAGATCGGCGGGCCGACCGAGATCACCGACACGTCGAGCTTGTTCTGGTTCATCCACTCGACCTTGACGTCGGCGTCGTAGAACTGCGGGTTCAGTTCAGCCGGCCTGCCATGCACGTCGAAATAGCGCTTGCCGTCCTTTTCGGTGATGCTGGTGTTGAAACGCTTGGGGTCCTTCTCCATCGCCGCGATGATGGTGGGCGGGATGACGTGGCTGTGCAGGTCGTAACGCATGATCGAATGAGTCCTCGACGTTGAAAAGGCGGTTATCGCTGAAAGGCGGCTATTTTACGGTGAGCAGCGGCCGCAGTGCGCGCGCATCGCGCAGCCGTTCGATATTCCAGATGATGTCGATCAGGCGCGCGGTGCGCCTTGTCCCGATGACGGGCAGCAGCAGGTCGCGCGCCTTGGCTTCGACTTCGCTGCGCGGCATCGGATTGGCCGCGGTGCCGCGCACCGCCTTGGTGTGGTGACGCAGCCGGCGGCCGTCGCGGGTGACGATCTCGACGATGGCCTGGGTGGTCCTGGCACGGCCCAGCGCGGCACTGCCCTGCAGGGTGATCTGCGACTTCAGCGCCATCACCCGCTGATCGCGCACGCGCTTTTCGTCGTGCGCCGAGGCGAACGTGATGTCGCCGTCGAGAAGCATCAGCGCCGTCAGGTGCTGGATGTTGATGCTGGCCATCGTGCGCTGGTTGACCGTGCGCGCGCCCTGGTCGTCGATGGTGATCACCACCCGGTCGATGTCCTTCGCGGTGACGCCGTGCTTCTCAATCAGGTTCAGCACCGCGTCGATCGGCGCCTGAATCGGATAGCCGATCGCCCAGCGCTTGATCGAAGTGTTCATGATCTCGTAATGGCGGCCCAGTCCATGCACCAGTTTCTTTGGTTCTGCGGTCAGGCCGAATGCATGGAAAAAGCTGCGGTCGCCGAAAAAGATGTCCTCGACGCCGGTAAAGCGCAGCGACGCCATCAGCGCGGCGGTGACGCCGTTGCGCGCCGGCATGCCGCCGAAATCGAAGGCCTTTTCGATATGTTCGATGTCGCGCGCCCAGCACGACAGGCCCGAGGCCTGCTGCGCGGCGTAGGACAGTGCGAACCTGGACTGGTCCGCGTTCAGACGCAGTATTGCCGAAGCAGCGGCGGCAGCACCGAAGATGTTGCCGAAGCTGTGCGTCGAGTGACCGCGCGAACGGAAACGCTCGATGCCCAGCGCCTGCGACATGCGCGCGCAAACGTCGTAACCCAGCACGATCGCGCGCAACAGCGCAGTGCCGCCAGCGCGCTCGCGTTCGGCCAGCGCCAGTGCCGCGGGAATGATGCCGCAGCCGGGATGCACCAGCGCGAGGTAATAAGTGTCGTCGGTCTCATCGGCATGGCCGTGCATGCCGTTGGCGAGAGCGGCGTTGATCGCGGAAGTGACGATGTTGGTACCGATCACCGTTGACTCTGGAACACCGCCCTGCGTCTGCACGAATTCAATCGCGCGCCGTCCCGGCAGCAGCCGCGAACCTGAAAGCATGGCTGCCAGCGTATCGAGCAGATGGTGCTTGGCGCGCTCGGTGACTTTCGCAGGCAGCGCGCGGCGCGGGGCGGCGGCGATGTAACGCGCAAGCGCGACCGTCAGCGGCGAGATCGCCGCTTTGCTTTTTTTCATGAGGACGCTCCGCTCAGCTCGGGTCTATGCCCGCTGTTTTTATGACCCTTGCCCATTTCTCGGTTTCGGCACGGATGTAGGCTCCAAACTCCGCGGGACTGCTGCCCACCGCTTCGGCGCCGTCATTGTTGAGCCGCTTGCGCACGTCCGGATTCTGCAGCGCGCGCACCACGCCGGCATGCAGCTTGTCGATGATCGCCGCCGGCGTTCCTGCCGGCGCCAGCACGCCGTACCACTGCACCGCTTCGTAGCCCGGCACGCCGGCTTCGGCGATGGTCGGGATGTCGTCGGCGCCCGGCGCGCGCTTGGTGCCGGTGACGCCCAGCGCGCGCAGCCGGCCCGACTTGATGTGCGGTTGCGCCGACAGCATGTTGGGCATCATCACCGGCACGTGGCCGGCGATCAGGTCGGTGACACCGGGCCCGGAGCCCTTGTACGGCACGTGCAGCATTTTCAGTTTCGCCAGCACCAGGAACAGTTCCATAGACAGATGCGGACTCGTGCCCTTGCCCGCCGACGCGAAGTTGAGCTGGCCGGGGCGAGCACGGGCAAAGGTAATGAAATCCTTGAGATTGCGCGACGGCAGCGAGGGGTGGATCACCAGCACGTTCGACAGCGACACCGCCTGCGAGATCGGCGCCAGGTCTTTCAACGCGTCGTACGGCACTTTCCTGTACATCGCCGGGTTGATCGCCAGCGTGCTGATGCCCATCAGCAGCGTGTAACCGTCGGGGGCTGCGCGGGCGACGGCTTCGCCGCCGATCATGGTGCCCGCGCCGGGACGGTTCTCGACGATCACCTGCTGGCCGAGGAATTGCGTGAGTTGCGGCGCAAGGATGCGCGCCGAGATGTCAGTGCCGCCGCCGGGCGACGACGGCACGATCAGGCGCACCGTGCGCGTCGGGTAGTTGCCCTGGGCCTGGGCCAGTCCGGCAAAGCCGGCCAGCACGAGAAACATACATAAGTATATGTTTTTATTCATCTTTTAATCCTCCTCATTGTGGCACGACCTGCGCCGACTTGATGATGCCGGCATACAGCGGGATTTCTTCGTTGACGATTTTCGCCAGTCCCCCGGGACCGCCAACCACCACTTCAGCGCCACGCTGGCGGAAACGCTCGCGGAAATCCGCGCTCTGTACCGCAGTTGCGAGATCGCCGTGCAGTTTGGCAATGACGTCCGGTGGCGTGCCAGCGCGCACGAACACGCCCATCCAGCCATCGAGATCAAAAGCCGGAAGCGTCGCGCCCACGCCCTGCACGCCCGGCAGCACTTCGGCACCGCGTTTGGCGGAAATTGCGATGGCGCGCACCCGTTTCGCCGACACATGCGGCAGCACACCGACGATGTTGGCGAACTGCAAATCGATCTGGCCGCTCATCAGGTCGATGAATGCCGGCGCCGCGCCCTTGTACGGTACGTGGTTCATTTTCACCTTGGCCAGCGCCTGCAGATGTTCCATGCCCAGGTGCTGCAGGTTGCCGATGCCGGCGGATGCGTAATTGAGCTTGCCCGGATGGGTGCGCGCCAGCGCAATCAACTCTTTTACGTTGCTCACCGGCAGCGAGGGATGCACCACCAGCACCATCGGCGCGCCGATGATCTGCGTTACCGGCGCAAGATCGGTGCGCGGATCGTACGGCAGGTTCTTGCGCAGCGTGACGTTGACGGTGACCGGTCCGGAATTGGCGAGCACCATGGTGTAGCCATCGGGTGCCGATTTCGCCACCGCATCGACACCAATGCTGCCACCGGCACCGCTGCGGTTGTCAACCAGTACCTGCTGGCCCCACACCGGGGTTAGTTTCTGTCCGACCGCGCGCGCGATTTCGTCGAGCGGCCCGCCCGGCGGATAAGGCACGACGAAACGCACCGGTTTTGCCGGGAACGACTGCGCTGCCACCGGCAAGGCCGGCGCCAGAAGCAGCATCACTGCTGCAAATACCATCATCGGTCTGCAGGCCATGATTCCTCCTCTGCGCTCAGCGCTTGACGCTGCCGGCCATGCCCGCGGCCTTCAGCAGCTTTGCGTATTTCGCCGTGTCCGACTTGATCAGTGCTGCGAAATTGTCCGGCGTGCCGCCGACGGTTTCCGCGCCCTGCTGGGCCATGCGACCGGCGATTTCCGGCTGGCGCAGCACGTCGTTGAGATCCTGGTTCAGCCGGCGCACGATCGCCACCGGCGTGCCGCGCGGCACCAGCACGCCGTGCCAGATGCTGGCGTCGAATCCGGGCATGGTTTCGCCCATGGCCTCGACCTCCGGCAACCCCTTGTTGCGCTTGGGCGCCATCATCGCCAGGCCGCGCACGCGCCCCGCCTTGACGTGAGGCAATGCCGAAATCATCGGCCCCGCCATCATGTGCATCTGTCCGGAAATCGTGTCGGTCAGCGCCGGACCACCGCCCTTGTACGGCACGTGCACCATGCGGATGCCGGTGGTCAGCGCAAACAGCTCAACGGCAAGATGTCCGGCACTGCCGTTGCCGGAAGACGCAAAATTGAGCTGGCCCGGCCGCACCTTGGCATAAGCCACCAGCTCGGCAACGCTCTTCACCGGCAGGGAATTGGCACTGACCAGCATGATGGCAATGG
The DNA here is from genome assembly GCA_038144955.1 of Burkholderiales bacterium. GTDB lineage: Bacteria > Pseudomonadota > Gammaproteobacteria > Burkholderiales > SG8-41. The sequence goes on along the minus strand of JAYQOT010000014.1, from coordinate 16,776 downwards.
CATTCAACTGGATCACCGCCGAGAAATCGCGGGCCGGTTCGTACGGCAGATCACGGTACAGCGTCGGATTAACCGAGACGCTGGCCGGCAGGCAGAACACCAGCGTGTACCCGTCCGCCGGCGCCTTGGCGCCGAGATCGGTGCCGATAATGGCGTTGGCACCGCCGCGGTTGTCAATGACGATCTGCTGCTTCAGCCGTTCGCCCAGCGGCTGCGCAATCAGCCGCGCCACGGTGTCAGTGCCGCCGCCCGGCGGATACGGCACGATGAAACGCAGCGGACGTTTCGGGTAATCCTGTGCCGCTGCCGGCATGACAACGCCGGCAAACACCAACATCAGTACCGCCAGCATCAATTGTTTGTTCTTATTCACTTCTCCTCCCCGGAAAAAACTATCCTGCCATCGGCAACGTTACCGGACGGCCGCTGGCGATGGAATGTTCGATGGCCAGCGTGGCTTCCAGCGTGATGCGTGCCTCGCGCGGCGTCGCCAGCGAACACGGCTTGCCCAGCGCCAGATGATCGAGCCAGGCACGGGTCTCGTTGGCAATCGGCCCCCAGAATTCACCCAAAGCCCAATCACCCGGCGTACCGCTCTGCAGGAACACCATGTTGACGTTATGGTCCGGCAGGTAGACGTGGGGTATGCCCTTCTCGGTGTACATCAGCTGGTCGGTGTGATCATCGTCGAGGATCATCACGCCTTCGGTGCCCACGACCTCGACGCGGGCGGCATGGCCGAGCGCCGGATATTTTTCCGGCAACGCATAGCTGATTCCGAGATTGACCACCGCGCCGTCGTCGTAAGTCAGGATCGCATAACTGATGTCATCAACTTCGGAATAGCCAGCCGCTTTCAGCACGCCCTTGTGGCCCCTCGCATAGACTTCAACCAGCCGGTGGCCTTCATGCAGCCAGTTCATCAGGTCGACGTAATAAGTCAATGCGTCCACCACCGGGGTCGCATGCGGATTGCGGCCGAGCATCGCCAGCGCCTGCGAGCGTGAATTGAACACCCGTGCCGCGGCGCCGGTGACACTGCCGATGCGCCCCTGCACGATCTGCTCCTTGGCGATCAGGTAGCGCTCCTTGTAGCGGCGGCTGTAGCCAACATGCACGCCGATGCCGGATTTCTCGATGGCGGCAATCACGCGATCTGCATCCGCGACCGTCAACGCTATCGGTTTTTCCACCAGCACCGGCTTGCCGAGCTCCAGCGCCTTCAGCACCGGTGCAAGGTGCTCCCCCTCGCTGGTCGAAACAATCACGGCGTTGACTTCGGGATGGGCAATGATGGCGTCGTTGTCCGCGCCATGTACTGCAGCCCCGGTTTTTTTGGCCAGCGCTGCGGCTTTTGCAGGGTCCTGGTCGGCGACGGCGATGAAACGCACGGACGGATGACCGGCGGCCAGCTGCGTACGCAAGCCGCCGATGCGGCCGCTGCCGATGACGGCCAGCCCTATGGATTTACGCTCGATGATCCCCTCCGGCTCTGTAGCTGCGACCTGCATTGCTGCACCCGGACAAGGTTCCGGGATTGCTCAGCAGTCTAGCCAAGCACCTCCGTGCTTACAAGAGAAGCGGCAGCGAGCCACAGCATGTGGAATGTTCAGCTGCGGTTTTCGGCAAGAGACAAATCCGTGGCTCGTGCCCGCAACGCCGTATCGGCGCGCAACACCGCCTTGGCGATCTTGTGCGTCGGCGTGTGCGGCAGTTCGTCAATGAAAGCAACATAGCGCGGCACTTTCTGCGGCGCGAGACGGGCGCGACACCACTCGGCGATGTCCTGCGGCGTGGCACTCTGCCCCGGCTTGAGTGCGACTACCACGAAAATCTCGTCCTCGCCCAGCTCCGACGGCACGGCGATGGTGCCGGCCTCGGCCACCGCCGGATGTTCGCCGACCACGCGGTCGAGCTCGGCGGCGGCGATGTTTTCGCCGCGGCGGCGAATGATGTCGCGCTTGCGCGATATGAAAAAGTAATAGCCATCGCTGTCGCGTTTAACAAGGTCGCCGGTCTTGAACCAGCCGTCGTGGAAAGTGTTTTTCGTTTGCTCCGGATCGCGGAAATAGCCCTGCATGATGATCGGCGTCTTCACCCACAGTTCGCCGGGTTCGCCGTCGGGCACGTCGCGGCCCTCATCATCGACCACGCGGCACTGCGCCCAGGGTTTCGCAGGGTCGGGATGGCGGCCGATCGGACCCATGCTCCCGAGCTTCTGTGTTCCCTCGAAGGGATTGCAGGTGACGCCGGGAATTTCGGTCATGCCGTAGCCGCCGATTCGGTGCGGGATTTTGAAATCGTCCCTGAAAGTCTCGTCCATACTCGCGCGCACACCGTAGACCTTGGTGAGTTTATGGTCGGGGCGGAATTCGCTGCGCGGACGGTTGCGCAGGATGCTGCCGATGGCCTCGATAATGTTGACCTCGGTGGCGCCGGTGTCGACCGCGGTCTGCCAGAAAGTCGAGGCCGAGAATTTCGGCACGATGATCATGCACGCGCCGGCAGCCAGCGTGCCGGCCACCGAATAGAACATCGCATTGATGTGGAACAGCGGCAGCACGATCATCACGCGGTCATCGTGCTGCAGAAATACACGTTGAACGAAAGCTTCGCCGCCGGTGACGAAACTGCGCTGGCTGTGCATCGCCCCCTTGGGAAACCCGGTAGTACCCGAGGTATAGACGATCAGGCAAGTGGCGTCGCCGGTGACATCGCCGGGCAGCGCTGCCTGAGGTGCAGTTTTGGCGAGGTCATCGAGCAGGGGTACATCGCCGCTCACCGCATCGAGCATGACGAACCATGCCGGCTCCTTCAATCCGGCCGCCGCCCTGCGCGCGACATCCAGCGTGTCCTGTGTCGCAGCCACCGCACTGACTTCGGCATGGTGCAGCACGTACTTCGCCTCTTCGACGCCGAATTCGGGATTGACCGGCACCATGATTGCACCCAGCCGCGACAATGCGAACAGCAGCACGACATGGCCGTCGCAGTTGCGCGCCATCACGCCCATGCGGTCGCCCTGGCGGATGCCCCGCGCCGCAAGCACGCGGGCAACGGCGTCGACATGCTCCATGAATTGCCGCCACGTCCAGCTGCGTTCGCGGTAGATCATGAACGGACGTGAGGGACCACGACCTGCGCGGCTCGCCAGCGCGCCGTTCAGCGTGTAGTCGTGGTCGGGATACAGCCTGATGACTTCCAGAGGTTTCTTCATGGAGGGAACCGGAAAGGTTTGAGCGATTCTGTCATACAATCCCCGTTCACTTTCCATTCAAGTCCACATAAAGACCATGAGCTTTTTCACTCCGCCCGAACGCATCACCGCCGACGTTTACGCCGAACTGCCGAAAAAATTCCGCCGCACCAAGGCGCCCGCTGAACGCGTTGCCGCGGGCCGGCCTGCGCCGCAAGGCGGCTGTTTTCTCGAAGGCCCCTCGTTCGACCGCAAGGGCAATCTCTACGTCACCGACATTCCGTTCGGCCGCATATTCCGTATCTCGCCGAAAGGCACCTGGGATCTGGTTGTCGAATACGACGGTGAACCCAACGGCCTCAAGTTCCACAAGGACGGGCGCGCCTTCGTCACCGACCACAAGCGCGGATTGATGGTGCTCGACACCAAACGCGGAAAAATCGAAACCCTCTTCAATCGCTACAACCTTGAAACCTTCAAGGGCATCAACGATCTGGTCTTCGCCGCCAACGGCGATCTCTATTTCACCGACCAGGGTCAGAGCGGCCTGCAGAACCCGAACGGCGCGGTCTACCGGCTGCGCGCCAACGGCCGGCTGGAGCGCATTGCCGACAACATTCCCAGCCCCAACGGACTGGTGCTGAACAAGGCGGAAAACATCCTGTTCGTCGCAGTGACCCGCGCCAACGCGGTGTGGCGCCTGCCGCTGCTGCCCGACGGCACGGTCTCGCGGATGGGAACCTTCATCCAGATGTCCGGCGGACGCGGCCCCGACGGCATGGCGATCGACGAGGATGACGGTCTTGCAGTGGCGCATCCCGACATGGGCGCGGTGTGGATCTTCAACCACCGTGGCGAACCGCTCTACCGCATCGACTCGCCGGGTTCAGACGTGGTCACCAACTGCGCCTACGGCGTTAAAGACCCGCACACCCTGTACATCGTCGACTCCGAAGGCGGCGCGATCCTCAGTGCGGAACTGCCGACGCCGGGGAGAAAGATGTACGGGCTGTCCTGACCGCTCCTAGCGCACCAGCAGATCGACGAACTCGTTGACCGCCATCGCCTCGAGCTTCTGCTGATCGGTACACACCGCAGCGATCGCGGCCTTCTGCTTGGCCGCGAATACCATGCCGGTGTTCTGGTCGAATTTTTTCATCAGCACCGGCACGCCCTCCTTGCGGCGCTGGCGGTGGCCCAGCGGATAATTCACTTCCGACAGCGGCGTCTTGGTGCCGTCCTTGAAGAACACCTGGATGGAGTTGGCGTTGGTACGCTTGGCCGGGTCGTGGTATTCGCGCTCAAAGCGCGCTGACTCCCGCAACCGCATTTTCGCGCGCAGCGGATCGATACGCGGATCGGCGGCGATCTCGTCCTCGTAGTGCTTGGCGGTCATGTCGCCGTAGATCAGGCCTATCGCCATCATGTACTGCATGCAGTGATCACGGTCGGCGAAATTCGCCAGCGGTCCCGACTTGTCGAGGATCACCATCGTCGAATTGTGGCAGAGCACCTCAATGTGCTTGATGTCGTTCAGCCGGTCCTTCACCAGCGGATGCAGCTTGATCGCCGCCTCGACGCCGGTCTGGCCGTGGAAAGCGGTCGGATACGGAATCTTGAACAGCGTGTTCTCGATGACGTAGCTGCCCAGCGGGCGCTGGAATTTGAACGGCTTTTTGTTGAACAGCACTTCGTAGAAGCCCCACTTCGGCGCGGTCAGCGCCGACGGACAGCCGATCTCGCCCTTTTTCGCCAGCAGCGACAGCCATACCGCGCGCGCCGAGGCATCACCCGCCGCCCACGACTTGCGCGGACCGGTGTTGGGCTTGCGCCGGTAGGTCGCCAGCGCGTGGCCGTCGACCCAGGCTTGTGACAGCGCATTGGTGATTTCTTCGCGCGTGCTGCCAATCAGCGCCGACACTGCGGCGGTGCTGGCGATCTTCACCAGGATGGTGTGATCGAGGCCGGCGGCGGTGAAGCCGTTCTCCAGCGCGAGACCGCCCTGCACTTCGTAGGCCTTGATGATCGCGGCCAGCACTTCACGCATGGTCAGCGGTTTTTTCCCTGCGGCCAGCCGCGTGCGCGACAGCCAGTCGGCAGTCATCAGGATGGCGCCGATGTTGTCCGACGGATGGATCACCGTGCGGCCGTAGAAGGCATCGTTGAAATCCAGCCAGCGGATCAGCGCCCCGGCGTTGAACGCCGCGGTCACCGGATCGAGCACGTAATTCGTGCCCGGCACGCGCGCGCCATTCGGAACGATGGTGCCGGGCACCACCGGCCCCAGCAGTTTCGTGCAGTCGGGATAGGCCAGCGCCTCGAATGCACAGGCGAGGCTGTCGACCAGCGTCAGCCGCGCGGTTTCAAACGCCAGCGCGCTCTTCGGCTGGTAGTCGTGCGCGTAATTCGCCAGGTCGACGATGACCTTGTCGAAGGGGGGACGCTTGTTGGTCACAGCCATATTAATAACTCCTTGTTTATAAACATATTTTCAGTATTGCGCCATGACCCACTGGCCGGCGGCAAACAATGCCCTGTCGGCATTGCGCCGCGCCACGCACTGCACGCCGATGGGCAGCCCGTGTTCACCCTCGAACAGCGGCAGCGTCAGCGACGGCACATGACAGGTGGTCCAGATCGCACAGAATATAGCGGTACCGGTTTCGTTGAGGCCGACCGGCGCCTCGCCCGCCGCCGACGGTGTCAGCAGGATGTCGAAATCGCGGAATAAGTCATCGAGCATCAAGCGCAGCCGTTCGGCTTCGCTGCGCGCATCCTGGTAATCGGCGAATGTGCATTTCATGCCGTGCTGCAGCCGGCCGTTTTTCAGGGTGTCGCTGATCTTGTCCCAGTGATGGTCGATTTCCCAGGCGCGGTTGCGCACGAACTCGAAACTGGAAATGCGCCGGTGCACGGATTCGATGTGTGCGAAGTCACCGGGCAGTTCGACCGCGGTCACCCGCGCGCCGGCACTGGCGAGGTAGCGCGCACAGGACTCGACATGCGCTTGTGTGGTTGCGTCGGCATGATCCCAGAACGGGCTGCGACAAAAACCCACGCGCAAAGCGCCGCCATCCACTGCAGCCACCGGATCCGGCCTGCTGCCGGTCAGCACATCGCGATACAGCGCCACATCTTCGACCGAGCGCGCGATGATGCCCAGCGTATCCACCGATCCCGCCGCCTCCATCACGCCGGCCATGCGCAGATCGCCCCAGGTCGGGCGGTAACCGACGCAACCGTTGAACGCAGCGGGCCGGATCGTCGAGGCCGTGGTCTGCGAGCCCAGCGCCAGCGGCACCATGTGATCACCGACTGCGGCCCCGGAGCCGCTCGACGATCCGCCGGGTGTGCGCTGCGGATCGCGCGGATGGCATGTCCGGCCGGGATGGCGGTTGGCAAATTCGGTGGTCACCGTCTTGCCCATGATGAGGCCGCCGGCGCGCCGCGTCAGCGCCACGCACACTGCATCCATGTGCGGCCGGTGTCCGGCATGTATCGGCGAGCCGTACGCGGTCGGCATGTCGGCAGTGTCGATGATGTCCTTGATGCCCACCGGCACGCCTTGCAACGGTCCGCGCGTAGCGGCGGCATCCAACGCACGCGCCTGCCGCAGCACCAGATCGCGGTCGAGGAATTCCCAGGCTCCAACCTCGGGTTCGCGCGCGGCGATGCGCGCCAGGCAGGATTCGGCCACCGCTGTCGCAGTGGCCTTGCCCGCGGCAATGGCGCGGACGATTTCCGTTGCAGTCAGTTGATGCAGTGGTTGCGGCACGAAGGCGCCCGCAGCCGGTCAGTCGCCGGCCGGCGCGCCTTGCAGCGGCAGCCGCGGCATTTCGAAACGGTCGGTGATCCGGGTGTAACCGCCCTTGCCGGCGAGCCGGCCAATCGGATTGATGCGTCCGGCGTCGACATGGTAACGCTCGTTGACGATGCCCTCGTGGTAATGGAAATACACCACTTCACCGAACACCACGTGATAGGGCTTGCGGCCGAGATCGACGATCTGCATCAGCCGGCATTCCATTGCCACCGGCGCCTCGACGATGTACGGCGGCTTCACCTTGCGCGACGGCGCGGTGGTGAAACCGGCCTTTTCGATTTCATTGACGCCGTAGGGATAATCGACCGCGCAGACATTCATTTTTTCCTTGATCGCATCGCTGACGATGTGCACGACGAATTCCGGCGTTTCGCGGATGTTGCGCACCGTGTCCTTGGCTCCCGCCGCCTTGTCGCCGACCGAGAACATCAGCATCGCCGGATCGGAACCCACGGCATTGAAGAAGCTGAACGGCGCGGCGTTGGGGCCGTTGCGGCCCAGCGTTGTCACCAGCGCGATCGGCCGCGGCGTCACGGTGCCAATCATCAGCTTGTACTGGTCCTGCCACGACAGCGTGGCGGCGTCGAATTCGGTCATCGGGGGAACTCGTTACGGAGTGGAAACGAAGCCGGATTCTAGCGCATGCGACGCGGACAAAAAAAAGCGCCTCCCGCAGGAGGCGCCGTTCCCCGGAGTGGCTGTCGTTCAGCGCAGCCTGATATTGCCGTCGGTAATGATCTTCCGGTACTTGACGATCTCCTTCTGCACCAGATCAGTCAGTTCGGCCGGCGTGCTGCCGACCGGATCCAGGCCCTCCCGCGCGTAGAAACCGCTGACTTCCTTGGCCGACAAGGCCGCCTTGACCTCGTGGTTGATCTTGTCGATGGCTTCCTTCGGCGAGCCTTTGGGCATGAACATCGCGTACCAGTTGTCCGAAGTGAAGCCCGGGTAGATCGAAGTCATGGTCGGCAGATTGGGCAACGCCGAAGCCGGTTTCGCCGTGGTCACTGCCAGCGCATGCAGGCGCTTGGCCTTGATGTGAGGCATTGCCGAGGGTGCAGTGGCGAACAGCATGTCGATCTCACCGGTGGCCACGCCGAGGGTGGCCGGTCCGCCGCCCTTGTAGAGGATGGTCACGCCCTTGGCCTTGGCGAACTGCTTGAACATTTCCGCGGACAGGTGGCTGGTGCTGCCGGGCGTGTTGCCGCCCATGTTCAGCCCCTGCGGCGTGCGCTTGGACAGCGCCGCGAGGTCCTGCACGGTCTTCACCGGCACGCTCGGATGCGTCACCAGCACCAGCGGCGCGGAGGAAACCCAGATCACGGGATCCAGGTCCTTCATCGGATCGAATTTCATGCGGTCTTTCTGCAGCGTGACGTTCACCGCGATGGTTGCCGTGGTGAACAGCACCGTGTAGCCGTCGGCCGGCGATTCCACGGTGATCTGGGCGCCGATCAGGCCGCCGGCGCCGGTGCGGTTGTCAACCAGCACCTGCTGTTTCAGCCCCTGACGCATTTTTTCACCGAGCAGGCGACCCTGGATGTCGGTACCGCCGCCCGTGCTGAACGGGACGATCAATCTGACCGGTTTTTCCGGGTAGGCGCCCACAGCCGGCAGGGCAGACACCATCGCCACACCACACGCTGCCACTGCAGCACCGCGCACAATAGACCTAATCATGCGAATCCTCCTTAATTATTTGATTTTAAAGGGAAATTAAATGTCCCTTTGAAGTGACTTTCTGGACCACATTTGCTTCACCCCAGACCATAACGCGGACGCAGTGCATGGGTCAAGAAAAAATCCGGCTCAAATTGCTGGCGCAAAAAACAAAAACGCCAGCGATCGCGGGCGTTTTGAGTGGCTGCTGAACCGCGCAGGCGCGGATGCTGCCGCAGATCAATCGGAAACGACGTTGGCCGCCTTGATCACTTTGGCGTATTTCACCGCTTCGCGCTTGAAGTAGTCGGCCAGGGCCTCGGGAGTGCTGCCGACCGGCTCGCCGCCTTCCTTGCGGATGAAACCGTCAACATCTGGCGATTTCAGCGCCTTGAGGATTTCGCTGTTGAGTTTGCTGACAATGGCCGCCGGCGTGCCCTTGGGAAAGAACATGGCATACCAGTTGTCGGCCTCGAAATCCTTGTACACCGAGTTCATTGTCGGCAGGTCGGGGAAGGAAGAGGAACGCTTGGCGGTGGTCACTGCCAGCGGACGCATTTTTCCGGACTTGATGAACGGTTGCGCGGCCAGCGCAGTGGCGAAGGTGAAATCGGTTTCGCCGCTGATCAGGGCCACCGCTGCCGGGCCACCGCCCTTGTAGGGAATCGGGGTGGCCTTCATGCCGCCGAACAACTGCAGCATCTCGATCGACAGGTGGCTGGTGGTGCCGGCGCCGTTGTGCGCGCCAATCATCTTGCCGGATTTCTTTGCCAGCGCCAGGAAGCCCTTGAGATCTTTCACCGGCACGCTGGGGTGCGTCACCAGCACCAGGGGCACTGAAGAAATCCAGCTCACCGGGACCAGGTCATTGAGCGGGTCAAACTTGATGCGCTTGGCATACAGCGTCATATTCACCGCCAGCGACGCCGTCGTAAACAGGATGGTATGGCCATCAGCCGGGGACCGGGCAGATACTTCGGCGCCGATCAGTCCGGAAGCGCCGGAGCGATTCTCGATCAGAAAATTCTGCCCCATGCTCTGCTGGAATTTCTGGCCGAGCAGACGGCCCTGGATGTCAGTGCCACCGCCGGCACCGAAGGGAACAATGACACGCACCGGCTTGACCGGCCATTGCTGGGCCTGTGCCGGAGCTACGCTTACGATGGTTGATGCCGCCAGCACAGCGGCGGCGTAGCGCAATATTGCTGCACTCATGAATTTCTCCGAAGAGGTAGGTGGTTGGGGTGAGCCGTCTGATTGACAGCCGGAAGCGCGGCGGGCTCAGCCGCGGTAAATCGGTTCCGGCTGGGTGAAAAATGCATGCAGGATGTGATACACGGTCCTGTAATTGATCTGCTGGAAACTGGCATGCGAAATGCCGGCCATCACAGCAAAGGACTTGTCGGGATTGGGCAGGCGTCCGAAGAAATCCATCAGGTCTTCCATGCTGGCAATGCCGTCCCACTGGCCGCGCATGATGATCGTCGCCGCCTTGATTTTCGCCGGATCGACCACCGGCAGGTTGGCGCACATGTCGAGGTAGGTGCCGGTCGGAACCGAGTCGTCGAGCTTGAGCACTTCGTCGGCAAAGGCCTCGATGACGCTCTGCTCGGCGCAGCCCGGATGGTCGCGGGTGAAGATCGAATGCATGAAGGCGCGGTCGATCGGGCGGCGCTTCATCGAGCGCCACTGGTCGAGTTTCTTGGCACGATCCTCCAGCGTCGGGCTGCCCTTGCCGGTCCAGACGAAAGCATCGAGTGCAAGGCGCGATACGCGCTCGGGATGGCGCTCGGCGAACATCGCGGCACGCAGCGCGCCGGAAGAAATGCCGTAGACCAGGAACTGCTTCACGCCCGTGGTCTTCATGATGTAGTCGGAAGCGGCAGCAAGGTCGTCGGCGCCGTTGGCGATGTCGAAATAGATGTCGCGCGACTTGTCGGAACGGCCATAGCCTTCCATGTCCACGCACCAGGTGTTGAACCCGCGCTGCGCGAACCAGTCCATCACCGACGAATCGGGCCGTCCCGGCACCTTCAAATCAAAGGTGGGCTGCGAAGCCATGGAAGAACCATGCACAAACAGCACGGTGCCATTCGCACCCTTGCCGTCAACGGCACGTTTCTCCCAGAGAAACAGTTTGACACCCCCCTTGCGGGTCCAGTGCTCCTTGCCTGGAACGGCGGAAGCGGAAGCGGCAGTCTGAGTCATGAAAATCGGAATTCAGGCGTTGAAGGGAGCGCAAGTCTAGGATACGGAACAGAGGGAGTCAACGCCGGATGGAGCCGCTATACTTCCTGCGCAAAATCCTCCGCAGCAGCCGCTGCGAAACGCAGTCCCTGGTGACACCTCCCCCAAGTTCATGACCGCAAATTACTCCACACAATTCCGCAGCATCCGGGACGAAGTCAGCCTCGAAGAATGGGAAACCCGGCTCAACCTTGCCGCCTGTTACCGGCTGACTGACAGCTTCGGCATGACCGACCTGATCTACAACCACATCACTGCGCGCATACCCGGCGATGATGAACACCTGCTGATCAATCTCTACGGTCTGCTCTACAAGGAAATCACCGCGTCGAGCCTGGTCAAAATCGATCTCGAAGGCAACATCCTGTGGAAACCCGATACCGATTACGGCATCAACAAGTCGGGCTACGTCATCCACGGCGCCATCCACCGCGCCCGCCCCGAGGTCAAATGCGTGATGCACACCCATACCCGCGCCGGAATGGCCGTGAGCTCGATGGAATGCGGGCTGTTGCCGATGACACAGACCTCGATGCGCTTCGTCGGCCATCACGGCTATCATGACTATGAAGGCCCTGCGATCGATCTCGCCGAACGCGAGCGCCTGGTACGCGACCTCGGCCCACACGACACGCTGATCCTGCGCAACCACGGCCTGCTCACCTGCGGCGCGACCGTGCAGCAGGCTTTCAACACCATGTACCAGCTGGAGATGTCCTGTCGCTCACAGGTCGACGCAATGGCCGGCGGCCAGAAGATCGTGCTGCCGCCGCAGGAGGTTATCGACAATACCGCCAATCTTTACCAGCCCGGCACTCGCCGCCCCTACGGCGTGCTGGAGTGGCACGCGATGCTGCGCCTGCTCGAGGCAGAGTCGAAAAATTCAGGCTATCCGCCGTACTGGCACTAACATGCCATTGAAAAAATGATGCGCGAGCGCGTTGGGAGCAAAGCGACCGAGCGCACACGCGTACAAGCCCCTGATTCAATCAACATCCAACCACCAAGCAACCATCCTCAGCGCTTTTTCAAAACCTGGTTCACTTTCATTGCAAGACTTTGACGCACGCCGCATCGCGTCGCACTATTCGTTATCCGATCATCCGCCCTTGGGGTTCCGCCATGGATTTCAGCATTTCCGAAGAACAGCGTGCATTCGTCGATACCGTGCGCAAGGTCTGCCAGCAGGAATTCGCGCCGCGCGCGATCAAGTACCTCGACGGCACCTGGCCGGCCGAGAACATGAAGCGGCTGGGCGAGATCGGCGTGCTCGGCATGGCAGTCCCCGAGGAATACGGCGGTTCCGGCCTGTCGATCCTCGACACCGTGCTGGTGCTCGAGGAAATCGGCAAGGTCTGCTACGTGACGGCCATGGGCGCGCTGGGTGAAGTCGGCACCCAGACCCGCATCATCGCCACATTCGCCCCCGAGGCCATCAAGCGCCGCATCCTGCCGCGGGTCGCCACCGGCGAAGCCATCCTCGCCATCTGCATGACCGAACCCGATGCCGGCACCGACGTACCCAATTACAAGACCAACTGCACGATCAAGGGTGACCGCGTGATCCTGCGTGGCGCAAAAACGCTGATCTCGCGCGCCGACATCGCGGAGATGTTCGTGGTATTCACTCGCGTCGACAGCAAGCCGGGGGCGGAAGGCATCGGCTGCGTGCTGGTGCCGGGCGGCATCAAGGGACTAATTGCCAAGGCGAGCTACCACACCATGGGCGGCGAATATCTATCCGACGTCGTGTTCGACGATATCGAACTGCCGCTGGAAAACCTGGTCATCCGCGACAACGGCATGAAGAAACTGTTGTCGGCGTTCAACACCCAGCGCTGCCTAAATCCGGCGATCTGTCTCGGGCTTGCGGAGGGCGCACTCGAAGAAGCGGTAAAGTACATGCGCCAGCGCTCAGCCTTCGGCAAAAAAATCGGTGACTTCCAGGGCATGCGCTGGAAGGTGGCCGACATGTACATCGCGATCGAAGCTGCGCGCGGCCTGCTCTATCGCGCAGCGGTGTCTGGTGACAAATTTCCAGATCCAACCCTGGCGGCGATGGCCAAGATCTATACCAACGAGATGTCGATCCGCGTCACCAGCGAGGCGATACAGGTGCACGGCGGCTACGGATTCACCGACGAGTTTCCGGTGTCGCGCTTCTTCCGCGGCACGCGCTATGGCAGCCTCGGCGGCGGCACCACCGAAACGCTGCGCAACATGGTCGGTCGCAAGCTGGTCGAACAGATGGATCTGGCGACTGGCTGCCTGGGAATGGATTACTTCTAGAAATCCCCGTTTAACCTACTGCGCGACACTGGAACATCGTCGCGCGGTGCTCGGAACCTCGCCTATCTTCCCGATATGTCTCGGTTCCTGTGCGCCGTGCTCCTCGTTCCCGTGCCGCTCGCTACGGTTCTCCAGGAATTTCAACGCAACAGACCGAAACCCGGTTAATAGACGGGCTTCGAGCGGAAATGCTGCTCGCGGGCCATCGATTTCACCTTGACGGCCTCCACCTTGCTGCCCTTTAGAACGTCAAGGATCACCTCGACCCCGGCGTCGCCGCTTTTCCACAGCCGGGTGTAGAAATCGGCCTGACCGCTCAACGGCTTGCCGCCGAACCCGACGATGATGTCACCGGCCTGCAAGCCGGCGTCTTCCGCAGGTCCCTCGGCTGAAACGCGGGTCACGATGACCTTGCCCTGGATTTCCTGCGAAGTGATGCCCAGCCACGGCCGGGGCTTGCTCGTCATCCTGCCGTTGGCAATGATGTCTCCAAGCACGGGCTTCAGTACATCAATCGGCACAAACATGTTGCCCGGCACTGCGCCGCGGCCGACGGCATCGCCGACCGCCAGTGAACCGATACCGAGCAGCTTGCCTTCGCGCGACAACAGCGCGGCGCCCTGCCAGTTCACCGTCGCCGGTGCGGTATAGATCGCTTCGTCCAGCAGGTACTCCCAGTAGCCGACGAATTTGCGTTTGGACACGATATACGCCGGTGCCACGCCGTCATATCCGACTATCAGCACGAGATCACGCAACGCCGCCTCCGAAGACTGGCCGAAATCCACCGGCTTGATCGGCAACGGCTTGAGGGATTTGACCAGACCCAGCCCGGTCGCGTTGTCATAGCCAATAACGTTGGCCGGGAATTTCTGGCCTTCAGCCGTAGCCAGTTCCACGGTGTCCGCTTCGGTAATGAGATAGCCAATGGTCAGCACCAGGCCGCCCGAATCGATGACGACTCCCGTGCCTTCACGCTGCGGCCCCAGGGTGCGCGCACTGCGTGCCTCAGGCACTGCCTTGACGCTGATCTTCACTACGGAAAACTGGTCGACGGTCAATTCACGCTGCGGAGCAGCGGCTTGGGAGGGCAAGGCCAGAGAGGCAAGGACTGCGAGCGCCAGAGCCCGCCCCATCGAATGGATCGAAACAATAAAATGATTGAGTCGTGTCATCGCCGTCTCCCGAACCCCGTGGCGTCATCCACCAGCCGGGCGCATTGATCCGGCTATCCTACGACGATTGGAGTGTGGGCAAAAGGCCCGCACGAAATACGGCTACAATCAGGCACTTTTACGCACTTATCGGGAGAACTGGACCATGGATTTCGGACTCAAGGGCAAGGTCGCCGTCGTTACCGGCGGCACGGAAGGAATCGGCAAAGCCACTGCACTGACGCTGGCGCGAGAAGGCGCCAAGGTCGCGATCTGTGCGCGACGGCAGCCGCTGCTCGATGCCGTTGCCGCCGAAATCACCAAGGCCAGCGGTGAAGCCCTTGCGGTGTCGGCAGACATGAGCAAGGCGGCGGACTGCGAGCGCTTCATCAACGAAGTGGTCAAACGCTTCGGCGGCATCGACATCCTGCTGAACAACGCCGGCACTTCGAAACGCGGAAAGTAAAACGCTTCGGCGGCATCGACATCCTGCTCAACAATGCCGGCACTTCGAAGCGCGGAAATTTCCTTGATCTGTCCGACGAGGAATGGGCCGCGGATCTGGAACTGAAAGTGTTTGGCGCCATACGCTGTTCGCGCCTGGCCATCCCGCACATGAAAAAACGCGGCGGCGGGCGCATCATCAACATCACGATTTCCAGCGCCAAGCAGCCGGGTGCGGGTTCCTACCCGACTTCGGTTTCGCGCGCCGCAGGCCTCGCCATTACCAAGGCAATGTCCAAGGAATTCGCCGCTGACAACATCCTGGTCAACACCATCTGCATCGGCAAGATCAAATCGGGCCAGCACGAACGCCGCATCAAGAATGAGGGCATCAAGGCCGAGGATTATTACGCCAACATCAGCAAGGAAATCCCGCTGAAGCGGGCCGGCGAGGCACAGGAAGTCGCCAACGTGATCGCATTTCTTGCCTCCGGCGCCGCCAGTTACGTCACCGGCACCAGTATCAACCTCGACGGCGGAATTTCAGGAGTACTTTGAACTGGTTCTGGACCAGCATCCCGGGGCAATGCTGCGGTTTTTTTGCCGTCTGCCTGATTGCAGGCTCAGCCGCATGCGCCGCCCCTATCAACAATCCTAACGGGCCAACTTACTGTGCCGGGGACGGGAGCAGGATTTGGTGGGCTTGGCGGGCCGATGAAAACCCGGGCACTCAATGGAACATACGGCTGGTGCGGAACGGAAATGAAGAACTTGCGATGTCGAGTTTCAGCTGGACGCCGAGACAACGCACCCCGGACTTTTACATGGCCATCCTGCCTGCAAATAAACCCGGAAAAGAAATCGTTCTTTACGTCGGCAGCAGTCTCTACGATTTCCAGACCGCTCAGGATTACAGGCTGTGCGTATGCAGTGGCAAGCCATGCAAGCATCCGGACCTGAAGAAAGAAATCCCGTAAGGGATTGAGACCCTGTTCTGCCCCCTCCGGCCAATCTCAGAAGAATGTTGGTGCTGACGAGAGGAGTCGAACCTCCGACCTACTGATTACGAATCAGTTGCTCTACCAACTGAGCTACGTCAGCCCTGATTCAGGAAGGAACCGGGAAAGGGCGGTATTTTAACGCACCGGACCGGCTGCGTTGCGGATCCGCACGATGATGTCAACTCCCTCGGTCACCATGCCGGCCGGCAGCTCGGGCATGCCGGTCACCTGCAGCGCATCAGCGGCAATATCGGTGATTTCACCGGTATCAATGTTGTAGATGTGCTGATGGGGACGGGTGTTCGGATCGTAGAACACCCGGCGCGGATCCACGAGTACCTCGCGGATCAATCCACGCTGACAGAACAGGTTAAGCGTGTTGTAAACAGTCGCCTTCGAGGTTTCGGCGTGACGTTCATTCACCTGTGCCAGGATCTGGTCGGCCGACAGGTGCTGGCCGCGGCTGAACAGTACATGCGCGATTTCCAGCCGCTGGTGGGTGGGTGCAATGTCATGCTGACGCAATAATGCAATCAGTGACTTGCGATCGTAAGATATTGCTTTCATTGGGATTTATTCTAAGACAATATCTAGACATTGTCTAATTACCCCAGTGTAATCAGCATTTCAAGGCAAAACTTTTAACTGATTGCCAGTACCGTTCTCAGTCACCTAAGACTGAGAACGGACGGACATTTATTTATCTCCGTGGCTATACCAATAAGTGCGGGATCGCCTCTGGGAAATAGTTGGCTTGACCCTTTGCGAGCCGATCGCCGAACTGGCACCACCCGAGCGGTTGATACCGCCAATCATGACCGAAACCGGCCTTCCACCGATAGGCACCACCCCGGTAACCGGAGAAGGCGGCAAACCACCACCGGTAAAGATACCTGAACGTATGCCACCGCACAGGGATTCAGTTCCTACAGCGCCGGCGCCGTTCAGCAAATTGAGTGCATA
>JAYQOT010000013.1:0-46080 GCA_038144955.1 Burkholderiales bacterium | reverse complement strand
TTCATCAACAACAATGGCAGCACTGCGGCGCTGAAGCGTAATGAAGACGACACAGTGGTCAATACCGATTTTTATGCGCAGGCGGAATGGCAGGCGACGCGTCAGCTCGGATTGATGGGCGGTCTGCGCCACAGCCGCGTGAGTTTTGAATCGCGTGATTATTTCATTGCAGCCGGAAATCCCGATGACAGCGGCGCTGTCGATTTCACGCGAACAACGCCGGTGCTGGGGGCGACCTGGCGATTTACGCCGCTGCTGAATGCCTATGCCAATATC
Source organism: Burkholderiales bacterium (assembly GCA_038144955.1). Taxonomy (GTDB): domain Bacteria; phylum Pseudomonadota; class Gammaproteobacteria; order Burkholderiales; family SG8-41. Next base: position 45,804 of record JAYQOT010000013.1, on the reverse strand, counting down.
GGTCGCGGGTTTGAAACACCGACTTTCGCCGAACTGGCTTACCGTCCGGGCGGCGCGACCGGACTCAATTTTGCATTGCAGCCCTCACGCAGCCTGCATCGCGAGATCGGTCTGAAGGCACTCACCGGTGAGCGCGGGCAGGTCAACGTCGCGCTGTTCCGCATCGACACTGTCAATGAAATCGTCGTCAACAGCGCAGCCGGCGGGCGCACTGATTTCAAGAACGCCGCGGGTACGCGTCGCAAAGGACTCGAATTGGCCTGGCAGCAGCGCCATGCGCATGCCCTGCAGTCGGTGCTGGCATTGACGCTGCTCGACGCGAAGTTCAGCCAGTCGTTCACTGCCGGCACGCCGCCGCTGACCGTGCCGGCAGGCAGGCGGCTGCCGGGAGTTGCCGCGGGGACGCTGTACGGCGAACTGACATGGCGTCATGCGGCCAGCGGTTTTCACGCCGGCGTTGAACTCAGGCACAGCGGCAAGGTGTTCGTGAATGACCAGAACAGCGAATCCGCGGCGGCTTACACCATCGGTAACCTGCGCGCCGGGTTCGAGCAGCGCGGCAAGGGCTGGAAGCTCAGCGAGTTCCTGCGCATCGACAACATATCCGGCCGCAACTACATAGGCTCGGTAATCGTGGCCGATGCCAACGGACGATTCTACGAACCGGCACCCGGTCGCGCGGGAATGCTCGGCGTCACGCTGGAAATGACGCGCTGACGCCGGTAGTCATTCTGCGCCCTCTCGGCAGTTGCCGGCAGTGCCAGACGCCGAAGTTCTCTGTAAACAGAAGCGAGCAGCGCGAGGGCAAGGAGCACGGAGCCTCCCAAGGGGACTTGCTTCGCGGCGCGCAGAAGCCGAGACATAACTTGTTGGTTAGGCGAGGCTTTGAGCATCCGGCGACGCAGCCATCATGCTGCACGGCCTGTTTACAGAGATCACTTAACGGTGGGCAAGATAGTGCGCCAACGCCTCGATTTCCTGGTCGCTTAATCCGTACATCAGGGCATTCATGTTGGTGTCGCTGCCGACGCGCCTGTCGTCACGATAGGCCTTGAGCGTGGCCGCCAGGTAATCCTCGCGCTGGTTGATGATGCGCGGAATGCCGCGCTGCCCGCCGTAGTCGGAGAGGTGACAACTGCCGCAGGCGCGGCCTTGCGAGACGGCAGCACCCGCGGCGTGTTTTTGCGGGTCACGGGTGCCGGATTCGGTAAAGGGTTTCGCCGCACTGTAGTAGGCGGCGATGTCGATCAGGTCGCGATCGTTGAACTGGCGCAGCAGGCCTTCCATGCCGGGAATGTTGCGCAAGCCTTCACGCAACAGCACCAGCTGGGTTTCCAGGAATTCACGCTGTTGTCCTGCGAGGGCCGGCATGCCGGGCAGGGGGGCGCGGCCTTCCGGACCGTGGCAGGCGGCGCAGCCGGCCGCTTTTTCCGCGCCGCGTGCCGCATCGCCTCGCGGCTGGGACATCGCGGTGCCACATATCGCCAGCAATGCGAAAAAGAAAAAAGCCCGCCGGAAATCCCGGCGGGCCGGATGATGCAACTGCATTATTTGCCGTAGCTCACGCGGTAGATGGCGCCGTTCTGCTCATCGGCGACGAGCATTGAGCCGTCCGGCATCTGCATCACGTCGACCGGGCGTCCCCAGAAGGCATTTTTTTCCTTGTCGAGGAAACCGGTGACCAGCGGCGTGATCTTGGGATTCTTGCCGTCGGCGGTGGCGTTGACGCGCAGCACGTCGTAGCCGTTCTTGATGGTGCGGTTCCACGAGCCGCGCCGGGCAACGATCACTGCGCCCTGGTATTCGGAGGGGAACATCTTGCCGGTGTAGAAGCGCATGCCCAGCGCGGCGGCATGTGCGCCCAGCGTTACCACCGGGAGGATCACGTTGGCGCAGGCGTTGGGAACCCGGATGTCGGGATCCGGCTGGCCGTTGGCATGACAGTAGGGGAAACCGAAGAAGCCGCCGATCTTGTCGGCCGGAACCCGGTTGAGTTCTTCTTCGAACACATCTTCACCGGCCCAGTCGCGGCCGTTGTCGGTGAACCACAGTTCGCCGGTCTGCGGATGGAAGTCGAAACCGACACTGTTGCGCACGCCACGCGCGACGATTTCCATGCCGCTGCCGTCGAGGTTGTAGCGGCGGATCTGGCCGTGCACCCCGGGGTTGATTTCACACAGGTTGCAGGGGGATCCGACCTGGATGTAGATCTTGCCGTCCGGTCCCAGCGCGAGGAACTTCCAGTTGTGGTGCACTTCCGGGGGCAGCTTGAAAGCCTCGGTCATGTCAACCGGGGTTGGTATGCTGTCGAGGTTGTTCTCGATGTCATCGTAGCGCAGCACCTTGTTGATCGCGGCGACATACAGCGAGCCATTGTGGAAAAGCACCCCGTTCGGCTGCACCAGTTTTTCGGCGATGATCTGCGAGACCCGCTTGCCGTCTTTTTCACGGATGGCGTAGACACGGCCGATGGCACGCGACCCCTGGAACACCGTGCCCTTGTCGCCGCGCGCCATCATGCGTGCGCCGGGCGAGCCGTGGGCCCACAACTCGACCTTGAAGCCCGGGGGTACCTGCAGGCGATTGACCGGAATGTTCTCCGGTGCCGTGATGGTGATCGGCGTTGCGTGCGGTGCAAGCCCTTTCGAATCCATGCGCTCGGGGTGGTAGCCGCCCATCGCCACCCGCGGATCGGGTTTGGCGGCGGGCTTCTGCTGCGCCAGGGCCGGCGGGATGGTCATGACTGCCAGAATTGCCGCACCAGTCAGTGTGCGTAAAGTCGAGGTCAACATCGGGAGTGTCCTCCGAAAGGATTTTTTGGTGGAATCAGTGACGGGAAATGCGGGAGCGGTTGCGAAGCGCGCTTATCATACACACAAGCCGGGGCGGTTGAAGTTCCTTTCATGGCAGATGTTCAAACACCATGATGCAGCACCGCAAATCCGTAAATTCAATGCTACAAAATTTCTCCCGGAGATAGGCGAGTCCGCGGACCCGAACTGGTAGTGCAGCAGTTTCAGGCTTATTTGTTCAACGCATCCACTGCTGCAAGTGCGCGCGTGCGCATGCGCGCAAGGACCGCGGTGAGGGCGATGCCGATCATGCAGATGATGCTGATGCCGGTGAAGCCCCAGCTAAAATTTCCCGTCTGGTCCTTGACCGCGCCCAGCGCCCACGCCGTGAGGAAGCCGCCGATGTTGGCGAACAGGTTGCTGAAACCAGTGGCGGTGCCGGCGATGCGGGCGCCGAGCACTTCCATGGGCACCAGGAACAGCGGGCCAAAATAAAACTGCAGGAAAACCGAGTTGACGGCGATCACTGCGATCAGCAGCGGTCCGGCATTGACCATTACCAGCAGCGACGAGGTGCAGGCCAGCACCAGCAGCGCACTGCCGATGACCAGGGGAGGATTGCGCAGACGGTCTGACACATAGCCGCCCAGCATGTTCGACGGTGCGGTGAATGCTGCGCTCATCGCAACAATGAGGCCGGCGGTCTGCACCGAGTAGCCGCGGTCGATGACGAGGAAAGACGGTAACCAGAAGATGTAGGCAGTGACCACAGAGAAACGCACAAACTGCAGTCCGTTGCATACCCAGAGAATGGGATGACCGACAAGGCTGAGGATGTCGGTCAGGGTGAGCTGCTGCAACGGCCGGGTATGCGTGTTCTCGCGGGCATGGCGTCTGAAGGCCCAGGCTGCCGCAATTCCCGGTGCGGCGAGCAGCATGAACGCGGCGCGCCAGCCGTAGTGTGCGGTGAGCAGCGGTGCAACCAGCGACAGCACGATGGTGCCGGCGAAACCGCCGACCATGTACAGGCTCATGGCCGTGGCGCGGCGTTCCTTCGGGAACCACGAAGCGAGCAATGCAAGCCCTGGTGCAAACAGCAAGGCGCGGAAAGCACCGGCGAAAAACTGGGTGATCAGCGCCAGCCAGAAAACGTGGATCAGGCCGAAGAGAATCGAGAACACCGACCATCCGGTCAGTCCGATGAAAAACAGCCGCCGCGGTCCGTAACGGTCGGACAGAAAGCCCGCGGGAATCTGGCCCAGGGCGTAACTGGCCGTTGCGGCAGCTGACAGCATGCCGGCCTCGCTGAAGCTGATCTGCAGGTCTTCGCGGATCAGCGGCAGCAGCAGGGGAATTGCACTGAAGGTGATGCCATGCACGAGCTGGCACAGCACGACCAGGGCCACAGTGGTGGTACCGTTACGGAGATGATCTTGTGAGTCAGTCGGGGAAGGTTGTGTCACGTTTGATGTGGTACGAACGGTATCCGGTCATGCGTGGTTGGAGGTGTTGTGACGCACTGTAACCACAGCCGCGGCGGCAGACCTTGAGGCAGGTCAACCCGTGGCGGCATCGCGATGATGCGGAATCAGCGGATCAGGCCGGTGCTTTCGAATTTCAGAAAGAGTTCGCGGCAGATCCAGGCGTCGGTGGCGGCATAGGCAATCTGCGCCGGCGTGAGCTGCGGCGCTGCCCAGTTGGTGGTTTTTGCACCCTTGGGAATGCGGTACCCGAGGAACAGGCCGGCGAGGTTGCGCACCCCGCTTTGTTCATAGTCGTGGCGCTTGGCGACGACCCCGAGGTCGATGATTTTCTTCTCGTCGAACGCAAAGACCTGTTTCAACGTACGCAGGTCGTAGGCGAGGGCTACGCCAGTCTTGGCAATGGCGGGTGATTCGAGCATTTCAGCAAGTACGCCGTGAGTGTCGGAGTAGCCCAGCGGAAACAGGTGAACGCCGTTTGCGGTGGCAACCTGGGCGATGCTCGGCAGGTAACTTTCGCCCTTGCGGAATGCGGGCCGCGTCTCGGTATCGAATCCGACGACGCGTTCGCCGCGAATGTCGGTCAGCGCGTCGTACAGTTTTTGCGGGGTGTCGACGAAGGTGATCGGACCTTCGTAGCGGCACACCGGCAGCGTGTTGAGGGATTCGCGGGTGATGGCGCGGGCGGACGGAAGCGGCATGGATGGCTCATTCATGCGCCGAGGGTAACAGGTGCGAGCGTGGTACAGTAACCCCGTGCAACGACCGGGGCATGAACAGGCATGAATTCAAGGATGGTCATGGCGGGTGCGGTACTGCTGCTTGCGGCCTGCAGCGGCCTGCAACCGCGCACGTCACTGCCGGTGGAAGTATGGCCTTCGCCCAATTATGGCGAGCGTCGACCGAATTTCGTGATCATCCATCACACCACCGATGACAACGTCATTGATTCCCTGAGAACGCTGTCCGACCCGATACGCGAGGTCAGCTCCCATTACCTGATCGGCCGCGATGGCCGGATTTTCTACATGGTCGATGAGAGCAAGCGGGCGTGGCATGCCGGAGAGTCGTACTGGGGCGGCAACCGCGATCTCAATTCCTCATCGATCGGCATCGAGCTCGACAATACCGGCTACGAGCCCTTTGCCGAGCCGCAGATCGCAGTGTTGCTGGAACTGCTTGCCGATCTGAAAGCGCGCTGGAAGATTCCGCAGGCCAATGTACTCGGCCATGGCGATATCGTGCCGGGGCGCAAGGTCGATCCCAGCGCGCATTTCCCGTGGCAGCGGCTGGCGGCGGCGGGTTTCGGCCTGTGGTGCGATCCGCCGTATGACCCGGTGCCCGATGTCATCGATGACCTGACACTGCTTGCGCTTTTCGGTTACGAGGTGACTGTACCGCGGGCGGCAGTGGCGGCATTCCAGCGCCATTTCTCCACCGAGGATGCAACCGGGGTGCTGTCGCCAGAGCAGCGCGGAATGCTGCAATGCCTGATCCGCAAACGGCAGGCGGGCGGGTAGAATGCGTGGATTCTCTGGAGGTTGAACCAGCGCATGGCGACAAGACTCGGGCTGATGGTGCCCGCCAACAACACCACGATGGAAGGTGAACTCTGCGCCTGGATGGGGGGCACGCAGTGCGCGACGCTGCGCATCCCGCGGGGCAAAGGGCTGCTAGGCCCGGCGGAAATTCCCGCCTATGTCGCCTCGGCGCTGCAGCTTGCGAAATCATACGACCGCGACCGCACCGACATCATTGCTTACGGCTGCACCGCGGCCGGCTTCATCGGCGGACCGGCGCGCGATGCCGAAATCCAGGTCGAGCTGGCGCGCATCACCGGCAAGCCGGTGGTGACCACTGCCAACGCGATGGTCGAAGTATTGCGTCACATCGGTGCGCGCCGCATAACGGTGGTGACGCCCTATCTTGACCTGGTCAATGAGCGGCTGCGCGCATATCTCGAACAGTCCGGCATCACGGTGCTGAAGCTGGCCAGTTTCGGCGCGGAGACCACCGACGAGCTGGCTGGGATCACTCCGGCACAGATCGCGGCGCTGGCACGTGAAACCATGGTTCCGGAAGCCGATGCGATGTTCATTGCCTGTTCGCAATTACCGACGAAGGACATCCTCGACGGACTGGAACGCGAGTTCGGCAAGCCAGTCTGGTCGTCAATAAAAGCAACTGCCTGGAATGCACAAAGGGTTCTGGCCGCGACTGCCAGGGCAGCCTGAACAGAAAAGGGAGAGAGCATGAAACTGAAATCGGCTATGGTTGTAGGCACGGTGTTGTTCGGATGTGCGCTGGCGGCAGGGGCGCAGAATTTTCCGTCCAAGCCGGTGCGCATCGTTGTGCCGTTCCCGCCGGGTGGCGGGGTGGACATCGTTGCCCGCCTGGTTGGACCAAAACTGGCCGCGCAGTATGGCCAGCAGGTCATCGTCGAGAACCGTGCGGGGGCTGCGGGCATCATCGGCACTGAATACGCCGCGCGCGCTGCGCCCGACGGACATACCTGGGCGATCTGCACGCTGGGCAACCTCGCGGTAAACAAGCACATCTATTCGAAAATGGCGGTTGATCCGCTGAAAGACCTTGCGGCAGTGACGCAGGTAGTCGATGTGCATTTCGTGATGGTGGCCCATCCGTCGCTGCCGGCAAAAAACGTGCAGCAGCTGATTGCACTGGCCAAGCGACTGAAGCCGGGCGAGATCACGTTCTCTTCCTCCGGGGCAGGCGGTGCGCCGCATCTCGGCGGTGAACTCTTCCAGCGGCTGGCGAAAGTGAAGCTGACGCACGTGCCGTACAAGGGCAGCGGTCCGAGCTTTGCAGATCTGCTGGGCGGGCACGTGACGCTGACTTTCGACAGCATGCTGCAGTCGCTGCCGTACATCCGCGACAAAAAACTGGTGGCGCTGGGGCTGCTGGGGCCGAAACGCGTAGCCGCGCTGCCTGAACTGCCGACCATTGCCGAACAGGGTGTGCCGGGCTATGCGCTGACCAACTGGTTTGGTCTGGTGGTGCCGGCGGCGACGCCGAAAAACCTGGTGGGTCGCGTGCACGACGATTTCGTCAAGGTGCTGCTGCAGGATGACGTGAAGAAGCGCATTGCCGGCATGGGTGCCGATGCAATCGGTGATACACCGGAGCAGTTCGAAAAGTTCTGGCGCGCCGAATCCGAAAAATGGGCGCGGATTACCCGCGAGGCGGGCATCAAGGCGGATTGAGGCACTGCGCATGAAAAAAACGGGCCGCAGGGCCCGTTTTTTTATCAGGTGAATCCGGCTATTGCAGCGACTTCAGCAGTTTCAGTGCTTCGCCCATCGAGAACTTGTAGGTCGATTCGTGCCAGACATCCCGGCCGCGCATCATGTAGCCGTGTTCCACACCGGGGAAGATGTGCACTGCGACGTTGGACTGGCGCTTGGCCAGCGCGCTGTAGGCGTCGAGCACTTCCTTCGGCGCAGCGTGGTCCTTGTCGCCCCAGACGATGCATACGGGTTTGCTCAATCCCTCGAACTCGTGGAGGAAATCCTTCATTTGCGTGCTGTGGCAGCCGAAGCCGGCGTCATAGCCCAGGCGCTTGGGACCAAGCACGGCATAGGGGCCGCCGAAGCAGAAGCCCATGCTCATCGCCTTGCCGTTGTGCTGGGGCAGTGCTTGCACCATCTTCAGTGTATCGGCCATGTCGGCTTCCCCGGTCTTGAGCACCGGCAGGCGCGGCTGTGAGCGTTCGGCGGCGCGCGGATCGCTCGGCGGAAGCGGGCCAGGGACGGTGCGCCAGAACAGGTCGGGAATCGCGGCGATGAAACCCGCTTTCGCGAATTCATCGGCAATGCTGCAATGATCTGCGTTGACGCCATGCACCGATGTCGCCATTACCACGGCGGGCGCCTTGCCGCCCGATTGCGGGAGAGCGAGGTAGCAGTCGAATGTGCCGCCTCCGCTTGCCTTGACCTTGACCATATTTCCCATGCTGTTTACCCCAGTGCCAGAAGTTCGACTTCGAAGACCAGCGTTGCATTGGGCGGGATCACGCCGCCGGCGCCACGCGCGCCATAACCCAGTCCCGGCGGAATGGTCAGCTTGCGTTTGCCGCCGACCTTCATGCCCTGCACGCCTTCATCCCAGCCGCGGATGACATGGCCCGCGCCTAGCGGGAAGACGAACGGGTCGTCGCGGTCCTTGCTGGAATCGAATTTTTTGCCGTCGGTGAGCCAGCCGGTGTAGTGCACGGTGACTTCGATACCGGCGGTGGCGGCTTCGCCGTCGCCGGTGATGATGTCTTCGATGATGAGTCCGCTTGCAGTGGTAATGCCTGCCATGTTTTTTCCTGTTGTTCCGGGGTTTGCGCTGAGGACTGCATTATGCCCCAGATGGGGTTGATGTTCAGCGCCTGGTTTCGTGTGCGCGGACTATCTGCCGGTAACGAGGTGTCATCAGCGAAATGCGGCCCCAGTCGATGGTGCTGGTGGTGCCGTCGTAGCGTACTGAAAAATCGGTCATCTCCCATTCGGCGAAGATCGACGGTGTCCGCGATCGCAATGCCCGGATTTTTTCGCTGCGTTGTTTCCCCGGCGGGCCGAATTTTGCCTTCAAAGCATCCATCGCCGGTCCCTGTGCCTCGATGCCCCAGGTGTCGATGTGGATCGCCAGGATCACACCGTCAACGACCTCGACCCGCATTTCTCCGCGCGGGTAGGGAACCGTTCCGCTGCGCGGGAAGAAAACATGGTACTCGGTTGCGCCCCAGGGTGTTTTGGCGGTTGCCGAAGGCAGGTGGCAATTGCGTTTGGTGATGGCATTTTCGCCGGTGTTGCAGGCGGGGATCGCGAATTTCTTCTCGAGTTCGACGCCGAACATGGATTTTTCGGGCTGTGCGGCGGATGCGGATAAGTACGGCAACGCGAGCAGCAGCGGCAGAGCATGGCGTAATCGGTACATAGCCGTCATCATACCGGCATGGCAAGCAGGAAAACTTCTGTCCGGAAAAAACAACCGCCTGCATGGCAGGTCTACATGGTGCGTTGTGCCGACGGCAGTCTTTATACCGGCATTGCGCGGGATGTCGAACGCCGCATTGCCGAACACAATGGGGCAGGGCGCGCGGGCGCCCGTTACACGCGCTCGCGGCGGCCGGTTACCCTGGTCTACAGCGAAGGAGCGGCAGACCGCGCTGCGGCCAGCCGTCGTGAACATGCGATCAAGCAACTGGACCGCGCGGACAAGCTGGCGCTGTTTGTCAGACGGCGGCGGTCCGTCGGCTAACATTAGTGCAGGGGATTTACATGGGAAAAACCGACATCAACCGACCGGCTGCCGACGTGTTTGAGGCCGCGCGCACGCGGCGCTCGATCCGTGCCTACAGGCCGGATCCGGTGCCGCGCGAAACGCTGCGCGAAATCGTCGAAGTCGCGCGCCATGCGCCCAGTGGCTCGAACATCCAGCCGTGGCGCGTTCATGTGCTGACCGGAGCGGCACTTGCCCGCGTTGGCGGCGCGATCCGCAAAGCTTTTGTTGAAGACGAGCCGGGACACGCGCGCGATTACGAGTATTACACCGATCCGGTGTTCGAGCCGTATCTGGCACGGCGCCGCGCGTGCGGCTGGGGACTTTACGGCACGCTCGGCATCGGCCGCGGCGATCATGAAAAGTCCAAGGTTTTCCGTGCGGGAAATTACGTGTTTTTCGGCGCACCGGCGGGGCTGGTGTTCACCATCGACCGCAAGCTCGAGAAAGGCAGCTGGCTCGATTACGGCATGTTTCTGCAGACGATCATGCTGGCTGCGCGTGCGCGCGGTTTGCACACCTGTCCGCAGGCTTCGATCGCGAGCTATCCCGACATCGTGCGTCGCGAGCTCGGCTTGAGCGCAGACTGGGTGGTGGTGTGCGGAATGGCGCTGGGGTTTGCCGAGGATGATGCTGTGGTGAACACTTTCCAGCCACCGCGTATCGCTCTCGAGGACTACGCCGTATTTCTAGAATAAAACTAATAAAAACATATAGTTATGGAGAGAATACGCGGTTGCCGGATCCCGGAGGCCGGGTCTGCAGGTGACACCAGCCGGGCGTGGCATCGGGATGCTCCAGCCACAGGCCGCATTCTTCCAGCACTTCGAGATTCGCCATGCACCAGGCATCGAGTTCGCCGTCTCGGTCCTCGAGATCGATCGCTAGGCAACTGATGTGGCGGCTGGCCTTGGCTGCACCGGGCACCGCGGCGTTGATGGCCGCCGGGCGCCAGCCGGAAGACACCGCGGCGGGGATGCCTGCGCATTTGAGCAGCCGGTTCACGCGGCGCACGATGTCGCGTGCGTTGGCACGCAGTTCCCGGGTGAGTTCGTCGCGATGGGATTTGTCGCGACCCATGTAGTAGTCGGCTAGTTTCAGGGGCGCATCGGAAGCGGTTTTTCGCATCCGCAGCAGTTTAGCGCACGATGCTGCCTGTTAAAATCGCCGGCGTCATGACCACACTGATTCACGCTACCCTGACCGTCACCGGCTCGCGCGAGCAACTCGCGGCGTGCGATGCGCGCATCAAGGCATTGCTGGCCGCCGAGCTGGACTCCGGCGAGTTTGAGGAACATCACGGCGATGATGCGCTGTCCTACGACTTCAAGGTTCGCGGCGGTATCCCGTTTCCCGTCTTCGCGGCGGCATCCCAGGAATTTCCCGAGCTGACCATTGCCGCGGAATGGGTCAATGTTGCTGCGGGGCGCAAGGGCAGGGCGCAGATCGCCAACGGTGCGATCTCCAGCCACAGCGAGGAATCCGTTGCCTTGGCTGCGGGTGATGTGCGCAACCGTTTTCTGCAAACGGATGCCGACGGCACGCTGCGCATCGCCATCGCGGTGCTGGCGACCGGACCCGGACTGTGGGCCGGTTATGTGCTCAACCACGAGCGCGATGCATTGTTCCGCATCCGGCGCGAGGGTGATGCAGTGGAACTACTGGCGACCGAAGGCGCCCCGGAATGGGCGCTGCACTGGCGGCTGGCTAACCCGGGCGCCGTGTCGGAAGTGGAGGCAGTGACGCCGCCGCAGGCGATTGACAAGGCGCTCTACGCGGAACTCGAAGTCGTTGCCGAAGCGTTTGTCGCGGAATGGATCTGGTTCAGCAACGGGCCAGTCGAAAAAACCGCCATCGACGTTGACCGCTTTGCGCGCTATGGATTCACCGTGCGCGATGCCAATGTCCGCGCGGCGCGGTTGCACGCACTGCGCAGCGAAGCGGGCGACGGCCAGGCATTGCGACATTCAACTGTTGAACCCGGTTGTGAGTGGATCGTCGACGTGCTGACCCGCTGCTGGGCGGACGTTCGCTGAGATTTATCCCGTTTTACAGAAATACGGGAGCAGTTCAAAAATGATCTGCGCGCAGGCAGGACGAGAAGCGCGCGAGGCTCCGACGAGACATTACAGTCGGGTAAGACGAGGAGGAATCCCGGAAAGATCCCCGGGATAAACTCCGCCCGCGACAATGTCATGCCAAGCGCGGGCATTTTTGACGGTATTTACCGTCGACGCCATTGCCGGATCAGTATGTACCCGCCGACCATGCCGCCCAGATGCGCGAAGTGTGCGATCCCGGCCTGTGAGCCGGTAACGCCCAGATAGAGTTCGATCAGGCCGTAGAGCGTGACAAACAGCCACGCCGGCATCGGGATCGGCGGAAAGATCAGCATCACCATGCGCCGCGGGAAAAACAGCCCGTAGGCGAGCAGCAGTCCGAATACGCCGCCCGAGGCGCCCACGGTCGGATAGGGCGTGCCGCCCGTCAGTGCCTGTATCGCCAGTTGCGCCAGCGCCGCGGCGAACACGCAGCCGAGAAAATAGATGAGGAAGCGGCGTGATCCGAAGATCTGCTCGATCTGGCCGCCGAACATGTACAGCGCCAGCATGTTGAAGAGGATGTGCACGATGCTGCCGTGCAGGAAGCCGTAGGTGATGACCTGCCAGGGCAGGAACTGCACACCGTAGCCGGAGGGAATGTTGAACGGCCACAGTGCAAACCAGATCAGCAACTGCTGGTCGAACAACTGTTGCAGCAGGTAGACCGAGACGTTGATGGTCAGCAGCAGGCGGGTGACAGGTGTCATAAGCCCCGCATCATAACAACATCATGCGCGCCGGATGGTGCGCGCGTGTGGTTTTCAGGCCAGAACCAGCGGCAGTTGTGGCGCGAGTTTGGCGCGTTCCGCAGTGGCGTTGCCGTTCAGCGCGAAACCGAGCAGTTTTCCCGTGCTGTCGACAAACAGCGACTTGACGCCGTCGCCGGTGGCTTCGGTTTGCCATGCACCCTGGGCGCCGGCCGGCGGCGGGGACACGATGGTGGGGCAAGCCGGTGTCTTGACCATCACCGGCATTGCCGGAAAGCTGACCGCGGCATTTTTGCCTGCAAGTGTCTGTGCCAGGGCGCGGCTGGCGTGCATGATCGGCATCACGAAAGGCAGCACCAGGCCCTCGATTTCGGCGCAGTCGCCGAGCGCATGCACATCCGCTGCACTGGTTTCGAGCTGGCGGTTGACGACGATGCCGCGGTTGATCTTGATACCGGCTGCTGCAGCCAGTGCGGTGCGCGGCTTGAGGCCGACCGCGGACAGTACGATATCGGCTTGCAGCGTGGTGCCGTTGTCCAGGGTCAGGCGGTAGCCGCCGTCTGCGCGATCGACCGCCTTGGTGCCGGTGCCGAAATGCCACTGAACGCCGAGGGCGGCGAGCTTGTCACGCAGCAGCGCGCCGCCTTCAAGCGGGAGCAGGCGGCCCAGCGGCTGGGCGGCGATGTCGATTACATCCACACCGTAACCGGCGACTGCGAGGTCATTGGCGAACTCGCTGCCGATCAGGCCGGCACCGATGATCGCAACGCGCTTCTTGCCTTCGATCGCGGTGCGGAAGCGTGCGTAGTCGTCGATGTCGTTGACCGTCAAAATGTCGCCTGCCCCATTACCCGCGATGGGCAAACGGATCTGGTCAGCGCCCAGGGCCAGCACCAGTTTTGAATACGTCAGTGTTTCATCGCCGATGCGCAGGGTGTGCGCTGCAGTGTCGATGGCATCGATGCGGGTATGGGGTCGCACAGTGGCATTCAGTTGTGCAGCCATCTGTTCGGGCGTGTTCAGTGCGATGGCTGCCGCGGTTTTCTTCGATGCCAGCGCGTTCGACAGCATCGGCTTGGAGTAGAACGGTGCGCTGTCGGCGGCAATGATGATGAGAGGCGTTGTGGTGTCGAGCTTGCGCAGCTCCTTGGCGGTGTTGTAACCGGCCAGGCCACTGCCGATGATGATGATCGGGTTCATGGGTGTTCCGCAAAAAATTCAGCGTGCGATGGTAACAAACGACCTGATCTGCAGACAATTGAAGTCAAGGGAAGACTGTTCCAGGTGCATCCCCGGGTTCAGCCCCGTTCCGCGGGAAGGTGCGGAACGGGGTGATTGAACGCTTATGCTGCCTTCAACACCATCTCGAAGTCGGCCTTGGCGATGCCGCACTCGGGGCAGGTCCAGTCCTCGGTGATGTCTTCCCAGCGGGTGCCGGCCTTGATGCCGTGTTCGGGATCACCAGCGGCTTCGTCGTAGATGTAACCGCAGACGATACATTCCCATTTGCGCATTTCAGTTGCCATGTTCATTGCTCCTTGTCTGTTGTTCCGGATCAGGCCGCGACTTTCGCGCGCACCGAACGGTAGTGGTTGGCGTGACGTTCCTCGACCTTGGCCAGTGCGGCAAAACGCTTGGCGGCCTTGGCGAGGGTCTGGCGGAAGCGGTCGGCGTGTTCCTTCGATTCCTCGATCTGCTCGTCCATTTCCTTGACGGCTGCCGTGTTGCCTTCCTGCTCGGCAAGGTGGCGGAACTGCGGGTACATTTCGGTGTACTCGTAGGTTTCGCCGGCAATCGCCATGTCGAGCGCCTTGGCGGGCGTTAATTCGGTTTTCGGGTAGAGCAGGTCGAGATGGCCGAACGCATGCTGTACTTCCTGCGCGGCGGTTTCCTCGAATACTTTCGCGGTTTCAACGTCGCCCTTTTCGCGGCAGATCTTGGCGAAGTACATGTACTTGATGTGCGCCATGGATTCGCCTGCGAAGGCGGCTTCGATGTTCTTGACGGTGACTGATTCGGCTTTCATTTGCATCTCCTGTGGTTGAAAAAGGGCGCGTCTTGCAACGCTTGGAGTGCATTCTGGCGGCCGCTTAACGATTAATCCAATTGATTGTTATAAACAAATCAATAGTAATAATCTATTATTCAGAAATAGTTCAACTTATTGTTTTATATGACTATTTTTTATTGACCGGGGTGGTGCCAGGCAGGCCGCAGGCAGTGACTGCGGCACGGATGACTTCGAGCGCCGCAAGTCGCGGGAAGCTCGAACGCGACGCGAGGACGACGCGGCGGTCAGGCGCCGGTCGCGCAAACGGCACATAGGTCAGCAGGTCCGCGGCAGTGCGCTTTGCAGGCAGCGCAGAGGCCGGCAGCACGGTCAGGCCCATGCCCGAGGCCACCATCAGGCGGATGGTTTCCAGCGAGGAGCCCTCGACGGTTTTCTGCAGCGTGCCCGCAGTTGCGGTGGACCGGTTCAGCGCCGGGCAGGCATTGAGCACCTGGTCGCGGAAGCAGTGACCGGTGCCGAGCAGCAGCAGGCTTTCATTGGCCAGCTCTTCCGCTGCGATGTTCTTGCGACCGGCCCAGGGATGAACCTTGGGCAGGGCGACGATGAAGTCCTCGTCGTATAGCGGTGTGACAGTGATGCCGGGTTCACTGAAGGGCAGGGCAAGGATTGCCGCGTCGATGTCGCCGCGCTTCAATCTTTCGGACAGCGCGGCGGTGTAGTTTTCCTCGATCGCGAGCGGCATCTTCGGTGCCCGCTTGTGCAACACCGGTATCAGCTGCGGCAGCAGGTATGGCGCTATGGTGAAGATGACGCCGAGTTTGAGCGGTCCTTCGAGTGGATCGCCGGAGGTCTTGGCGATGCTTTTGATTTTTTCCGCTTCTTCCAGCGTGCGCTGCGCCTGCTCGACGATGCGCGAACCTGCAGGCGTGACGTTGACCTCCACCGGTCCTCGTTCGAACAACTGCACGCCCAGTTCATCCTCGAGCTTTTTCACCGCGACCGACAGCGTCGGCTGGCTGACGAAGCAGGCCTCGGCGGCACGGCCGAAATGTTTTTCACGAGCTACCGCGACGATGTAGCGCAATTCGGTCAATGTCATCCGCGGGGAACTCCGGCGGGATTTACGAGTCCAACTGATGGGACGTAAATCGCAAGTTTTTGTTTTTTAATAATAATTTTTTTCATGCGCGTCTCAGGCCGTTCAGCGCGGCTAATCCATAAAACATTATAGGAGGAACTACATGAATCGAATGTTCAGAACGGCCTGCGTCATGCTGGGATTGCTGGCGGGATTCAGCGGCGTAGCCCATTCAGCTTATCCCGAGCGGCCGATCAGGGTCATCATCCCGTTTTCCCCGGGCGGCGGCACTGACATCACCTCACGCCAGTTCATGGTGTGGCTGGAACCTGCCCTGGGTACCAACCTGGTGATCGACAACCGGCCCGGCGCCGGCGGTACGCTGGGCATCGAGGTAGCCTCCACGCTGGAGCCGGACGGCTATAACGTGCTAGTGGCTTCTGCATCCTTCGCCACCGCACCCGCGATGTACACCACATTGCGCTATGACCCCAAGGCCGATTTCGAGCCGATTTATCTGCTGGCGCGGCAACCGCACATGCTGGTGGTGCCGAACTCGCTGCCGGTGAAGGATTTCAAGGCTTTTGCCGCCCATGTAAAAGCCAATGCCGGCAAGCTCAACTATGCATCGGCGGGCAACGGTTCTTCGATCCATTTGTCCACCGAGTTGCTGAAGAAGGCCGCCGGACTGAATATCGTCCACATCCCTTACCGCGGCAGTGGCCCGGCGATCATTGATACCTCTGCCGGTCGCGTGCAGATGCTGTTCGGTACCATGCCGTCGCTGGTGCCGCAGGTGCGCAACGGCAAGCTCAAGCCGCTCGGCGTGAGCAGCGAGAAGCGGGCGCCGGCGGTTCCGGATGTACCGACATTGATCGAGTCCGGTCTCAAGGGATTCACCTACTATGCCTGGTACGGCATGTTCGCGCCGAAAGGCGTGCCCGAGGCCGCGGTCAAACGCCTGCATGGCGAGCTGTTCAAAATTTCACAGGTGCCGGAGAACCGCAAGAAACTGGAAGAGCAGGGCCTGGAGCCCTGGGTCGGTTCACCGGATGATTTTTACAAGTTCGTGCACAGCGAGATCGCGCGCTGGAAGAAGGTCGTGACCGAGGCCAAGATTCCCAAGCTCAAATAACCGGTTGATTGTTTTCTCAAATAAACCAGGCGCCCCGCGGGGCGCCTTTTTTTGTGTGCGCGGAGATGCCGCGTTTTAGCCCACGGGAACTTTCGCCGGCGATACGCAGTCACTATGAATGTGAGCGTTGCGTCCTGCGCGGCTGATTTCCGGGAAAGTGGCGTTAAATCAACCGGCTGGAGGCAATGCAAGCAAACGCATGTTGTTCCTCAAGGCGCCCGCGGGCGCCTTTTTTTTGGAAGTTTTGCCGATCACGACTTGCCGGGAATGGCCCAGGCTTCTTCCTTGGAGACTCCGGGCGGCGGAGTAAACAGGATCTGCGATTCGCCGAGCAGTTTTGCGGCACCGCCCCACGCATCCGCGGCGCGGCGTTGGTCGGCCTTGGCGCGGGCATCAACGGCTTCGGGGTCGCAGACTGCACGCAGTTTTTTTATCAGCGACTGCACAGTGCCGGGTTCGGCCGCTGCCAGGTCGCGGGTTTCGTCGGGATCGCTGTCGAGGTCGAACAACTGCGCCGGCATGCCGACGTGATAGATGAGTTTTTTTGCGCCGTCGCGCAACACAAAGGCTCCCGCCTTGGACGCCTGCGCATGGTATTCGGCGAAGGCGGTGCGCTGTTGTTCCTGTCCCGCGATTGCAGGCCACAGATCGACGCCGGGCAGGTCGTGGTCGGCGGCATTCATATGCGCGCCGGCGCCGGCGAGCAGCGTCTGGAACAGGTCGACGTGGGAGGCGAATTGTTTCACCGCACGGCCCTGCGGCACGCCGGGACCTGCAATCAGCAGCGGCACCTTGATCGCGCCTTCATAGAGATTTTTCTTGCCGAAGATGCCCTGTGCGCCGAACAGTTCTCCGTGATCGCTGGTGTAGGCGATGCGGGTATCGCCGAGCAGGCCGAGTTCTTCCGCGGCTTTCATCACCGCGCCGATCTGTTCGTCGAGGAAGGTGATCAGGCCGAAATAACCGGTAGCGATCCGTCTTAGCGCGGCCTCGTCGGTCATTACGCGCATGCCGTCCATGGTGCGCAGATGTTCCATGGCCGGATGCTCCGGACGTTCGCCCGGCCGGAAAGCCGGCGGCAGCGGCATGTCTTTTTCGGGATACAGGTCCCAGTAGCGCTGCGGCACCGTGAACGGCGGGTGCGCGCTGATGAAGGACACGTAGAGCACCCAGGGCTTGCCGCCGTTGCGTGCGTGTTTCTTCAGCCAGTCGATGGCCTTGGCGGTGATGTTGCGGTCGTAATCCTGGTAATGGGTGGTGCCTACCGTCGAGCGTTCGATATAAAGCTTCCAGAAACTGCTGTCGTCCTTGGGCGGCTCGTTGCCATAACCGCGCAGCAGGTTCTTGATCGCACCCTTGCCCTCGTGCAGGTGCATCGGGATGATTTCTTCGGTGAAACCGTTGTCGTCTTCGCTCGAGCGGTAATGCAGTTTGCCGATGGCGGTGACATTATGCCCCTGTTCGCGCAGGCGGTGATGCCAGGTCGGCAGGCGGCCGTCGTAGGTCAGCGCGTTGTCCCAGTAACCGGTCTGGTGCGGATAGCGGCCGGTGGCGAGGCTCGAGCGCGAGGGGCAGCACAGCGGGCTGGTGCAGTAGGCGTTGGCGAAACGCACACCGCGCGCGGCGATGCGGTCCATCACCGGGGTTTTTACATACGGATGTCCGTAACAGCCGGCGAGATGGCCGTTGTGGTTGTCGGACTGGAACAAAATCAGGTTGGCGGGCTGGGTCATGGCGTTTTACAGTCGGAACGGTCAGTCCAGTGTGATGCCGGCCTGTTTGCCGACATTGGCGATGCGCGCGCGTTCGGATTTCATGAACGCCATGAATTCAGCAGGCTGCTCGGGGCTTGGCGTGGCGCCGTTCTTGTTCATCTGCGCCTTGACGTCGGCTGAATTGAGCGCGGTCATCAGTTCGCGGTGCAACTGGCGGGTGATTGCCGCCGGCGTGCCCCTGGGTGCGGCGATGCCCCACCACTGCACGATTTCGTAACCGGGCACGGTTTCGGCCACCGTCGGCAATTCCGGCAGCAGCGGATCGCGCTGTGCACCGGTGGAGGCCAGCACCTTGATGCGTCCCGCACGACCGTGCGGCATGGCCACCAGCGGTGAAGTGATCAGGAACTGGATCTGTCCGCCGATCATGTCGGACATCGCCGGCGCAGCGCCCTTGTAGGGGATGTGCGTGGTCTGGACGCCGGCGAGCACGTTGAACATCGCACCGGCCAGGTGTGCCGGGGAACCGTTACCTGCCGAACCGTAATTGAGGCCGCCGGGTTTTGTTTTGGCCAGTTTCACCAGGTCAGCGGTGTTGCTGACCCCGATGTCCTTGTTGACCGTGACCACGTTCGCCACCCAGGCCACCCGTGACAGCGCGATGAAATCACGGTCCGGATCGTAGGGCAGTTTCTTTTTCAGTACCGGCAGCGAAGCGAAAGTGGTGGAGGTGACCAGCAGCAGGGTGTAACCGTCAGCAGCAGCCCCCTTGGCGATTTCAACGCCGATGATGCCGCTGCCGCCGGGTCGGGTATCCACCACGATCTGGGTTTTCAGCTGCTCGCCGAGCTTGTTGCCGACGATGCGCGCCAGGATGTCGGGCGAGCCCCCGGGTGCCGTGGGCACGATGAAACGGATGGGCCTGGTCGGGTAGTTCTGTGCTGCTGCCGTGGTGGCGAGCAGCACTGCAACGGCGGCGATCAAGATATGGCGCATGGTGTTCTCCCTGTGCGGCAGGTTTTTCGTCCCCGGCCGGTCAATCAATAGTAGGAAGCTTTGGTTCCCGGCGGCGGTGAATAGCGGAAAGTGCCGCGCTTGAGGATTGCTTCCTCGCCGCCGTTTTTTTCGATCATCACTTTCTGGTCGGACTTGGCCTGCTTGTCGGCCGCTTCGGGGTCGACCACCCGGCGCAATTGGCTTTCGCATTCCTGGACGACAGATTGGAATTCGGCATTGCGGCCGAGGTCACGGCGTTCCTCGGGATCGTTTTCGAGTTCGAACAGCATCGGCGGGGTGGTGGCGTAGTGGATGTATTTCCATTTGCCGACGCGGATCATGAAGGCACCGCACATCGCACCGGCGGCGTGGTATTCGGAGAGCACGGTGCGGCGCGGGGCGTTGCCGTTGGCAATGCCGATCAGCGAGGTTCCCGGCAGTTTGGCATCATCGGCATGCGGCTTGGCACCCAGCGCGTCGATGAAGGTCGGGAAGCCGTCGGCGAGAGTCACCGGCGTGTCGCAGACTTTGCCCGCAGGAATCTCGGGTCCGGCCATTATCATCGGGATGCCGGCGGATTCCTCGTACATTGTCGATTTGCCCCACAGCCCGCGCGTGCCGAGGTTGTCGCCGTGGTCGGTCGAATAGATCACGCGGGTATCGTTCATCAATCCGGTTTCTTCCAGTGCGCGCAGGATCCTGCCGACATTGTCGTCCATGAACGAAGTCAGTCCGAAGTAGGCGGTGATGGCTCGGCGTACCATCGCCGCATCGAAGAAGCCTTCGTCAAAGCACTGGCATTTGCGCAGGGCGTCGATGAACGGATGCTGCGGACGCTCGTCTTTTTCGTACATGTTCGGCCAGGGCACGGCATCTTCCGGGTACAGGTCGTAGAACTTGTCCGGCGCGATCAGCGGGAAATGGGGCGAGACGAAGCCGACGTAGAGCGCCCACGGCTTGTCCTTGATCGCCGTGGCCTTCTGTTTCAGCCACTTTACCGTTTCGTCGGCGATGTCGCGGTCGTACTTGGTGTATTCGGATTCACCGCGTCCCGCTTCGGGGCCGAGCTTGAGCGAGCCCGCACGGCGCGGCAGTTCCTCGCGGATGAGTCCCAGCAGGTCTCCGACGCCGTTGACGATGTGCAGCGGCAGGATTTCCTCATCGAAGCCGTTTCTTTTCGCGTCGGAATCGAGGTAATGCAGCTTTCCGATCGAGGTGACGTGATGCCCCTGTTCCATCAGGCGGTGGCCCCAGGTTGGAATCTTGCCGTCATAGGCAATCGCGTTGTCCCAGTAGCGGATCTTGTGCACGTACTGACCGGTGGCGAACGACGCCCGGGCCGGGACACAGATCGGGCAGTTGGTATACGCCGAAGTGAAGCGCGTGCCGCGGGCAGCCAGCGCGTCGAGATTGGGTGTCTTGATCATCGGGTGTCCGGCACAGCCGAGCACGCGCTTGTTGTGCTCGTCGGACATGATGAATACCAGGTTGGTGGCTTTGGTCATGAGCTTTATTCCCCTCGAAGTTACTTGTATTTTTTGGTGATCAGTTCGCTGATGCTCTTGCCGCCGTCGATGTCGGCCTTGCGTTTGCTGTCGCCGGCATCGATTTTTCGCGCGGCTTCCAGTACCTGCGCGGCCTTGTCATGCGGGATGAATGCGACGCCCGCCTCGTCGGCGCAGACGATGTCGCCGGGCCGGACCGGGATGCCGCAGATCTGCACCGTGCCGTTGACTTCCACGGTCTGCATGCGCCACTTGCCGGTGATCGGCGTGAAGCCCTTGCACCACACCGGCCAGTCCATGCCGCGGTACTGGTCGGGATCACGCACCGTGGCATCGACGATCGCGCCGATGAAGCCCTGTCTTTTTGCGATCGTCGCCGACATGCCGCCCATGTTGGAGCAGCCCATCACGCCCTCGATGACCAGTACGTCGCCGGGCTCGGCGAGATTGTGGGCTTCGGTCTCGCCCTGAGTGTTGATTTTTTCCTGCGCAGCCTTGTGGATCTGCACGTCGCGCGCGATGTTGCGTACCGTCAGTGCAGGGCCGACGATGCGTCTGCCCAGGTGCACCGGCGGCAGCACGTAGGCGGGGATCACCGCAACGATGCCCAGCTCGTCGCAGGCATCCGAAAGCGTGCCGGTGAGGTCGACCAGGTTGCGGAATCCGTCGAGAATTTCCGGCGCGGTGCGCGGAAGTTCCAGCATGCGGATTGCTTCGCGCGGCAATTTGCCGAGGGTATTCTTGGGCATCGTTCCTCTCTTCCTTTCGAGGGGCAAGTCTACTACGCGGGAGAACCGGAGTTCGAGCGCGGTAGCGTTCGTGCAGGTGCTTGGGGCTGCACGCACGGATCCGGACAGCAGCGGCAGTTTTTGTTGCCATATCAGCTTGAATATACTGGTAGGGCATAATCTGCGCAGCCCGGGCTGCCGGTTGAACGGTATTTTCTCGGACGCCGCCGTTATTTCGATTCCACAATGACAACGCCCCCCAGGAAACTCGAGTTGCCGGAGCAGATGGAGGTAACCCGGGAGGGCGGGCAGATCGTGATGGTGCGCAGGTGGCCCAAGTTTGAAGCCATTATCATCGGTTTGTTCGGGGTTTACGTCGGCTGGCAAATTTTTGGCCGGTACATCTTGGGGCAGTGGTCCTGGGATCACGCTGCCTTTGACATCACGATCTTTGCAGCGCCGGTCATCTGGATGCTGTATTTGAGCCTGGCGGGCCTAGTTAACCGCACCCATATCACGCTCAGCCGCGAAGGAGTCTCGGTGCGCCATGGCCCACTGCCGTGGCTGGGGAATGTGCGTCTGGAGCGCGCGAACCTGAAGCAGTTCTATGTCAAGAAGGCGTTTACGTTTTACCAAGGACCGCTGAGCGACTACAAGGTTCAGGCGTTGTTATGTGATAACAAAATCGTAACCGCGGTGAACGGCTTTTGGATACGCAAGGAGCAGGCCGCCTATATTCAGTCCGCACTCAGGCAGGCGTTTCGCCTCACGGATACCAACCCCCGGGATGCGATCATTGTCGATGCCGGGATGACAATCCGTCAGGCCGGGTTGAACCTGGAAATCGAGAAGCGCTGGTTTGACCGCGACACGATACGCAATACCTTGATCTTGGCGGTCTGGCTGGGTTTCGTGGGCTGGTTGACGTGGTCAATTCATACGCGTCCGGGGGCGGGAGCATCCGTTTCTCTCTATCCATATCTCCCTGATCTGCCAATATTGGTTCCAACCGGGCTGCTTGGATTCGGCGTGGTGTTCGCCTATCGCACCGCTGCCGACTGGCTGAACCGGACTTTTATAACGGTCAACGATGAAAGTCTCACGATCCGTCATGGCCCGTTGCCGTGGCGGCGTGGCATGGCCATTGCGATAGCGGATATCCGGCAGTTGCAGGTGGAACAATCCAGTCTGGTTCGACGTGGTAGAGGGCCCGGCCAATATGTTTACACGTTTCAAGTGCATGCAGTGCTGAAGGATGGCCGCAGCAGAATGTTGGTGGCGGGTTTTGATATGTCGAATCAGGCGCAGCAACTGAAGCGGGAAATCGAGACTTACCTGGAACTGAAAAAATCCGCGGCGGGCGGTCTTGCACTGGGGGAGGATGAGGGGATTCAGGAAGCATGGGAAAACGAAATGCTGCACGGACAGCCGGGCAATATCCCGATGGCGGGAATGTCCGAGCGCAAACGCGAGGCTCTGGCCCGCGTAATGGCTTCTTTTCTCGGCCTGCTGGCCATCTCCGGAGGGGTATGGATGCTGACGTATGCATGGGGACTCCACCAGTCTGGAGCGACCGTGTTGAATCAGGCGATTCCCGGGTTGGTCGCCTTCGTGGCTTTGTCCATAGGCCTCATGTTGGTGGCTATACCCAACAAATTGAAGGACGACCATGTTTTTTGGGTTTACCTGTTCTGGGCGACGTTCTTTGCTTTCCTGCTGATGTTTGTGCTGCTGTTCATTTATGGAGACACAATAAGGTATGCAACCGGCCATGCCGACGTGCCCGCAGGGGCGCAGGTCAACGTGGCCGTTGCGCTGCCTTTGGTTATCAGCAATGCCCGGTTGGCGTAAGTCAGTGCCGTGCGCCATGAAAAACGGCCGGGATATCCCGGCCGTTTTTGTTTGCCGGATCCCGATCAGCCGCAGGTGCCGGTATATCCGCAGGCCGAGCACCAGTCGCAGCCGTCCTTGCGGATCAGCGTGGCGTTGCCGCAGTCTGGACGCCTACCTTTTTTGTTGACCCTGCTCGAATCGCTGCTATACATTGGCGACTCCTTAAATCGAGTTTTTAAACTTCATGACGCAACCTGGCAATCTCGTCATCCTGATGTCGGATGAACACAATCCGAAAATCATGGGGGCCAGCGGCCATCCCGTGGTCAGGACACCCAACCTCGACGCCCTGGCTGCGCGCGGAACGATGTTCACCTCGGCTTACACCACCAGCCCGGTCTGCGTGCCGGCCCGAGCTGCGTTCGCCGCAGGCAAGTATGTGCACCAGATCGGTTATTGGGACAATGCCGATGCCTACGAAGGTGCGGTGCCGAGCTGGCATCATCGCCTGCGCGACGCCGGGCATTACACCGCGTCGATCGGCAAGCTGCATTTCCGCGGGCTCGAAGGCGATGACTACGGATTCAACGAGATGCAGATTGCGATGCAGATCATCGAAGGCAAGGGTGATCTGATGGGACTGGTGCGAAAGGACCTGCCCGAGCGCGGACTGTCGTGGAAGATCGCCAAGCTGGCAGGGCCGGGCGAGACTTCATACACGGCCTATGATCGCGACATCACCACCCGCGCACAGATCTGGCTGCGCGAGGAGGCGCCCAAGCACACGGACAAGCCGTGGGTGCTGTTTGTATCGCTGGTCTGTCCGCATTTTCCGCTGGTGGCGCCAGCCGAGTTTTACTACCAGTACTCGCCGGAAAGCGTGAGGCTGCCCAAACAATACGCTCCGGATGAACGGCCGCGGCATCCCTATCTTCGCGACTATTCGGAAAGTTTCTGCTACGACAAATATTTTGATCCGGAGAAGCTTTCCAGGGCCATTCGCGCCTACTACGGGCTGGTAAGTTTTGTTGACGACAATGTCGGCAAGGTGCTGCGCACGCTCGAGGAGACGGGGCTCTCGGCGAACACCCGGGTGCTCTATACCTCGGATCATGGCGACAACCTCGGCGCACGCGGCCTCTGGGGCAAGTCGACGATGTACGAAGAGGTGGCCGGTGTGCCGCTGATCATCGCCGGACTGGACATCCCGGCGGGCAAGAAGGTGACCACGCCTGCCAGCCATGTCGATACCTATCCCTTCATCATGCAGTGTGCGGGGGAAGACCGGGCGGGGATGTACGACAAGCACCCCGGACATTCGCTGTTCTCGCTGGCGCGGGGCGAGGTACCGGACCGCAACGTACTCTCTGAATATCACGGCATGGGTTCCACTACGGGTGCGTTCATGATCCGTCACGGCAAGTACAAGTACGTGCACTACGCAGCCTATGCGCCGCAGCTGTTCGACCTGGAGTCCGACCCCGAAGAATTGCGCGATCTGGCGCAGGATCCGGCGCATGCCAAGGCACTCGCCGCGTGCCGGGAACGTCTTTATGCGATCTGCGATCCGGCCGAAGTCGATGCGCGGGCCAAGGCGCGTCAGGCCGAGCTGCTGGCGCAGAACGGCGGTCGCGAGGCCGTCATCAAGCGCGGCGATCTCGGCTTTTCACCGCCCCCGGGCTATCCGGTGGTGCTGGGGTAGGTATCAGGGCGACGTTCAGCCGGGGTGGATTTTCTTGATTAACGCGACAGGGATGGATTGAACATGGCGGGAAAAAACATACCGTTCGGATTCGTTGAGTTGCCCAAAACGCGTTCGCAGAAAAAGCCGCGGCGTACCGGATTGACGATGATGGCGGACTTCGGTCTGCCGCTGCAGTACGCGAAAGACACCGTCGAGCTTGCGGGAAACTACATCGATCTCGCCAAGATCGCCGTCGGCACCTCGCGGCTGTACGACCTCGGTTACCTGCGGCGCAAGCTGGCGATGTACAAGCGCAACCGCATCCGCGCCTTCATCGGCGGCCAGTTCCAGGAATATGTTTTCGCGATCTACGGTGCGCGTAAATTGCCCGCCTTCATGCAGGAAGCCAGGCGTGTCGGCTTCGAGGTCATCGAAATCTCGGACAACTGCGTGCCGCTGAGCGACAAGGAGCGCTACAACCAGATCCGTCTCGCGGTCGACAGTGGTCTGGCGGTGTTCGGCGAGGTAGGTTCCAAGGACATGAAGAACGATGCCGGCCTGCTGGTGCATCAGGCGGAAATCTGCTTCAGAGCCGGCGCCGAGCTGGTGCTGGTGGAAGCGGCTGAGCTGATTGCCAACGGCAAGCCCAAGATGAAGCTGATCAACGGCATCCGCCGCGCACTCGACATGAGCAAGGTGCTGATTGAGCTGCCCGGCCCGTGGATCAGCGGCGTGACGCTGTCAGCCGTTGAAGACATGAAAAAGTTCCTGGTCAGTGAATTCGGTCCCGATGTGAGCATTGCCAATGTCCTGCCTCAGGACATCATCGAAACCGAGGCGCTGCGGGTGGGGCTGGGTGTGGTGGGGCCGAAACTGAAGAAAAACTGAACCGGGAGGGGTAACGTGGCAACAAAGGCGAAAAAAAGCGCGGCTGTGAAGCAGCCGAATATTCTGCTGATCCTGGTTGACGACCTGCGCTTCGACGAATTCGGCGCCGGCGGCCATCCCTACATGAAAACTCCGCACATCGACCGCATCGCCCATGAGGGCGTGCTGTTCGAGCGGGCGTTTCATACCACGCCGATCTGTTCTCCGAATCGCGCGTCGATACTCACCGGCCAGTATGCCAGCCGCCACGGCATTATCGACAATGTGGCCCGCGATGCCGCCAGCCACCGCATTCCGAATTATCACCTCGAGCTGCAGCGCCTGGGCTACGAGACCGCGCACATCGGGAAATGGCACATGGGCAATGACGGCAAGCCGCGTCCGGGCTATGACTACTGGGTTGCCTACGACGGTCATGGCCGGCTCAATGACCCGGTGCTGTGCGAGCATGGAAAATACGTGCAGCACAAGGGCTACATCACCGACATCATGAACGGCATGGCGGTGGATTTTGTCAGGAAAAAACACGACAAGCCGTGGGCGCTGTGGTTTGCCCACAAGGCTGTGCATCCCGATGCCGAGCAGGCGGCTGATGGTACGGTACGCATGGATGGTTATCGTGTCGCCAAGCGCCACGAGAATCTCTACAAGGGCTGCGTGTTTCCGAAGAAACCGAACATGCAGAGTCCGGAGGAGTTTCTGAAGCAGAAACCGGTGTGGACGGAGGCCGTGGTGCTGCGCAAGCTGAAGGAATCGCTGGCGATCACCAATCCCCTGCATTCCTTCACCCAGGAGGAAATCCGCCTGCGCGCGTGCATGATGGCTGCGGTGGACGAAGGTGTGGGCATGCTGCTGAAGGCGCTGGAAGAGAAGGGTGAACTCGACAATACGGTGATCCTGTTCCTTGGCGACAACGGCTTTTTTTTCGGGGAACACGGCATCGGCCCCGATCGCCGCTTCGGCTACGAAGAAGGCATACGCTCACCGCTGACGATCCGGTATCCAAAACTGTTAAAGGCAGGCTCCCGCCGCAAACAACTGGTGATCCTGCAGGACCTGGCGCCGACGTTGATCGAAATCGCGGGCGGCAAGCCGGGAGTGCATATCCAGGGACGTTCACTGCTGCCGCTGTTTTCAGGAAGAAAGGCTCGCTGGCGCAAATCGGTATTCATCGAATACTGGGCGGAGAATGCCTACCCATGGCTGATCGGCATGACCTACAAAGCCGTGCGAACCGATCGTCATAAATATATCCGCTGGGTAAACCGTGCCCGCAATGGCGAACTGGATGAGCTGTACGATCTGGACAAGGATCCCTACGAGATCAACAACATTGCCGGAAGGCCTGCCAGCCGTGCCATCCGTGCGAAGTTGCGCCGCGAGTTGCGTAAACTCGCTGCTGATGCATTGGCGTTGTAGTCGGAATATTCACCGATCGGTAGGAATAAATAATGTTTAAAATCAATAAGTTGATTCGTTTCGGTGTTGTGGCATCACTGTTCACGGTTTTCATCGGCGGGGTGCATGCTGCTACCTACCCGACCAAACCGGTGCGCATCATCGTGCCGTTTTCTGCAGGGGGCGGGCTCGATTTCACCACCCGCGTTGTTGCGCAGCGACTGGGTGAAGTCTGGGGACAGCAGATTCTCATCGACAATCGTCCCGGTGCGAGCGGCATGATCGGGGCCGAACTGGTGGTGCGCGCACCGAAAGACGGTTACACGCTGCTCTCATGTTCGCCGGCAGAGGTTTCGCTGAATGCGGCGCTTTATCCGAAAATGGCCTACGACCCGTTTCGCGAGCTTGCGCCCATATCCCTGACCGCGCTCTATGCCAACCTGGTGACGGTGCATACATCACTGCCGGCGCGTACCTGGAAGGAACTGGTCGCATTGTCCAATCGCACCCAGGGCGGGCTCAGCTACGGTTCCAGCGGTACCGGCAGCACCCAGCATCTCACCGGGGAATGGCTGAAGCGTTATGCGGGTATCAACCTGCTGCACGTGCCGTACAAAGGCGCGGCGCCCGCGGTCGTTGACCTCGTAAGCGGGCACATTCCCATGGGAATACTCGGCGTATCGCCGCTGACGCAGCATTTGAAGGCGGGACGGCTGCGCGGAATTGTCGTAACCACTGCTGAGCGCACTTCTTCGCTGCCCGATATTCCGACGCTGGCTGAAGTCGGCGTCAAGGGGTATGACTCGTCACAGTGGTTCGGCATGCTGGCGCCTGCCGGTACGCCGCCTGCCATCATTGCGAAAATCAACGCCGACCTGCAGCGCGTTCTGGCTTTGCCGGACGTCAAGGAGCGTCTCGCATCCCAAGGAGGGGACGCCAAGCACAGCACTGCTGACGCTTTTGGTACTCTGATGAAAAGCGAGTACGACAAATACAAGAAAATCATCGCCGAGGCGAACATCAAGGTGAATTGACCTGAGGCGCCGGCGCTGCCGGCCGACGGATCAAACCAGTCGCAAAAAAAGGCCGGGATATCCCGGCCTTTTTTGTTTGCTGCGGTGAGCGTATCAGCCGCAGGTGCCGGTATATCCGCAGGCCGAGCACCAGTCACAGCCGTCCTTGCGGATCAGCGTCGCGTTGCCGCACTCAGGGCAGCGCGCACCTTTCATGGCTTTCGGGGTCGTGCTGCGCCCCGGCGTGGCGAGGATGCCCATCTGCGTGCGCGGCGCGCCGCTCTCGTCGAGGATGCCGAGCATCGCGTAGCGATGCAGGATCAACCGCGCGACATAGGCCACGGTCGAGGGGAAAGTTGCCTGCTTGCGTTCGCCGGGGACGAAGGCCATGAAGTCACCCAGCGGTTCCGGAAACTCGAGCAGTTTCTTGAGTTTCATTCCGATCCACGCCGGATCCATGACCCGCATGTCGAGCGAGAGGATCTTGCACAGGCCGTCGAGCGCGCGCGGATATTCGCCGGCGAGCCACATCGAGTAGGGGCGGGTGACACCGTCGGGCAGGGTGATTTCCTTGATGCCGAGCACGAAGTCGTCGCCGGTGCGCGGGTTGAGCACGTCAACCGACCACGACATCGTGCCGTCGGTGCCGGTCTTGGGTTCCTTGGTGGCGAACATCGCGTCGAGCACCGGAGTCGCCGATTGTCCGAACAGCGCGGCGCCGGGTGAGGTCAGCGCACCCAGGTGGTCGGCGCGCCAGCGCACGACCTGGGCGAAGGCGGCCACCACGGAAGGCATGCGCTTGATTTCGCCGTGCGGCGGGAAGGGCATGTCGAAGGCATCGTCGCTGCCGGTCTTGGACAGCGTGTCGAGCTTGAGCTTGAGCCAGCCCGGATCGTCGGCGCGCATGTCCATTGACAGCGTCTTGGCGACGGCGCCGAGGCCGCGCGGCTGCTCGCTGCCGTTGACCCACACTTCGAATGCGTGGTTGTGCTCGTTTTCGATATGGCCGATGAACACCGCGAAGGCGCCGTGCGGATGCTCGATCATGTAGGTCCAGGCCGGATTGCCGGCGGCCATCGACGGGCGACCCGGCCAGCGCAGGCTGGCCAGCACGGGCGCGGGCAGATTCTGGATGCGGATGCGGCGGTTGACTTCGTCGGCGCGGAAGTCCTGCGGCGCCAGATCGCGGTCGGGAGCTGCGGCGGTTTTGGTGGTCGGCTCGACCGAAAGCACCGAACCGAGCACGTTGTTCGGGCGGTAGGTGGCGAGGCCCTTGAGTCCGGATTTCCAGGCGCGGAAATAGAGGTCCTGGAATTCGGCGTAGGGATAGTCCTCGGGTACGTTGACGGTCTTGGAGATGCTGGTGTCGACGTACGGGGCTACCGCGGCGACCATTTCCTCATGGGAGCTCGCAGAGAGTTCCAGCGCAGTGACAAACCACGGCGGCAGTTTTTCGGTGTTGCCGCCCTGCGCCCGGTAGAGGCGCCAGGCATGGTCTTCCACTGCGAATTCGCGCATGGTGTTGTCGGGCATGCGCTTCTTGCGGGTGTAAGTCCAGGAGAACGGCGGTTCGATGCCGTTCGATGCGTTGTCGGCGAAGGACAGGCTGATGGTGCCGGTGGGGGCGATCGACAGCAGGTGGCTGTTGCGGATGCCGTTCTTGCGGATCAGCTGCTTGATGTCTTCCGGCAGGCGCGCGGCGAAGCTGCTGCCCGACAGGTAGAGGTCGGCATTGAACAGCGGAAACGCGCCTTTCTCGCGCGCTAGCTCGGCCGAGGCACGGTAGGCGGCATCGCGCATGGCTTCCGAGATTTTGGCCGCCATCTGGCGTGCTTCAGGCTTGTCGTAGCGCAGGCGCAGCATGATCAGCGCATCGCCCAGTCCGGTGAAGCCGAGGCCGACGCGGCGCTTGTTCGCGGCTTCTTCCTGCTGTTGCTTCAGCGGCCACGCGGTGACGTCGAGCACGTTGTCGAGCATGCGGGTGGCGACGGCGCAGACGCGGCCGAAGTGTTCGAAATCGAACGCGGCTTGTTCCGAAAACGGCTGGCGCACGAAGTGGGTGAGGTTGATCGAGCCCAGGCAGCAGCAGCCGTAGGGCGGCAGCGGCTGTTCGGCGCAGGGATTGGTGGCCTCGATGGTTTCGCAGTAATTGAGGTTGTTGTCCTTGTTCATGCGGTCGATGAACAGCACGCCGGGTTCGGCGTGGTCATAGGTCGAACGCATGATCTGGTCCCACAGGTCGCGGGCCGGTACCTTGCGGTACACCCACAAGCCGTCATCGCGCTGGAAGGCGCCCTTGGCGAACTGCCGGGCGTTGGGCTTGGCGCGGTGGACGAGTTCGACATCCTGGTTCTTTTCCACGGCTTCCATGAAGCCGTCGGTGACGCCGACCGAGATGTTGAAGTTGGTGAGGTCGCCCTTGTCCTTGGCGTGGATGAAGTCCTCGATGTCCGGGTGGTCGCAGCGCAGCACCGCCATCTGCGCACCGCGCCGCGAGCCGGCGGATTCCACGGTTTCGCAGGAACGGTCGAACACCCGCATGTACGATACCGGGCCGCTGGCGTTGGATTGCGTGCCCTTGACCTCGGCGCCCTGCGGGCGGATCGAGGAAAAATCGTAGCCCACGCCGCCGCCGCGGCGCATGGTTTCCGCGGCCTCCTGCAGCGCGATGTAGATGCCGGGCTTGCCGTCGACGGTTTCGGAAATCGAGTCGCCGACCGGTTGCACGAAACAGTTGATCAGCGTGGCCTGCAGTTGCACGCCGGCGGCGGAGTTGATGCGTCCGGCAGGGATGAAACCCTCTTCCTGGGCCTGCAGGAAGCGTTTCTCCCATTTCGCGCGCTGGTCTTCGGCCTCGACCTGGGCCAGCGCATGCGCCACGCGGCGGCGCACGTCGGTGATGCTGGCTTCCTTGCCCTTGGCGTATTTTTCGAGAAGCGTGTCGCGGCTGATTTCCTGCTCTGGAAGCGAGGTGACGGCGGCACCAAGCGCTGATTCGTTCATGGCTGTTTTTTCCCTGGTCTGTGGCGCGGGGCGCCAATTTTATCCACAAGCTATTGTGGTGTGCAGTATGCACCCCACAGTTTGTTGTGAAAAGCCCTGCCATTTGACATTAATCAAAATAAGCAACTCTATGTTTTTATTTCAATAAATTGCGCCCAATTTTGGGGCAACCTGCTGGCCATAAATTTTGATCCGGCAGGCCCAAGACGGGGGTTTCGGGGCTGTTTTACGGGCCAACCCCGGGATTTCCGGCGAGTTAATGATATTCCGGGCGATCGGGTAATGCGCCTGATCCTGCTCTGCCAATGCGCGGCCAGGGCTCCGGCGCTGGCGGCAAAAGCGGGGTTCCGGGACCGTTTCCGGATAACATCCGGGTTTCCCTAAATCTCCAAAGTTCAGGAATTCACCGCAATGGCCAAGAAATCCCAGAAGACCGGCATGCGCAAAGGCCGCACCGCCTACGGCGACGAGGGCTTTTCACTGTTTTTGCGCAAGGCCTTCGTCAAGGCGATGGGCTATACCGACGAGGCGCTGGACCGGCCGATCGTCGGCATCACCAACACCTACAGCGGATTCAATGCCTGTCATCGCAACGTGCCGGAGCTGATCGAGGCGGTGAAGCGCGGCGTGATGCTCGCCGGCGGCCTGCCAGTGGAGTTTCCGGTAATCACATTGCACGAATCGTTTGCGCATCCGACCAGCATGTACCTGCGCAACCTGATGTCCATCGACACCGAGGAAATGATGCGCGGCCAGCCGGTCGACGCGGTGGTGCTGATCGGCGGCTGCGACAAGACCGTGCCGGCGCTGCTGATGGGTGCCGCGAGCGCGAATGTGCCGTCGATCATGCTGGTTACCGGGCCGATGATCACCGGCGACCACAAGGGTGAGCGCCTCGGCGCCTGCACCGACTGCCGCCGCTTCTGGGGCAAGTACCGCGCCACTGAAATTTCTGAACAGGAAATCGGTGAAATCAACAACAAGCTCGCACCCTCGGCCGGCACTTGCATGGTGATGGGTACGGCGTCGACGATGGCGCTGTGTACTGAGGCGATGGGGATGATGTTACCGGGAGGTTCCTGCGTGCCGGCAGTGATGGCTGACCGGCTGCGCCAGGCCGAGGCCAGCGGCGCGCGTGCGGTTGCGATGGCCAAGGAAAAGCTCACACCCGACAAAATCATGACGGTGGAAGCATTCGAGAATGCGCTGCGCGTGCTGTTCGCAGTGGGCGGCTCGACCAATGCCATTGTCCATCTGGCGGCGATGGCAGGGCGACTGGGCATCAAGCTTGATCTCGAGGCCTTCGACAAAATGGGTCGCGAAACCCCGGTGCTGGTCGACCTCAAGCCCACCGGTCAGGGCTACATGGAGGATCTCTACAAGGCCGGCGGCCTGGCGGTGATCCTGCGCGAACTGAAGCACCAGCTGAACCTGAAGGCGCTGACGGTGACCGGCAAGACGCTGGGGGAAGATCTGGCCGCGGCTGCGCCGGCATGGGACCAGAAGGTGGTGCGCAAATTCAAGGATCCGGTGTTCGCCGGCGGCAGCATCGCGGTGCTGCGCGGCAACCTTGCGCCCGGCGGAGCGATCATCAAGCAGGCGGCGATGGATCCGAAGCTGACAAAACACGAAGGGCGTGCAGTGGTGTTCGAATCGCTGCCGGACATGGCGGAGCGGGTCGATGATCCCGCGCTCGACGTTAAACCAGATGACATCCTGGTGCTGAAGAACGCCGGACCCATCGGCGCGCCGGGCATGCCGGAAGCCGGTTACCTGCCGATTCCGAAAAAACTCGCTGCCAAAGGCGTCAAGGACATGGTGCGGATTTCCGATGCGCGGATGAGCGGCACCGCGTTTGGCGCCATCGTGCTGCACGTGACGCCCGAGTCGGCGGTCGGCGGCACGCTGGCGCTGGTGCAGAACGGCGACCGCATCCGTCTCGACGTGCCGGCGCGCAAACTCGAACTGCTGGTCAGCGATGCTGAACTGGCGGCACGCCGCAAGAAATGGAAGGCACCCAAGTCGCGTGCCGACGACACGCGAGGTTACCGCAAGCTGTTCATGGAGCAGATCACGCAGGCCGACGAGGGCTGCGATTTTTCGTTCCTGCAGTCGGCGATCAAGGCGCAGGCGCCACGCCGCCGCTAGCAATAGTCAGGCGGTGGTGTGTGCGCGCCGCAGCGCGCGGACCCGATGCGCGGCGAAGATGGTGCCGTGCTTGACGTGTGCCTCGTGGTTGGCGACCACGTTCTCCAGGTCATAGAGGTAATTCACCATGAATCCGGCGCCGTTGCCCAGGCCCTTGGCCGAGACGTCGCCGAGCCAGCGTATGTGTTCTATGCCCGCGCCGTTGCCGAGATGGAAGCGCGCCACCGGGTCGGCGGGACGCCCCTTCTTGTTCTTGGCCTCGAGCAGGTATTCGGCGATCAGTGACTGCAGTTCCGGACGCATCTGTTCAGTGAGCGTTTTATCCGCCTGCCAGTTCTGGCGCGCCAGGTTATCCAGCAGGGGGCTATCGGCCTTGTGGCGCTTCAGCCAGGAGACGAAGCCCGGAACCGGTGACAGCGTGACGAAGGTGCGCAGGCGTGGCAGTTCGCGCATCAGTTCTTCGGCCACCTGCTTGATCAGGAAGTTGCCGAAGGCAACGCCCTTGAGCCCGGGCTGGCAGTTCGAGATTGAATAAAACACGGCGGTGCGGGCGGATTCGGTGCGGATCGGTGGCCGACCGTCGGCGAGCAGCGGCGCGATGGCGTCCGGGATGTCCTCGGTGAGTGCGACTTCGACGAAGATCAGCGGTTCATCGACCAGCGTCGGGTGAAAGAAGGCGAAACAGCGTCGGTCGGGCGGATCAAGGCGGCGGCGCAGGTCGTTCCAGCCGGTGATCTCGTGCACGGCTTCGTAGCGGATGATTTTTTCGAGAACCACCGCGGGTGTGTGCCAGTCGATCGGTTTCAGTTGCAGGAAGCCGCGGTTGAACCAGGAATGGAACAGATGCTCGAAATCGGCGTCGACTTCGGCGAGTTCCGGATGTTCGGGCAGCCAGCGCATCACGTCTTCGCGCATGCGCAGCAGGCCGGCGGTACCGCTGGGCGCGAAATTCAGCCGGCGCAGCAATTCCTGGCGCCGCGATTCTGTGGC
The DNA here is from genome assembly GCA_038144955.1 of Burkholderiales bacterium. Classification (GTDB taxonomy): domain Bacteria; phylum Pseudomonadota; class Gammaproteobacteria; order Burkholderiales; family SG8-41. Next base: position 11,311 of record JAYQOT010000013.1, on the reverse strand, counting down.
GTGATGCAGTTTCTGCGCGTTGACCGGTCCCGGGTCGGCCTGGTAGGCACGGATAGCGGAATTGATCTGCTCCGGATTGGTGGAAAACCCGGTGGCCAGCAGCAACAGGAAATCGAGCTTGCCTTCGGGCGGCAGTGCCGCGTAACGATCGAGCATGCGCCGGGCGATCGAGACGCCCGAGGCTTCGCCGAGTTCCGAGTAGAGGGTTTCTGCCGCCTGCACCAGCCATTGCTGGCGGCGGCGTTCGCGCAGCGTACGGCTGCGTGCCGTTATGCCTTGCCAGAGGCGGGCAAAGAGATTGCCCGCCCCGGTTTGTACGGCAGGATCAGTTTTCGACTTTTGCACCCGAGGATTTTACGACTTTTCCCCAGGCCGCGATTTCCGATTTGACGAATTTGTCGAATTCCGCCGGCGACTGGCCTCCGGCAGTGGCGCCCAGGCTCGACCACAGCTTCTTCATGTCAGGCAGCGCCATCGCTTTCACGTTGGCCTGGTACATCTTGTCGATGACGGGAGCCGGGGTGCCCTTGATCGCCCACAGCCCGTACCAGGTGGTCACCGTGAAATCCTTGAAACCGACTTCCTGCATGGTGGGCACATCAGGCAGGACTTCTGCGCGCTGCGCCGAGGTGACGGCGAGGGCGCGCATGCGGCCGGCCTTGATGTAGGGCGCCGCGGTGGCCATGCCGTCAAACGCCATGTCCACTTCACCCGAAATCAGTGCTGGTGTCAGCGGACCCGCGCCCTTGAACGGCACGTGCACCAGCTTGGAACCGGTCTGCAGATTGTAGAGTTCGCCGATCATGTGATGCGTGGTGCCGTAGCCGGCTGAGCCGTAATTGATCTTGCCCGGATTTTTCTTTTCCAGTGCGATCAGGTCCTTGACAGAATTCACCGGCAGCGAGGGATGAACGACGATCGCGTTGGGCACATAAGCGGCCACGGTCACCGGAACAAAATCGCGCACCAGGTTGTAATTGAGCTTGCGGTAGAGGGTCTCTGCAATCGTGTGGTGCACTGCGCCCATGAACCAGGTGTAACCATCTCCCGGTGCGCGTGCTGCCGTGCCGGCGCCCAGCGTGCCGCCGGCGCCGCCGAGGTTCTCGATCAGTACCTGCTTGCCCAGATCCGGAGCGAGCTTGGCCGCGAGCGGGCGGGCGAAGGCATCGGTGCCGCCGCCCGCAGGGAACGGGTTGATGATTTTCAGCGGCTTGGTTGGCCAGGCTTGGGCGCCAGCGATTCCCGAGAATGCTGCTCCCGCAATGGCGAGCATGACCGACGCCAATGTCTTGTTATTTATGTGTGACATGAATCCTCCGGTAAATGGTTTTGAACAGCGGCGCGCCATTCTAGGGAACTGCCAGAGGCTTGTATAGAAGGATTGCACAGTGGGTAATCCAGTTGTTTTAGAGCGAGTAACAGAATGAAACGCGTGATGTTTTATTCTGTTAGCGCTCTTAACCGGCTTCGGTGCCGTTTTCCCTGCGGTTGCGCATCCAGTCAGCGGTGCCGAAAAAGGCCTTAAGCAGGCCGGCACGCAATGCTTCCTCAATGCCGTTGTCTTCCATCGCCTGCAGCATGCAGGCCAGCCAGGCATCGCGTTCGGCAATGCCGATGGAAAACGGCAGGTGACGGGCGCGCAGCATCGGGTGGCCGTGTTTTTCCATGTAGAGCGGCGGCCCGCCCAGCCAGCCGGAGAGGAAGAGGTAGAGTTTTTCCCGGGAGCTGGCGAGATCCTGCGGATGCAGTTTGCGGATGAGATGGTATTCAGGAACCTCATCCATCAGGTCGTAGAAGGTGTCGACCAGTTTTCTTACTCCGGCGTCGCCGCCGAGCAATGCGTAAGGCGTGTCAGTAGCCGGTGCTGCGTCGCTCATGTTTATGCGGCGGCCTGATCCCCGCGGCTGGCCTTCTTGCGCTCGTGTTCCTTGAGGTGGCGCTTGCGCAGCCGGATCGACTTGGGCGTGATCTCGACCAGTTCATCGTCGGCGATGAATTCGACCGCGGATTCCAGCGTGACCTGGATCGGCGGCACCAGGCGCACCGCTTCGTCGGTGCCGGAAGCGCGCACGTTGGTCAACTGCTTGCCCTTGATCGGGTTGACCACGAGGTCGTTGTCGCGGCTGTGGATGCCGATGATGATGCCTTCGTAGAGCGGATCGCCGGGGCTGACAAACATGCGGCCGCGTTCCTGCAGCTTCCACAGCGCATAGGCCACTGCGGCGCCGTCCTCGGCGGAGACCAGCACGCCGTTGCGGCGTTCTTCCATGTCGGGCTTTATCGGACCGTAGTCGTCGAACACATGGCTCATGATGCCGGTGCCGCGGGTCATGGTCAGGAAATCCGACTGGAAGCCGATCAGGCCGCGTGCCGGGATGCGGTAATCAAGGCGCACCCGGCCCTTGCCGTCGGGCTGCATGTCCTGCAGGTCGCCGCGGCGTGCACCGAGCGCTTCCATCACCGCGCCCTGGTTCGATTCGTCGACATCCACGGTGAGCATTTCGTACGGCTCCTGTTTTTCGCCGTTGATTTCACGCAGCACGACGCGCGGACGCGATACCGCGAGTTCGTAACCTTCGCGGCGCATGTTTTCGAGCAGGATGGTCAGGTGCAGTTCGCCGCGGCCGGAGACTTCGAACACGTCGGCATCGCCGGTGTCCTTGACGCGCAGTGCGACATTGCTCATCAGTTCGCGCTGCAGGCGTTCGCGGATCTGGCGGCTGGTGACGAACTTGCCTTCGCGTCCGGCGAGTGGCGAGGTGTTGACCTGGAAGTTCATGGTCAGCGTCGGCTCGTCGACCTTGAGCATCGGCAGCGCCTCGGGGTGCTCGGGGTCGGCGAGGGTGACGCCGATGCCGACTTCCTCGATGCCGTTGACCAGCACGATGTCGCCGGCCTGTGCTTCGTTGACCAGCACCCGCTCCAGCCCCTTGAAACCCAGAACCTGGTTGACCTTGGCGCTGGCTGGTGTGGAGTCGGGACCTTTGAGCAGTGCCACGGTCTGGCCCGGGCGCAGGCGGCCGCGGGTGATGCGGCCGATGCCGATGCGGCCGACGTAACTGGAGTAATCGAGTGAACAGATCTGCAACTGCAGCGGGCCGTCCGGATCATCGGCGCGGACCGGCACGTGTTTGACGATGGCTTCGAACAGCGGCTGCATCGTGCCGCTGCGGGTGGCGTCATCGAGCGCGGCATAACCGTTGAGCGCCGAGGCATAGACCACCGGAAAGTCGAGTTGCTCTTCAGTGGCACCCAGCTTGTCGAAGAGGTCGAAAGTCTGGTTGACCACCCAGTCGGGACGCGCACCGGGACGGTCGATCTTGTTGACTACGACGATGGGCTTGAGTCCCTGCGCCAGCGCCTTGCGGGTAACGAAGCGGGTTTGCGGCATCGGGCCCTCGACCGCATCGACCAGCAGCAGCACGCCGTCGACCATCGACAGCACGCGCTCGACCTCGCCGCCGAAGTCGGCGTGTCCGGGGGTGTCGACGATGTTGATGTGCGTGCCTTGCCAGGTCACCGCGCAGTTCTTGGCGAGGATGGTGATGCCGCGCTCGCGTTCCAGGTCGTTCGAGTCCATGACCCGTTCGGCAATCTGTTCGTGGGCTGCAAAGGTGCCTGACTGGCGCAGCAACTGGTCGACGAGCGTGGTCTTGCCGTGGTCGACGTGGGCAATGATGGCGATGTTGCGCAGAGCGCGGGGGGTGGCGGACACGGGGAGGCGGCTTCTGAAAAAGGGGCGGATTGTAGCATGCCGGCCGTGCTATTGCCTTGAATTGAAAACGGTTTTCGGTTTTGCGGGGCGGACCCGCCGATTCTTGATGCTCCGCACAAAAATCCTCGCCAATTCCGATACTTGCGGGTATAGTGCGCGCACCCTGAAGGGGCTGAACACCGCCTGCTTCGGGATGCATCAGTCTCTGACCCCTCCGTTTTCAGCTTCCTTCCCTGAACAGCTGCGTCCGCCACGGTTAGCGACGATACCCGTGCGCCGGTTGCCGCGCCCCGTTGATGGCTGGCCTGTCCAGCAGCAATGGTGGCCCCTGCGCGTTTGCTGTTTGTGTTGTTGTCATTACAGGAAAGAAGTTGAACATGTCTTTTGCAAATCTGAATCTCAATCCCGCGCTGGTGCAGGCCCTGGCCGCCGCGGGTTACACCGAACCGACTCCGGTGCAGGCGCAGTCGATCCCCGTGGCGCTGTCGGGTGCTGACCTGATGGTGTCGGCACCGACCGGCACCGGCAAGACGGCAGCATTCGTGCTGCCGACCCTGCAGCGCCTGGCACTGCCGCCGGCACGCAAAGGCCGCGGTCCGCGCGCGCTGGTGCTGACTCCGACGCGGGAACTGGCACTGCAGGTTACCCAGGCCGTCGACAAATACTGCAAATTCTCGCGCCACATGCGCAGCGGCACTGTCGTCGGCGGCATGCCTTATCCGAAGCAACGGCGTCTGCTTGAGCAGTCGCTCGACGTGCTGGTGGCCACGCCGGGACGGCTGATCGATTTCATTGACCAGGGCCGGGTGGACTTTTCGCGCCTTGAGCTGCTGATCCTCGACGAAGCCGACCGCATGCTCGACATGGGTTTCATCGAGCCGGTGAAACGCATCGCGGCGAAAACCCCGGCGACCCGCCAGACGCTGCTGTTCTCGGCTACTCTGGGCGGGAATATCGCCAAGCTGGCAAGCGAACTGCTGCGCAATCCGCAGCGGGTGGAAGTGGCTGCACCGAAGGCGCGCCACGAGCATATCGAGCAGCGCCTGCATGTGGTCGATGACGGCGCACACAAGCATCGCCTGCTGGAGCACCTGCTGCGCGGGGAATGCACCGATCAGGCCATCGTGTTCACGGCCACCAAGCATGGCGCTGACCGGCTGGCTGACAAGCTGCTGCGCACCGGCCACGGCGCCGCGGCACTGCACGGCAACATGAACCAGTCACAGCGCAACCGCACGCTGGCCAAACTGCGCTGCGGCGACGTGCGCGTGCTGGTGGCGACCGATGTCGCCGCGCGCGGCATCGATGTCGCCAGCATCCGGCATGTCATCAATTACGACCTGCCGAAAGTCGCCGAGGATTATGTGCACCGCATCGGCCGCACCGGCAGGGCCGGCGCATCGGGAACCGCCATCTCGTTTGCTGCGGCGGAAGATGTGCGCCAGCTGAAACAGATCGAGCGTTACATCGGCCAGCCGATTGCACGCTGGAGCGAGCCGGGTTTCGAAGCGAAAGTTCCGTTGCGCGCGGAAAATTCCGGCCGTGGCGGCCATCCGGGGCCGGGCGCACGCCGCAAGGCGCCGCCGATGCGCCATCACGGCAACGCACGCTTTGAAGGCCGCCGCGGCGCGGGTGCAGCAAGGCCGCGCTGAACCCGTCGCCACAGTCACGGCAATAAACGCTTGTCCCCGGAATCGCAAGGTTCCGGGGATTTTTTTTGCCAGTATGGAATCCGCGTTGATTTTCGGAAGGTCTGCCGTTACAGTGAATATCTTTTTTCGCGGTTCAGAATAATGAAATTCAGCGGGGAGATATCGGTGGCCGCGCCGCGCGACGCCGTATTCGCCAGATTGCAGGACATGCATTTCTTCGCGTCGTGCATTGAAGGCGTCAGCGGTCTCGTCGAGCGTGAAGACCGGAAATATGATGCGATGTTTTCAACCAAGGTGGCCTACATGAATTTCAGTTTCAAGGTCACTGCGGAACTGACTGAAATGACCGCCCCCGAGCGGATCACGGCGAAGGTTGAGGGCACGCCGATGGGGCTGGTCGGCCGCCTTACCGCCACCACGGCGACGCACCTGGTGGACAGCGGACAGGGGACCACGATCCGTTACGAGATCGATGCTGCACTGACCGGAAAGCTCGGCAGCATCGGTCAGCCGGTCATGAAATCCAAGGCCAAGGAAATGGAAAAACAGTTTGCGAAAAACCTCTCGGCCGCATTCGCGCCGGCCGCTGCCGGAGGCGCGCCATGACGCCGTTCGAGCTGGCTGAACCGAAATCGCTGCGCAAGGCGCTGCAGCTGCTCGACACCGACGATCCTGCGGTGCGCGCGTTCGGCGGCTGCACGGCACTGATGCAGATGATGAAGTCCGGCGTTTTCCATCCGAGCCGGCTGGTCAGCCTGCAAAAGGTCGAGAAGAAATACTCGAAGATTGCGCTTGCGGATGACGTGCTGCGGATCGGCGCTTTGGCGACCCTGTCCTCCCTTGCCGCTGCGCGTGCGGTGAAGAAAGCCGCCCCCGTGATCATCGAGACGTTGCGCACGCTGTCCAACGTGCGCGTGCGCAACGTCGCGACGCTGGGCGGGCATCTCGCGCATGGCGATCCGCATATGGATCTGCCGCCGGTGCTGATTGCGCTGGATGCCGAACTGACGGCTGTTTCGGCCAGCGCTGTGCGTGATCTCACTCTCGCAGACCTCTACACCGGTTATTACGAGACGGCGCTGGCGCGCAACGAACTCATCACCGAAGTGCGGGTGCCGGTGACGGCCAACCGCCGCGCCGCCTACGTGAAATGCACGACGCGCAGTGCCGACGACTGGCCCACGCTGGGCATCGCGGTTGCATTGACCACAGCGGGCGCACAGGTGGCAGATGCGCGCCTGGTGGTCAGCGCTGCAACCGAAAAACCGTTGCGCCTGGTGCAGGCCGAAGCGGTATTGCGCGGGAATGTCATCAATGATGGCCTGCTGGCACGCGCCGGCGAGGCTGCCGCCGCCGAAGTCGAACTGATGAGCGATGCGCACGGTTCAGCTGCCTACAAGCGCGAACTGCTGCGTGTGCACCTGGCACGCGCGGTGCGCAAGGCGCTGGCGGCTTAACCGGATTCTGGAGCGAACGTTTTGGCAACCATACTGGGCAAAAGTAACAGCGGCTCTGCATTCGGGCAATCACTGCCCCGTGTCGAGGGGCGCGCCAAGGTCACCGGCCGTGCCGAGTACGTGCACAACCTGCGCCTGCCGGGCATGCTCCACGGCAAAATCCACCGCAGCACGGCAGCACATGCGCGCATCAAGTCCATCGATGTGACCGCGGCAAGAGAGTTGCCCGGGGTCTATGCGGTGTACACCTCGGCCGATATCCGCAAGCTGATTCCCGAACCCTATTACGGTCCGGCCTTCCACGACCAGCCGGTGCTGGCCATCGACAAGGTGCATTACGTCGGCGAGCCGGTGGCGCTGGTGCTGGCCGAAGATGTGCATGTCGCTGAGGCCGCGGCTCAGCTGATCGCGGTTGATTACGAGGAACTGCCTGCGGTATTCGACGAGGTCGAGGCGATGACTTCGCAGGCGGTGGTTCACGAAACGCTGAAGCCCGCCGGAACTTTTCCGGACCTCAAGCACCTGAAAGGCAAGCGTGACACCAACGTCGCGCTGGATTTTCATTTGCGTCGTGGCGACGTGAAAAAGGCGTTTGCCGAAGCCGACCACGTATTCGAGCACACGTTTAAAACCCAGCAGGTGCTGCATTTGCCCCTGGAGCCTTTTGTCACGCTCGCCGATCCAACCCCAAACCAGTTGGTGATCCATACCGCGTCGCAGAGCCCGTCGTTCGTGCGCATCGAGATCGCACGCCTGCTCGGCTGGCCGGAGACCAGGGTGCGGGTGAAAGTGCCGTACCTCGGTGGCGGTTTCGGCGCCAAGCTCTATATCAAGCTCGAGGCGCTGGTGGCTGCCGCGGCACTGATCTCCGGCAGGCCGGTGAAAATCGCGCTGACCATGGACGAGCAGTTCTACACCCTGACCAAACACGCGACCACGCTGCGCATCAAGAGCGGCGTCAACAAGGACGGCAAAATCATCGCCCGCGAGTGCGAGGCGTGGTGGAATGGCGGCGCCTATGCCGACATCGGCCCGCGCATCACCCAGAAATCGGGCTTCACCGCGCCGGGACCGTATGACATCGACCATGTCGCCATTGATTCCTATGCGCTCTACACCAACCTGACGCCCGCGGGCGCGCTGCGCGGCTTCGGCATACCGCAGCTGGTGTGGGCTTACGAGAGCCACACCGACATGATCGCCAAGGCGCTGAAGATCGATCCGCTGGCGATCCGCCGCAAGAATATCCTGCGCGAAGGCCGGCCGCAGGCCACCGGCACGCCGATGCGTGATGCTGGCATCGAGAAAGTGCTGGAGCGTCTGGCGACACGCATGAAGTGGGAACAGGCGTTCGACAAGGGCGGCGGGACGATCCGCCGCGGCCGTGGTATCGCCATCGGTTTCAAGGCCAGCATTTCGCCGACGACCTCGGTGGCCATCGTCAACGTCAGTGCCGACGGCAGCTGCATCGTCTACTGCAGCACCGTCGACATGGGCCAGGGCTCGGACACCGCGATGGCGCAGTTTGCCGCCGAGGCGCTGGGCATACCGGTGGAGTCGGTATCCGTGGTCCATCCCGACACCGACGTCACGCCGTACGACATGGCGACGCTGGGTTCGCGCTCGACCTATCACATGGGCCACGCGGTAAAGAACGCCGCCGAGGATGCGCGCGACAAGCTGCTGCAACTGGCAAAGGATGTCGGGCTGTCGGCGGAAACCACGCCCATCCCGGACATTTTCCGCAAGAAGTACGGCATGCAGGCCGGCAACATCGTCGGCGTCGGCAGTTTCATCCCGCCGTACACGCCGCCGGAGCCGGGCACCGGGCAGACGCCGGATGCGACGCCGTTCTGGATGATCGGCGCTACCGGTGCCGAGGTCGAAGTCGATACCGAGACCGGCGAGTTCAAGATCATGCGGCTGGTCAACCTGGTCGATGTCGGCCGTCCGGTGAACCCGGCGATCGTCGAGACACAGATCTCCGGAGCCACGATCATGCAGTTGGGATTCACATTGTCCGAGTGCATGAATTTCGACGCCGGGCAGTGCACCAATGCTTCGCTGGCGGATTACCGGATACCGGGCATCCGCGACGTGCCGCCGGTCATGGAAAACGAAGCGGTGGACATGGTGCAGCAGACCGGACCATTCGGCGCCAAGGGCGTGGGCGAGAGCGGCACCTTCGGCGTGTCGCCGGCCATCGCCAGCGCCATCGACGATGCGGTGGGCGTGCGGCTGACCAGCCTGCCCCTGACCGCGGAAGCGGTTTACCGCGGACTGCGCGCGCAAGCGGGCAAGCCGCTGCAGGATTGATCCGATCATGGCAAAGATGAATACAGTGGCGACTCACAGGAACATTTCCTTCACGCTCAACGGCCGGCAGGTGACGGCGCTTGCGGGCAACCACCAGAACCTGGTCGAACTTTTGCAGGGGCAGGGGCTCTACGGCGCGCGCGAGAGTTGCGCGCAGGGTCTGTGCGGCTGCTGCACGGTGATCGTCAATGGCGCCGCAGTGTCGGGCTGCCTGACCATGGCGACGCTGGTTGACGGCGCCGAGGTGCGCACGATCGAGGAGCCGCAGGCCGACGGCGGGCTGGATGCGGTGCAGCAGGCGTTCATCGAAACCGGCGCCTTCCAGTGCGGCTTCTGCACCCCCGGCTTCATCCTGATGACCCGGCAACTGCTCGATGCCCATCCCAATCCGACTGAAGATGAAATCCGCCATTATCTTTCCGGCAACCTGTGCCGCTGCGCGGCTTATACTGAAATCATCAAGGCCGTGAAACTGGCGGCAAAAAAACGCAAGGGCTGATCATGGCGAAACGTCCGGCCGGCAATCCCCTAGACCTGCGCGCCTGGCTTGATACCGCGCGCAAGCTCGGCGAGCTGAAGGACGTTAAAGGCGCCGACGCCAAGCTGGAGCTCGGCGCGATCAGCGAACTCAACGTCAAGATCGATGCTGCGCCGGCGCTGCTGTTCGACGAAATAAAAGGCTACAAGAAAGGCCTGCGCGTGGTGACCTGCACCACGTCGAGCCCGGCGCGGTTGTCTTCGATATTGCGCCTGCCGGTGGAGCGCAATCATCACCAGCTGGTGCAGAACCTGCGCGGCAAGCCCAAGGGCTGGCAGGCCGATGCTGCGAAATACGAGCCGGTTGTGACTGAAAAGGGCCCGGTGCTGGATAACATCCAGTCGGGCAAGAAAGTCGACATCACGGTCTTTCCGTCACCGCTGTGGCACGAGATGGACGGCGGCCCGTACATCGGCACCGGCTGCTGCGTGGTGACGAAGGACTTCGATACTGACTGGGTCAACGTCGGCACTTATCGCGTGCAGGCCTTCGACAAAAACCACGTCGGCCTCGACATGATCCCGGGCAAGCACGGCGCGATCCAGTACGACAAGTACATGAAGGCGAAGAAACCGTTTCCGGTGGCCATCGTCATCGGCTGCGATCCCCTGGGTTTCCTGATTTCCGGCATCGAAGTGCCGTTCGGCATGTGCGAGTACAACTACATGGGATCCATCCTCGGTGAGCCGGTGCAGGTGGTGCGCGGTGAACTCACGGGGCTTCCGGTTCCCGCCGCCGCCGAAATTGTGCTCGAGGGTTATTGTTATCCGGGTGACGTGCGCACTGAAGGCCCCTTCGGCGAATTCCACGGCTATTACCCGGGCAAGGAAGGCAAGGCGCCGGTGATGACGGTCGAACGCGTCTATTACCGCAACGATCCGATCATCGTCGGCAGCCCGCCGGCGAAGCCGCCCAACGATTATTCCTATTCCAAGGCGGTGATGCGCTCGGCGCTGCTGTTCGATGCGCTGCTCGCCGCCGGCGTGCCCGATGTGGCGAGCGTGTGGGCGCATGAAATCGGCGGCGCGCGCATGTTCAACGTGGTGGCGATCAAGCAGCGCTATGCCGGGCATGCGCGCCAGGCCGGGCTGATCCTCAACCAGTGCGGCGTCGGCGCCTACATGTCGCGCTACAGCGTGGTGGTCGACGAGGACATCGATCCCTCGAACCTGCAGGAAGTGATGTGGGCGGTGGCCACGCGCAGCGACCCGGCGACCGACATCGACATCATCCAGCGCGGCATGGGCTCGAAGAACGATCCGCTGTTCGTCGCCTATCGCTACAATGCGCCGTTCAATTCCAAGGCCATCATTGATGCCTGCCGGCCCTTCGATCACCTGCACGAGTTTCCGGCGGTGGCAGAGGCGAGCAAGGAATTGCAGGCTGCGGTGAAAGCGAAGTGGAAAGACCTGTTCCAGTAAAATATTATAACTAATTGTTTTTAAAGGAAAATCATGAGGATACTTAGTTCAGCCCTGATTGCTGCTGCGATTGCACTGCCGGTGCATGCCGCGGATTACCCGACCAAGCCGGTGCGCGTGCTGGTGCCGTATGCACCGGGCGGCGTGGTTGATACCTCGACGCGCATTCTCACCAACAAGATGGCGGAAATGACCGGCTGGATATTCGTCGT
>JAYQOT010000012.1:0-46375 GCA_038144955.1 Burkholderiales bacterium | reverse complement strand
CGTCGCGAGATCAAGAACCTCAACAGTTTCCGTTTTCTGCAGCAGGCGATCGAATACGAAGTGCAGTGGCAGATCAACGAGTTGGAAGAGGGGCGCTCAATTCAGCAGGCTACCGTGCTGTTCGACCCTGCCACCGGCGAGACCCGCATGATGCGCACCAAGGAAGATGCGCACGATTACCGTTATTTTCCCGATCCCGATTTGCTGCCGCTCGAAGTGGCGCCGCAGTGGCTGGAATCCATAAGGGCGAAAATGCCGCCGCTGCCCGCAGACCGGAGGGCTCATTTCAGGGAAAAATATGGATTGTCGCTCTATGATGCCGCAGCGCTGACGGCCAGCCGGGAACTCGCCGATTACTTTGAGGAAACCGCCTCGGGTGCCGATGCCAAGACCGGCAAGCTGTGTGCCAACTGGATTACGGGCGCGCTCGTTGCTCGGGTCAACGAGGATAACATCGACATTGCGCAGAGCCATGTCACCCCTTCGCAGTTACGCACCCTGATTGAACGCATAGCCGACGGAACGATTTCGGGGAAAATCGCAAAGGAAGTGTTCGACGCCATGTGGAGCGGAGAGCAGGGTGGTGCTGCCGACGAAATCATCAAAGCCAAAGGCTTGAAGCAGATTTCTGACAGCGGCGAAATCGAGAAAATTGTCGATCAGGTCATCGCCGCCAATGCGCAGCAGGTCGCCGACTTCAGGGGCGGCAAGGAAAAAGCCTTCAATTCGCTGGTGGGGCAGGTGATGAAAGCCAGTCGCGGCAAGGCCAATCCGCAGCAAGTCAACGAAATCCTGCGGCGCAAACTGTCCGCCTGAAACCGCCTCAGCCCGGAATTTATTTTTTTGCGGTGGACTTGGCGGCTTCGGGCTGGGCCGGACCACCCTTCAGCTCGATGTAGCGTGCCCTCTGCTCCGCGTAGTTCGCGGTGATGCGTTCCTTGTCTTTTTCCTTTTCGGCGATTCGCGCTTCCAGGCGGTTCTTTTCTTCGGTGGCGCGTGCGAGTTCGTCTCGAACATTGTCGGGGGCCGGCTTTCCACCCTTGGCCAGACTGTCATGACGCTTTTGCGTGCTGGCGTGGGCCTCGGCCGCGCCTTTCAGCGAGGCCTTGAGCTGGGTGATCTGCAGTTCGACGACCTGCAATTCACGGTCACGTCTCTGGTCGATTTCCCTGGCTGAGGTATAGGTGTTGATCAGCGCCGAGTCCTGCCGGCGCTGTTCGGCAAGGCGCCGGTTTTCATCGGCCTTTTGTGCGGCTTTTTTCTGTTCTTCTTCCTTGAGGCGTTCTGCTTCCTCAGCGGAAACCTTGGTTCCGCGCGGAAGGCCGCGGCTGTCGAGAATCTTGGATTCGTTTTCCCGGAATTCAGGGGGAATCCGGTCGCCGCAGCCTACGACTTTCCCGGTCTTGTCCTTCCAGCAGACGATTTTCTGCGCTTGCGCGGGTGGCGCAGCAAGCAATACCGCGGCAACGAGGGCAATGATGGGCAGAGAGGGTGCAATCAATGCGCGATCAAGCATGGGTTACTCCATATTGTTTCCGGTAGGAGGCCACGGCTGTGAGATGGCGCTCCATGTTTTTTTCATTGCCGAGATATCCAATCAAGTCGTCCAGTGTGGCAATGCTGATCACCGGCACGCCGTACTGCTGTCTGACTTCCTGCGTTGCGGACAGTTCCGTTGCTCCGCGCTCCATGCGGTCCAGTGCGATCAGTACTCCGGCGGGTTCTGCATGTGCCGAACGGATCAGGCTGACCGATTCGCGCACCGAGGTTCCGGCAGAGATCACGTCGTCGACAATCAGGACGCGCCCCGCAAGCGGTGCGCCTATGACGTTGCCGCCTTCACCGTGATCCTTGGCTTCCTTGCGGTTGTAGCTGAACCCCACATTGCGTCCTGCTTCTGCAAGTGCCACCGCAACGGCGGATACCAGTGGTATTCCTTTGTAGGCGGGGCCGAACAACATGTCAAACGGCACATCCGCCGCAGAAATTGCTTTCGCGTAAAATTGTGCGAGCTGGCGCAATGATTGTCCGTCACAGAACAGGCCGGCATTGAAAAAATAAGGCGACAGGCGACCGGCTTTGGTTTTGAACTCGCCAAAAAGCAGCACCTTGGTATCTATGGCGAAACGGATGAAATCCTGTCGGAAGCTTGCGGACATGTCGCTTTCAGGTCTGCGTGATCGCGGGACTGGATTCCGGCGCGAGAGGCAGATATACGGTATTGGCTGACTGAAAATGAAAATTATAACCCTGAATCTCAACGGTATCCGTTCGGCGTCCCGCAAGGGTTTTTTCCAATGGCTGAAAAACCAGCGCGCGGATGCGGTCTGCGTACAGGAAATCAAGGCGCAGGAGGCAGACATGACCAGCGAGCTGCTCAAGCCTGCCGGCTACCGGGGACATTTCCATTACGCCGAAAAGAAAGGCTACAGCGGGGTGGGCATTTATGCGAAAACCGCCCCCGACCGTATCGTCGCCGGGCTTGGAGTCAGGGACATCGATGCCGAAGGAAGGTATTTGCGCGCAGACTTCGGTAAATTATCCGTGATCTCCCTCTATCTGCCTTCAGGATCGAGTGGGGAGCATCGACAGCAGGCCAAGTTCAGCTTCATGGAAAAGTTCTATCCTCATCTCAAGCGGCTGAAGGCGGAGAAGCGCGAAGTCGTGCTGTGCGGCGACTGGAATATCGCGCACAAGGAAATCGACCTCAAGAACTGGCTTGGCAACCGCAAGAACTCGGGTTTCCTGCCAGAGGAGCGGGCGTGGCTCACAGGCGTGTTTGACGACCTGGGCTGGGTGGATGTTTTTCGCAGCATTGACGATAGGGCGGAACAATACACCTGGTGGTCGAACCGTGGTCAGGCGTGGGCAAAGAACGTGGGCTGGCGCATTGATTACCAGATCGCCACGCCCGGTCTGGCGTCCCGTGCGAAAAAAACCGCGATCTACAAGGACGAGCGGTTTTCCGATCACGCCCCGCTGATCATCCACTATGACGGGAAACTGGGTTGATGCCGCAGCAATACCCTTCCTGGCGGGAAACGCTGAAGGCGATTTTCAGCGGCCGCATGCTGGTGGCCCTGCTGATGGGTTTTGCGTCGGGCCTGCCACTGCTGTTGACCGGCTCGGTTCTGCAGGCCTGGCTCAAGGATGGCGGCATCGACCTGACACGCATCGGATTGTTTGCGCTGGTCGGACTGCCGTATACGCTGAAGTTTTTATGGTCGCCGCTGTTTGACCGCTATACGCCGGGTGGGCTGGGACGCAGGCGTGGCTGGCTGGCCCTGATCCAGATTGTTCTTGCGGCGGCGATTTTCCTGCTCGGCAGTGCGCAACCTTCTGCTGATGATTTGTGGCGAGTGACCCTGGCCGGGTTGCTGGTGGCCTTCTTTTCTGCATCACAGGACATCGTTGTCGATGCTTACCGGCGCGAGAGTTTGAGTGAAGCGGAACTGGGGCTGGGTTCCGCGCTGTACGTCAACGGCTACCGGGTTGGCCTGCTGCTGGCTGGCGGCGGGGGACTGATTCTTGCCGACTGGCTTTCTTTCGAAGCCATGTACCGGCTGATGGCAGGGTTCATGCTGGCATGCGTCGCGGTGACGCTGCTGGCGCCGGAGCCTCCACTACCAGAAGGCCAGCCCCGGTCTTTGCAAGAGGCGGTGATATTGCCTTTCCAGGACTATTTTTCCCGGCAGGGTGCCTGGCTGATCCTGTTTTTCATTCTGCTCTACAAGCTGGGCGACACCATGGCTTCGGCAATGACGGTTCCGTTTTACCTGGACCTCGGCTACAGCAAAACCGAGATCGGCACTGTGGTGAAACTGTTCGGATTCTGGGCGACGATCGCCGGCGGTACGCTGGGAGGCATCTGGATAATGCGCGTGGGCATGCAGCGTGCACTGTGGGTGTTCGGTATCGGCCAGATGCTGTCCACTCTGGGTTTTGTCATTCTGGTCTATTGCCCGCAGAGTACGGGCGCGCTGGCTGCAGTGATTGCGGTGGAGAACCTGACGGGGGGGATGGGAACCGCTGCCTTTGTCGGTTTCATGGCCGCACTCACGGATCGTCGTTTTACCGCCACCCAGTACGCGCTGCTGACCAGCCTGATGGGCGTGCCGAGGGTGCTGCTCGCGGCGCCTACCGGCTGGCTGGCCCAGGGCCTGGGCTGGCCGGTGTTTTTCCTGATCTGCGTGCTGATCGCGATACCCGGACTGATGCTGCTGCGGCCAGTCACGCGGCTGGCCGCAATTCAGTCGACGAAGTAATACACCGCAAGTTCGCCGAGAAGGTTTGGCCAGGCAGTCACCGGTTTGCCGCCGGAAAGCACGGTGCGGCCGACGACTCCGATCCCGCGTGAGGAGCAGAACCGCTCGAAATCGGCGATCGTGCAAAGGTGGATGTTTGGCGTGTCAAACCACTCGAAAGGCAGGCTGTTCGATACCGGCATCCTTCCACGCAGCACGTGCAGGCGGTTTTTCCAGTGGCCGAAATTCGGGAAGGTGACAATGCCCGCTCGTCCCACCCGCAACATCTCGCGCATGATGCGTTCCGTGTTGCGCATGGCTTGCAATGTCTGCGAAAGAATGACGAAATCAAAGGAGTTCTCTTCGAATTCTGAGAGACCCTGCTCGAGATCGCCCTGGATGACGTTTACTCCGTTGTTGACGCATTCAAGAATGTTGCGGTCGTCGATTTCAACGCCGTAGCCGGTGACCCCGCGGGTTTGCTGCAGATACCTGAGCAGCGTGCCGTCACCGCAGCCCAAGTCGAGCACATGGGCGCCGCGCTGTACCCATTGCGCAATGGCAGCAAAATCGGAGCGCTGGATTTCAGGGCTGAGGCTCATGGCGTAATTTCTTCATGAATCCGGTTGAAATACGCTGTGATCAGCCGGTGATAGCGCGGGTCGTCAAGCAGGAACGCATCGTGACCGTGAGGTGCATCTATTTCGGCGTAGGTGACCTGGGCGCGGTTGTCGAGCAGGGCGCGGACGATCTCGCGTGAGCGCTCCGGAGAGAACCGCCAGTCGGTTGTGAACGAAACCACCAGCACGCCCGCTTTCACCGGTTTCAGCGCAAGGCCGAGGTCGCCCGCATGCTCGGCAGCGGGGTCGAAGTAATCCAGCACCTTGGTGATGCGCAGGTAGGTATTCGCATCGAATTGGTCGGCGAACTTGTTGCCCTGGTAACGCAGATAGGACTCGATCTGGAATTCGGTGTCAAAGCTGTAGTTCAATTTTCCGTTTTTCAGCTGGCGGCCGAATTTGTTGGCCATTTCGTCATCGGAAAGGTAGGTGATATGCCCGACCATGCGCGCGACACGCAGCCCGCGCCGGGGCGCAACACCCTCGGCCGCATAGTTGCCGTCGTGAAAGTCGGGGTCAGTAACAATGGCCTGGCGTGCCACCTCGTTGAATGCGATGTTCTGGGCGGACAAGTTGGGGGTGCAGGCAATGACTATGCTGTGGCGCAGCCTATCCGGATGGCGGAAACCCCATGCCAGTGCCTGCATTGCGCCTAGGCTGCCTCCCATGACAGCGGCAAAACACTCTATGCCCAGGTGATCGGCGAGCCGTACCTGCGCATCAACCCAGTCTTCAACGGTCACTATCGGAAAATCTCCGCCCCAGATTTTTCCCGTTGCCGGATTGATGCTGCCCGGACCTGTGGAACCATGACAGCCGCCGATGTTGTTGACGCCGATAACGTAAAAACGGTCGGTGTCCAGCGGCTTCCCGGGACCGATCATGTTGTCCCACCAGCCGACATTTCCAGGTTCGTCTGCGTAAGTTCCTGCGACGTGATGGGATGCGTTGAGGGCGTGGCAGACCAGCACGGCGTTGGAGCGGTCGGCATTCAGCGTACCGTAGGTCTCGTAGACGAGGTCGTAATCGCGCAGCACCGCGCCGCTGCGTAATTCGAGCGGCACGGTGAAGTGCGCGGTCTGCGGTTTCACATTGCCGACAGAACCGGTTGTGTCATCAGGCGTGCTGTTAGCCATAAAAAAACCCCGAAAGCCTGCGCTCCGGGGTTACGAGAATTCACTGATCTCTTTAGCCGGATTTATTACGCGCCCGCAAGCTGATTTCAAATCGGCGCGAAAACTGGTCTGGAGAAGTTACATGCCCCGCAAGTCCTTGTCAAATCGGCAAAAAATGGTCAGGCATTGAGCTTGTCCAGCATGTTCCTCAGCTTGACCGGATCCGAGGACCTGAGCATGCGCTTGGCAATCGGATGGGCAACGGCCAGGTTCGTTTTGAGTACCCTTTGTTTGACGTCCAGCAGATGTGCCGAGTGCATCGAAAACTGGCGCAAACCCATGGCCAGCAGCAATCGGGTCAGTGTGACATCACCTGCCATTTCACCGCAGACCGCAACCGGCACCTGGGCCTTGCCTGCCGTTGAAAAAATGTGTGAAAGCACATTGAGCACAGCCGGGTGCAGCGGATCGTACAGATGGGCGACCGTATCGTCGGTGCGGTCGATGGCCAGCAGGTACTGGATCAGGTCATTGGTGCCCACGGAGAGAAAATCCAGGCGCCTGGTCAACAGGTTCAATGCCAGGGCCGCAGCAGGTATTTCGACCATTCCACCGACGGGAACTTCGGGATCATAGGCCAGGCCATCGTCATCAAGGCTGCGCTTGGCCTGAGCGATCAGTTGCAGCGCCTGCTCGACCTCGACCGAGTTCATCAGCATGGGGATCAGTATTTTCATGCGGCCGTAGATGGAAGCGCGCAGCATGGCCCTGAGCTGGGTCACAAATCGTTTGGGTTCGGTCAGACAGAGGCGGATGGCACGCAGGCCAAGCGCTGGATTGGGCGCCAGTCTGACTGAGTCATCCGTTTGTTTGTCGGCCCCAAGATCGTAGGTGCGGATGGTGACGGGCAGACCTTCCATTCCCTCCATGACTTGCCGATAGGCCTCGAATTGCTCTTCTTCGTCCGGGAGGTCGGACCGGTTCAGAAAAAGGAACTCGGTGCGAAACAAGCCGATGCCCGTTGCCCCGCTTTCCCTGGCCAGAGCGACATCGCCCGGCAGTTCGATGTTGGCATGCAGTTCCACATCCGCGCCATCCAGCGTCCGCGCCGGTGTGTCGCGCAGTCGTTTCAGTTTCTGGCGTTCGATCCCGAATTCACGCTGCCTGAGCTGGTACTCGGAGAGGACCTGCGGATCGGGGTCGACGATGACCACGCCATGCGTGCCGTCAACAATGATGATTTCATTTTCCCGCACCAGCTGCCAGGCGTGGTGCAGCGCGACGATGCAGGGAATGTTCAGGCTGCGCGCAACGATGGCGGTATGCGAGGTCGAGCTGCCCAGGTCAGTGATGAAACTTGCGAACTGGTGTTGCTTGAACAATACGACATCCGCGGGCGACAGATCGTGGGCGACCAGCACCAGATTTTTGTCTTCCGCATCGGCCGGGGGAGTGGCGTGACCGGGCCGGCCTTGCAGCACCTTCATTACACGCTGGGCGACCTGTATCACATCTGCCCGCCGTTCCCTCAGATAAGCATCTTCTATCGCGTCAAATTTGGTCAGCAGTTCATCAGTCTGGGTCTTGAGCGCCCATTCGGCATTGCAGCGTTCGGCTGCAATGATGTCGCGGGGCGTTTCCGACAGGGTTGAGTCGCTGAGGATCATCTGGTGCAGATCGATGAACGCTGAAAACTCGGCCGGCGCATCGGCAGGTACGGCTTGGCGCAATTGCTCGAGCTCGCCGCGCACCGCATTTATCGCGAAATCGAACCGTGCGCATTCCTTTTCGATCTCGGCAACCGGGATCTCGTAGTGGGCGGCCTCAAGACTGGTATGGGATACCAGATGCGCATGCCCGATGGCGATGCCACCGGAAACACCGATGCCGTGAATCGTAAAGCTCATATTGGGCGGGAATGCCGGGTAGTTACGTAATCCCGGCCATCTTAAACGCATTCCACCGCAACCCGCTACGGTGGCGGGTGCACAGGCGGATTATTCGTTTTCGCCGAAGCGATCGGAAATGAGCTTGTGCAGGGCCTGCATGGCTTCGGATTCGTCGGGACCGTCGATTTCGATGACGATTTTGGAGCCCTTGGCGGCGGCGAGCATCATTACACCCATGATGCTCTTGGCATTGACCCGCCGACCGTTGCGACTCAGCCATATTGCGCTGGCATAGCTGCCAGCGACTTGAGTCAGTTTTGCCGAGGCCCGGGCATGAAGCCCGAGCTTGTTGATGATCTCAGCTTCCTGTTGCAGCATTTTGAACCGAGACCAGGGAGGCAGGTACTCGCAATACACCTTCGCAGCCGCCGCTGATGGCTTTGGTGACCATTACCGACAGCGGCCTGTCGCGATAAGTGAGCGCCCGGATCAGCATTGGCAGACTGACTCCGGCAACACTTTCCACCTTGCCGGGTATTACCAGCTTGGCGGCGATGTTCGACGGAGAGCCACCATACATGTCGGTCAGCACCAGAACGCCGTCGCCTTCGTCAAGTTCCTTGATCAGCTTGCGCGCCTGGGGCAGCAGCAAAACCGGATCATCCTGGGCGGTGACACCAAGCTGGCGCAGCCGTGGCGGACGCTTGTTGAGCATGTGGCTGGCGCAATGGATCAGGCTTTCGCCCAAAGTGCCGTGGCTGATAATCAGGATGCCGATCATGGACTGGAACTGTCCCTGTCACGAAAGGGCAATACTCTACGCCCCCTTTTCTTGCACCGCAACATCGCCGGAGATAAAAGATAACTATATGTAATTAAATGGATTTTTCCAAGGCATCCAGAAACAGGGCGGATACATTGATTCCGGATTGGGCGGTGATTTCCTGGAAGCAGGTAGGGCTGGTGACATTGACCTCGGTCAACCAGTCACCGATGACATCCAGACCGACCAGCAACAAGCCCGCTGCCGAAAGTTGGGGCCCCAGTGTCTCGGCGATCAGCCGGTCACGTACGGTCAATTCCCGGGCAACTCCTTTCCCCCCCGCTGCCAGATTGCCGCGGGTTTCGCCGGCCATGGGAATGCGAGCGAGGCAGTACGGAACCGGTTTGCCGCCAATGACCAGCACCCGCTTGTCGCCGGCGGTGATTTCCGGGATGTAGCGCTGCGCCATGATCGTGCGCTGTTCATGGGCGGTCAACGTTTCAATGATGACATTGATGTTGGGATCATCCTTGCGGACACGAAAGATGGAAGAGCCGCCCATGCCGTCAAGCGGTTTGAGAATGATGTCCTGATGCTCGCCGAGAAACCGGCGCAGGCGTTCTGCGGTTCGGGTGACCAGCGTGGGTGCAGTAAATTCCCCAAAGCGCGCGATCGCCATTTTCTCGTTGAAATCGCGAATGGCCTGCGGGCGGTTGAATACCCGGGCTCCCCGGCGCTCGGCGATTTCCAGCAGGTAAGTGCTGTAGACATATTCCATGTCGAACGGCGGATCCTTGCGCATCAGCACCGCGTCGAAATCTTCCAGCGGCGTGTCATGCGGGCTGTCCAGCCGGTACCAGTCCGGTGCCGAGCCGGTCAGGTGCAGGCGGCTGGCGTGTCCGAAGACGAGCTGCTTGTGCCAGGCCAGATCTCCCTGTTGCATGACGTGCAGCTGATGGCCGCGCGCGGCAGCCTCACGCATGATGGCGTAAGTGGTGTCTTTTTCGAGCTTGAATTCGTCAAGCGGATCGACGATGAAAGCGAGTTTCATGGCGCCGCGCGCAATAGCACCGGCGCTTCCGCGGCGGTTTCCATGCGCTCAAGTTCAATTGCGGCGGCAACCAGGGCCAGCCTGGCAATGACGCCGTAGGAATAGAAGCGGTTGGGCGGACAACCCGGATCATCCGGATTCGGGGACGAGCACGGTTCGTCAAACGCCAGAGGTACGAACTGCATGCCCGGGGCGTTAAGGTTCTGGTCCTTCCCGCGGGCGGTATGCACCCGGTAGAAACCACCGACTACAAAATGGTCAACCATGTAGACCACAGGTTCTGCGACGGCTTCGCCCAGGGTTTCGAAGGTGTAGACACCTTCCTGAACGATGACGTCGTGGACCTCCAGCCCCTCCTTGACGACCGCCATCTTGTTGCGTTGCTTGCGGTTGAGACCTTTGACTTCGGAAGGATCCTTGACGGTCATGATGCCCATGCCGTAGGTGCCCGCATCTGCCTTGACGATGACGAAGGGCTCTTCGGTGACACCGTATTCGGCGTATTTCTTCCGTATGTCGCCGAGGATCTCCGCGACATAACCTTCCAGGCATTCCTCTCCGGTGCGCTCACGGAAATTGATCTTGCCGCATTTTTCGAAATACGGATTGATCAACCAGGGATCGATACCGATCAATTCGGAGAAACCCCGGGTCACATCGTCATAGGCGGCAAAGTGCTGGGATTTGCGGCGGGTCGCCCATCCCGCGCGGACTGGAGGCAGCACTTTCTGCTCGAGGTTCTGCAGGATGGCGGGAACTCCCGCCGACAGATCGTTGTTCAGCAACACGACGCAGGGATCGAAATCCTTGACCGTCAGGCGATTGCCGTTGCGCTGCAGGGGTTCCAGGAGCAGGTTGTTGCCATTGGGTAATTCAAACTCGGTGGCCGTGGTGATGTCCGGCAGCATGCTGCCGATGCGCACTTCGACCCCGGCATGCCTGAGTATCGTGGCGAGCTTCTCGACGTTCTGCAGGTAAAACTGGTTGCGCGTGTGATTTTCGGGGATGAGCAGGATCGCGCGCGCGTCAGGGCAGGCTTTCTCGATGGCGGACATCGCGGCCTGCACGCACAGCGTGTGAAAGTCCGGGTTGAGATTGTTGAATCCGCCGGGGAACAGGTTGGTATCCACCGGCGCCAACTTGAAACCCGCATTGCGCAAATCTACCGAGGCGTAAAACGGCGCAGCATGTTCCTGCCACTGGCCGCGCAGCCAGTGCTCAATCTGGGTCGTGGCCTTGAGGATGTGATTTTCCAGATCCTGCAGCGGTCCGGTCAGCGCGGTGGTCAGTCTGGGTACGGTCATGATGGGCGATTGTAGCTGATCTGCGGATAGACCCCGTGCAGACGCCGTACCAAAAAAAAGCGGGCGCCGAAGCGCCCGCAAACTCAGGGAGATTATTAGTGCATGGCCTTACATGTGGTAGGCCTTCTCGCCATGTTCGTTGATGTCCAAACCTTCGCGCTCGACTTCTTCGGTCACGCGCAACCCGACGATCATGTCGACGATCTTGTAGGCAATGAAAGCAACCACGCCCGACCAGACAATCGCGGTGCCGACACCCCAGAACTGGCTGATCAGCTGGGCGGTCAAGTCGAAATCACCGACCTTGTTGGCCACGTAGTCGTAGACCCCGGTGCCACCCAGCGACGGTGCAACGAACACGCCGGTCAGGATCGAACCGAGTATGCCGCCGACCGCATGAACGCCGAACACGTCCAGGGCATCGTCCGCACCGAGCATGCGCTTCAGTCCGTTGACACCCCACAGGCAGACTACGCCGGCGAGCAGGCCGATGATGATGCCGCCCATCGGGCCGACGAAACCGCAGGCCGGTGTGATGGCGACCAGGCCGGCGACTGCGCCCGAAGCGGCACCCAGCATCGAGGGTTTGCCTTTCAGCATCCACTCGAAAATCATCCACGACATGGTTGCGGCAGCGGTGGCGAACAGCGTGTTGACCAGCGCCAGTGTCGCGGTGCCCGTGGCTTCGAGGTTGGAACCGGCATTGAAACCAAACCAGCCCACCCACAGCAGTGCCGCACCGACCATGGTCAGCGTCAGGCTGTGCGGGGACATGGCTTCCTTGCCGAAGCCCACGCGTTTGCCGACCAGGTAAGCGCCCACCAGGCCGGCGATACCGGCATTGATGTGCACCACCGTGCCGCCCGCGAAGTCCAGTGCGCCCTTGGCCCAGAGGAAGCCGGCAGCAGCCGATACTTTCTCAAGCGACTTGGCGTCGGTGATCGCGTCCGGACCATCCCAGTACCACACCATGTGCGCCATCGGCAGGTAGGCAAAGGTGAACCAGAGCACGATGAACAGCAGCACCGCAGAGAACTTCATGCGTTCGGCGAAGGCACCGACGATCAGTGCCGGGGTGATTCCTGCGAACGTGGCCTGGAAGGCGATGAACACCAGCTCAGGCAGGACCACGCCCTTGCTGAATGTTGCCGCTACCGAATCCGCGGTCACGCCGGAGAGGAACAGCTTGTCGAAATTGCCGAAGAAAGTCCCGCCCCCTCCAAATGCCAGTGAGTAGCCGTAGATGGCCCACAGCACCACGCACATGGAGAATGCGATATAGACCTGCATCAGTACCGACAGCGTGTTCTTGGCGCGGACCATGCCGCCGTAGAACAGCGCCAGGCCGGGCACGGTCATCAGGATGACCAGGATGGTGGCCATCATCATCCACGCGGTGTCGCCCTTGACCGGGGTCGGTGCTGGCGCTGCAGCGGGTGCTGCAGCAGGGGCGGCGGCAGCAGGAGCGGCCGCCGGTGCTGCCGCTGCGGGTGCCGCGGCAGCAGGGGCTTCAGCAGGCTTGTCCTGTGCGATGGCCGGTGCGCCTGCGATGCTCAACGCGCCGAACAGGGCCAGAACTGCGAATAGTTTTCTCATGTTCATCTCCGATCAAAGTGCATCTGCGCCGGTTTCACCGGTGCGGATGCGAATCACCTGTTCGAGTTCGGAGACGAAAATCTTGCCGTCGCCGATCTTGCCGGTGTTCGCGGATTTTTCGATGGCCTCGATGACCTGCTCGAGGAGGTCGCTCTTGATGGCCGCTTCCACTTTGATTTTCGGGAGGAAATCCACCACGTATTCCGCGCCGCGATAGAGTTCCGTATGTCCCTTTTGCCGCCCGAAGCCCTTGACCTCGGTAACGGTGATGCCGGTCACGCCGATGGCGGAAAGGGCTTCCCGTACTTCGTCGAGCTTGAATGGCTTGATGATTGCCGTAACGAGTTTCATGTCATGTTCCCGGTTGGTGGGTGCCGGAGTAGAAGCCGGCACCCTGTTCTGTTTAAGTCAGACTGAGTGATCAGAATGTTTTCGACAGGTAGATGGTGGTCGTGTCCTTGCCGAGGAAACGAGTTCCCGCCGCTGCTGGGTTCGTGTAGAAAGCTTTCTGCGTGGCGTTCATATCGGTGCCGGAAAAGAATATTCCGACTGTGAAATCTTTCGGCAGTGCGTAGCTCGCACCGATTTTCCAGTCTTTGTAGGAAGCGCAAATGTCGTTGGCGGTGCTCGCGCCGCAGGCATTGCTGGTGCCTTTGAATTCCTGGATGCCGTAGTGGGCAGACAGCGTGACTTTGTCAGTCAACGGAAAATTGGCAGCCAAATCCAGGTAATAGGTGCCGTCGCTCTGGTCAACACCGAAAGTCTTCTTGCTGACGCTATGCGAATACTTGGCGCTCAGCCATTTCCAGGTCAGCGCACCATAAACTTCCAGGGTGTCAGCCTTGAAGAAGCCCGGTTGTACGCTGCCGGGGTAAACGTATTGAAGGACACCGACATCAAAGCCCAGATCCCCAGTGATCGTTCCCTTGTATCCGCCGTAAAAGTCCGCTTCAAGGCTGCTGCCCGTGTATGCGGTGGCATCTCCGAGCCAGCTGACGTTGGACATCCAGGTGCCTGCGTACAGACCGCTCGAGTGCGAATAGTCAAAGCCGCCTTGCAGTGCCGCTTTGTTATTGGTCTGCATCAAGCCACGGAAAATGTACTGGCTGTAGAGGCCCATGTTTCCGGTGAGCGTGTGCGGCGAATCGGCCGCAGTGGCCAGCGCGGGCGAGAGCGCGGAGGCGACGAGTCCAGCAATGATGGTCTTCTTAAACATGGTGGTATCCCTTTAGTAGTTGGCACATGTGCAATAAAACTGCGAGGATCCTTCAGCAGGTACCGTGCCAGATAAAAAAACATTTAAAAACATATATTTATATGAACGCCGCCTCTTCATGGAATCCCTGACGCACTGATTTGGTGCGTCGTTCGAAAGCAGTGCACCACGATGCAGCGAGGTCGCCAGACCTGAGCCCGGGGAGGACGAACTCCGATAAGGGGCTGCGCTGTTGCTAAACTCGGGTTTCGAACGGAGAAGGCATGGATCAAAAGTTTCTGGATGAAATCAACGACCGTTTGCGTGCAGTGCTGGCGCAAAGTCCTGCGGCCGACCTTGAAAAAAACCTGCGTGCCATGATGGGCGGATTGTTCAACCGACTGGACCTGGTGACCCGGGAAGAATTCGACATACAGCGCGAGGTGCTGACCCGGACCCAGGCCAAATTGGCAGAACTGGAAAAGCAGGTCGCGGAACTGGAGTCGGCGTCCAGCCGGACACCGCAGCCCTAGCGTCCTGAGTGACGGGCGGTCAGCCGCCAGCCCTGCACCGACGTTGTACCGCCATTCCCAATACGCAATGGCGGGTTCCGCATGTCTCTGGCCGTGCTCTACAGTCGCGCCCTGTCGGGTATGGATTCTCCACTGGTCACCGTGGAGACACATCTGGCCAACGGACTGCCCAGCTTCACGATCGTCGGTTTGCCCGAAACCGAGGTCAAGGAAGCCAAGGATCGCGTGCGCGCGGCTCTGCAGAATGCGCAATTCGGATTTCCTGCACGGCGCATTACCGTCAATCTGGCGCCGGCCGATCTGCCCAAGGAATCCGGACGATTCGATCTGCCGATTGCGCTGGGAATACTGGCAGCGTCAGACCAGATCGAACGTGATTCGATTACCGGATACGAATTCGCGGGGGAGCTTGCGCTGACCGGGGAGTTGCGTCCCGTGCGCGGCAGTCTGCCGATGGCCTTGGCAGTGGCAAGGGAAGGTCGGGCGTTTGTGCTGCCGGCGCCCAATGCCGGAGAGGCGGCGCTGGCGGGCAACGTCGAGGTCTACGCAGCAAGGACCTTGGGCGATGTGTGCCTGCATCTTGCGGGTAGAAGCGAATTGCCCCGGGTGGCTCCAGCGCAACCGGCTGGTATGCAGGATTACCCTGATCTGCTTGACGTCAAGGGCCAGCATCAGGCGCGGCGGGCACTGGAGGTGGCAGCGGCCGGCGGACACAGCCTGTTGATGACGGGGCCTCCCGGCACCGGCAAGACCATGCTGGCACGGCGACTCCCCGGCTTGTTGCCGCCGATGACGTTGCCGGAAGCCGTCGAATCGGCGGCCATCCAGTCAGCCGGAACCAGTGGTTTCGATGTATCGGCGTGGATGCGGCGTCCTTATCGCGCTCCCCATCACACCGCCTCAGCGGTGGCGCTGATCGGCGGCGGCAGTCATCCGCGGCCCGGTGAAATATCCCTGGCGATGCATGGCGTATTGTTCCTCGATGAGTTACCGGAATTCGAGCGCAAGGTACTGGAGGTGCTGCGCGAGCCGCTCGAGTCAGGAAAGGTTACCGTTTCCCGTGCCGCACGACAGGTAGATTTTCCGGCGCGGTTCCAGCTGCTTGCAGCGATGAATCCGTGCCCCTGCGGTTATCTCGGACACGCCAACGGCCGCTGTCGTTGCACTCCGGACCAGGTGGCACGGTATCGGGGACGTGTCTCAGGCCCATTGCTTGATCGCATTGATTTGCAGATCGAGGTGCCGGCCCTTCCCGAAGGAGAACTGCTGTGCAAGACAACCGGTGAATCGTCTGCTGTCGTCCGCAACCGGACCACTGCCGCACGCGATCGCGCCCTGGCGCGGCAGCAAAAACCCAATGCGCTGCTTGATCCCCGCGAGGTCGAGTCTTACTGCAAACCTGACGTGCGCGGGGAAATCCTTCTCAGACAGGCGATATCGCGGCTCGGTTTTTCCGCACGCGCTTACCATCGCATTCTCAAGGTTGCGCGCACGGTTGCCGATCTGGAGGGTGCAGAGGCTGTTAACGGCGGGCATGTTGCTGAAGCCATCCAGTACCGCAAGATGGATCGATCCTAGTGACTTCCCGGTTACCGGGGTATCTGTTGCCTGAATCGAACTATTGCGGAGGAGTGTAACCCGCAGCCCATTGCACGAAATCGGCGGCTGGCATGGGTTTGGCGATGAAATAACCTTGCGCCATAGTGCAACCCAGTTCTTTCAACCGGTTCCAGTCGGCGATTGATTCCACGCCTTCGGCAACGACTTTCAGTCCCAGCCGGCGCGCCATGTCGATGCTCGAGGCCAGGATGACCTGGCGTTGCGGGTAAAGTGTTATGTCAGAAACGAAAGAGCGGTCGATTTTCAGCTCCGAAAACGGAATGCGCGACAGCTGCTGCATGGAGGAATAGCCGGTCCCGTAATCATCGATCGAAAGCCCGAAACCCTTCATGCGCAGGCGGGTGAGATTTTCCAGGCAGTGCCCGACGTCGGTCATTGCGGTCGATTCGGTGATTTCCAGGATCATCTGTTTGGGATCGAGGCCTGCCGTAATCACCTGCTTCGTAAGGCGATCAGCAAGATCGGTATCGCTGAGGGATGCAAGTGACAGATTCACCGATACCGTGGCGTCCTTCATCGAAGGGTATCGCTGCCATTCAAGGCATGCGGCTGCCGAGCGCTCCAGCATGATCCAGGTCAGATCGTCGATCAGCCCGTTTTTTTCGAGCACGGGAATGAAGACATCAGGCGGAATAAACTGGCCGTCATTGTTGCGCAAACGCGCCAGTGCCTCTGCCCCCTTGAGTTGCCCGGTTGCGATTTCGACCTTGGGCTGAAAAAAGGGCTCGTAGAGTTTGAGTTTGGCCGCTTCAATGATGAATGCTTCAGGCGTCGGATTTTTCGGGCCTGGCGAGCGGGTTGCTTGCTGCTTGCGCTGCCTCAGCATTTCGATCAGTTTGTCCGGCGTTACCGGTTTTTCGATGCCGCCCAGCAAATGAATGCCATAGGCGCGGGTCATGGTCTCAACTGACGAGATCAGGCTTTTGTCCAGCGCACTGGTCAGTATCAGCGATGTCTTGGCGCCGATATCATGCAGGCGCCGGATGAACTCCATGCCATCCATGTTGGGCATGTCGAGATCGCAAACGATGACATCGGCGGAGAACTGTGCATCGCAGAAATGCTCAAGGGCCAGCATGCCGTCGCTGGCTTCAGTGATGTTCTGAACGCCGAGAGACTGCAGCACCTTGATCAGCGCCTTGCGCTGGAAGTCGTGGTCTTCGACAACCAGAAACTTCAGCAATGATAGATTTTCTTCGCTCATGGTCAGAACAATTGCAGGCTTGTTTGAAGTGCCGTGGTCACCGGCGTCATCATATGCGGTAGGAAATTGGTGAGCAGCAGTGGCGCGCCCACCAGGGTGGCGACATGCAAGGCTTCCTGCCCGAAGGTGAGCACTTCCTGGGCATTCATTGCGCGCCCTCTTTTTTCTCCGCCGGTGCAAGCGCGTCGAGCAAGGCCTGCTTGCTGATGGGTTTGGTCAAAAGTCCGTCAAAACCCGCTCCGAGAATCGTGATACGGGCATCTTCATTGGCATGCGCGGTATAAGCCACGATATGCAGATGGCGCAGCTTTTCGTCGGCCCTGATGCGTCTGCAGACTTCGTCGCCGGACATTCCCGGCATGCTGATGTCCAGCAACACAGCCATGTAGCTTACTTTATGCAGCGCAAGCAGTGCCTCGGCGCCGCCCGACACTTCGTTGCATTCCCAGCCCGACCCGCGCAGCAGCATCGCCGGAAGCTTGCGGTTTACCTGGTGATCATCGACGATCAGGATGCGTTTGTCGGACATGGTCTTATTGTTTGAGCGTGAAAAAGAATGTCGTGCCGGTTCCGAACTGCGAATCGAACCAGATCTTGCCGCCCATTAGCTCCACCAGGTCCTTGACCAGCGCGAGGCCCAGCCCGCTGCCTTCCTGCGACCGGGTTTCAAAAGAGTCGAGCTGTCTGAAACGGTCGAAAATCAAATGTTGCTGGTTTTTGGGGATGCCGCGCCCGCTGTCCCTGACGCTGAACAGGATGTCCTTCCCGTTTTCGGCAAGTCCCACGCTGAGGGTGATGGATCCCTGCTCGGTGAACTTGATAGCGTTGTGGACGAGGTTGTTCAGTATCTGTATCAGCTTGGTGGTGTCACAGCATATGGTTTGGGGCAGGTTCTGTTCCAGAACGAGGGAAACGGTCAGACCTTTCTGGGAGGCTGCGCCCCGGTGCAGGGCGCACACCTTGTCGATCAGCGGTTTGAGAGCTTCCTCGCGGATATCCAGCGTCATCCGGCCGGCCTCGATCTTGGCGAGATCCAGCATGGTGTTGACCAGGGACAGCAGGTGCTGGCCGGCCTCATGGATGGTTGTTGCCACTTCGTGAACCTCACCCTCGGTGTGATTGCCCTTGAGGTATTCAGACAATCCCAGGATCCCGTTCAGCGGCGTGCGCAGTTCGTGGGACATGCGCGCAAGGAGTTCGGATTTCATGCGGCTTGCCGATAACGCCTCCTGTTCGCTTAGCACCATCGCCTCCTGCGTTTTTGCTTGTGAGCGCAGTAGCAGAGTAAGGATGAGCGCGGAAACAATGACCAGCAGTGTAAAGACGCTCCCGATAGTTTCCGCCAGCCTCAAGTGCTGAACGTCTTCCTCTTTCAGGACTTCCTCGCTGATCGAGACAACCACGGCCAACGGGTATTCGCCCAGTTTGGAAAACGCGTGCAGCCGGTTGACTCCGTCGAACGGGCTTTTTGAAAAAAAAGCGCCCTCGTTTTTTCCCGACATGCTTACTTGCCTGAAAAATTCGGAATCGCTGATGTTCTGAGAGACCGTGCTGTCAGCGCTGGACCTTCGGGCGCGGACAACGCCGTCCAAACCGACAAGGGTAATCGCGGCGCCCTTGCCCAGGTCCACCGACTTGTAGAAGTTGATGAAGTATTCCGGATCGAGGCTGGTGACGACAATGCCGTCGAAGCTGCCATCCGCTTTGTTGATCCGGCGCGTAAACTGAACAGACCATGCCCCGCTGGAACGGCCCAGTACCGGCTTCGAGATAAAAAGACCGCCGCTGCCGTCCTTTACATGGACCTGGAAATGTTCACGGTCAGAAACCTTTGAGGGCGGCAGCGGCCTGTTGACCTGCTTGACCCATCCGTCGCTGTCGACGATGGCGATCAGGTTGTAATACTGGTCGATGAACCCGCCCTTTTGGGCAAATAATCTCAGATCGAATTTCTGGGAGCGGTCTTCTACTTGGCTCTTGACGAATAGTGTCGTCTGGTCGATGCCGCGGATCGTGCGGGCCACATGCTCGTCGAAAACGCGGGCAAAATTGATTGCGACTCGCTCCATATGTTCGTAATCGTCACGTTTTTCGAGTTCCAGATAGGCAAACAGAGAGGCCCATACCAACAGGATCAGGATTGCGGCCAGAATCCATGTGGACACGAGGAGCCTGCGTGACACCTTGATTTCAGATTTATTCAAATTCTAATTTGGCTGCATTGAATTGTGGTGGGGGACTACCCGGTTATTTCTCATTAATGAAATAAAGGGTATTTTCTAAGGTTTACACTAAAACCCAAAAGATGGTTTATCGGCCTGTGACGGTAGATTCAGAAGTCTGTAAACCGCAATAAGAAATATTGCAGCCGGGGAAAACCAATTCCTGATATTCACGATTTCCAGTGCGGCATGCACTACACCACGAGCAGACAGATGAATGCGGCAGTTTCGCCAGATAGTTTTCTAGCATCGTCTTAGACGGTGCTGGCAGATCTAAAAGTCTGCAACCCGCAATACGAAATATCGCAACAGGGAAAAACCGGTCTCTGATATTGACGATCTCCAGGGCGGTATGCACTACACCAAAGTCAGGCAGGTCAATGTGGCAGTTTTGCCAGATCTGGCCGGGGGAGACTTGAAGCCCCGGCGGTAGTTCAACGGAGACCCCCATCGAGCTGAGGTCGTGTATTCGCAGCAGCTGCGCACCCTGACCGGCTTGGCTTTGCGGAACATAGCAGTGGAGGCGGGCAACCTTGGGCGTTTCGACCCGGTGGGCGCGGCGCCTTTGCAGCCGGATCAGGCAGTCGGGCAGCGGAGATTCAAGTACTAAGTCACCGTCAGACCGGTTCACGGTTACCGGTTCCAGAGTGAAGCTGATATCAATACGGTCCAGCTTGGTTTCGATATAAAGCTGCCGGCCGCACCAGCCCTCATTCAGCACACTATTTAGATCCAGTTGCAGGATGTTACGGGATTCATCCACAAGCGACAAAGTCGTGTAAAGCGGAGGAATGACAACCGGACCCGCATCGAAATATACATTGAGCAGGCATCGTTTTTCCTGTAATTCACGAAGCAGCAAGAGAATATCTGACCTGAATCGTATGGTGCAAAGTTCAGGTTTATTGTGACCATGTTCCATATTGTTTAAAAATAAAAAGGTATGCTTTTAACTTGTTTTGGTCTTCGGTTTTTTGGTTGGCATTCAATTCGGCCAAGCGGGAGGCCATTAAGTAAAAAACTGCCACGCCTTGCCGTACGCAGAATGCCGATGAAGTCGGCGAGCGTGTATCAATGCGTATTCAGGCTTTTCCGCATAAGTGCATTGACTTCAGCTTCATTAGTCATAACCGTGCGCAAAACCATCAACCGGCGCGCCTCTGAAGAGTCGTCCAGGATACATGCTGAGCGCAGGTGTTGTGCCTTTTCGATCAGCGAAATACATTCGGCCTCGGCGGCCATCAACTTTTCCCAGTCTGAGTCAAGTGCGGCGCCTAGCATAATTTCACTGATGTAGGTGATTTGCTGGTATAGATCAAGTAATTTTTCATTCATTACTAATCAGCCAATATTGGGCAAAGTTGCTTTTCATGCATTACCAGATGCCTCAAAGAAGATGCCATAAATCCTCATTGTGGGTAAGTAAGTTTCATGTGGCTGACAATGAGAATGAAAAAAATAAACTGAATGTAAGATTTTCACCATTAGCAATAAAAGTTTTGATTACTTTGAACTTGAGCCGTGCAGTTGAAAGTAAAGCTTTTACGGAGGTGGGTCAATCAGGCCGTGCTTTACCGCGTAGTGCGCTATGTCTACATTGCCCTGCAGTTGCAGTTTCGCCATTATCCTGGCGCGATAAACACTGACCGTTTTCGAGCTTAATGAAAGTTTTTTGGCGATGGCGGAAAGTTTTTCTCCAGAAGCAATCAGCCTTAAAACCTGGAGCTCGCGATCCGAAAGCTGGGCATTTATATTTTTATATGAAGAGCCGATGAGATTGTCGGTCACTATCCCGATCAATGCCGGTGAGATGAATTTTTTCCCAATCGCGACGCAGCGGATAGCTTCAACCAGATTTTCCGGGGCGCTCTCCTTGTTCAGATAACCCATCGCACCAGCCCGGAGTGCTCTGAACCCATACAGCTGCTCACTGTGCGCACTAACTACAATGATCGCCAGTTTGGGTAGTTGGAGCTTCAACTGAGGAATTACGTCGATCCCGTTTTTCCCGGGCATCTCAATATCGATCAGCAGCACATCGCATTCGGTGTTTTTTAATTTTCGCTGCAGTTCGCCGTAATCGCTCGCTTCCAGCGCGAGGCTGATGTCCTCGGTCTGGGACAAGATCATTGACAGTCCCTTGCGGACGATGGGGTGATCATCACAGATGGCTATACGGATCATATTGAAAAGTGTAAATCACAAAATAAGGTTATCTAATTTTATATTCTTGGATCATTCGTAAAACAGCGCTTGCCCCCCCTTTAGTAACGCAATTTGCTTGCGAAATAGTTTGAATCATTATGCTCCAAGAAATACCCAAAAACGGCCTATCAAATAAGTAGAAGTAGAACTTTATCATTTATTCGCCCGGGCTATGTTGGACCTGCGCCATGCCGGCGCCCATACCATCGCCCAGGATGAGGCCAGCTGCGTCATCTTTGGCATGCCGCGTGAGGCTATTGTCATTGGCGCAGTAGAAGAGGTGCTACCTCTGGACCGTATCGCGAAAGCGGTCATGGATTGGATTGCAGCTTCCGGAAACCGCTATCGCGTCTGAAAGGTCAATAAAACCGCCAGGCCGGGAATGACCTTATCGGTCAAAGCGCTAACTGCATTTCGAGATAACGGCTCAGTCGCACGTTTTCTGCATCGACAGACCGAACCGTCTCCTGGACTGATTGCAAATCAGCGGACTTTGCGGCCAGTTCAATGCGTTCCATGACTGCAGCAAACCCATAGGCTCCGATCATGCGACTGGCACCCTTGGCACGATGTGCAGTGCGGGCAATCAGTTCAAGATCGCCGCAACTGACTGCTTCCGCCAATGTGGACATGTCGGCACGGTGTGAATCGTAGTATGCCTGCAGTATCTCGCGGAGCAGTTTTTTGTCGCCACCGGTGAACTGCTCCAGGGTTTCGGAATTCAGCAGTTCGTTGCCCGAGGTATTCCCTGTTTCCGGAGCAGAAGAGCTCCCGACCTCGAGGTCGGGCAGACGGTTGATCCAGGGCCTGATCTTCGCCTTCAGTGCAGAAAGCGTTATCGGTTTCGACAAGTAGTCGTTCATGCCTGCCTGATAGCAAATCTCGGCATCACTGGCCTGGGCATTGGCTGTACAGGCGACAATTGGAACGGCATGGGCTCGCCCCGTCGCGGTCTCCAGCCGGCGAATTTCACGGGCAAGCTGGTATCCATCCATCCGCGGCATGTTGCAGTCGGCCAATATCAGGGCATAGTTTCCCGTTTTCCAGCGTTCGAGCGCCTCGACTCCGTCGTGTGCCAGATCGCTCGCGCAACCGATCAGTGCCAATTGACGCTGGATCAGCATCAGATTGACCGGATGATCTTCCGCAACCAGTATGCGTTTTCCAGAAGGAAGCCGGATCGGATCATCTTCGATGAAATCGGCTTCGATCCCGGGCAGATTTCTTTCCAATGCCGAGGGGTTTTCGATCCGTAGCGGGAGTTGCACCCGTACCGTGGTTCCTTTGCCGGGACTGCTTTCCAGATGGATGTGGCCATTCATGAGCCCGACCAGCCGGTTGCAGATGGCCAGACCAAGCCCTGTTCCTCCGAAACGACGAGTGGTTTGGGCATCGCCCTGGACGAAGGGCTGAAACAGTACTGCCTGCTGCTCGGGGGAAATGCCGATTCCGGAATCCTTGACCAGGATTTCCACGGTCTCAAGCCCTTCACTGGCGGCGATTTTTGCCAACGACACCAGAACCAGGCCTTTGTCGGTGAACTTGATGGCATTCGACAGCAGGTTATTGAGTATCTGGGTGAAACGGAGCCCATCCAATTGATGGGCTGCCGAAAGGTTGGAATCGAGTTCCAGCTCCAGCGATATGTCTTTTCGTGCGGCGAGATCCAGGTGGGTTGCCGCGGTTTGACGTGCCATTTCCTGGATTGAAATGACTTCGGGGTGTATTTCAAGCCGACCGGCCTCGATTTTCGAAAAGTCGAGAATGTCGTCGATCAGGCGCAGCAGGGAGCCCGCGGATTTTCTGGCTACCGACAGTGTGTTTTTCTGGTCCTGGGAAAGGGGGCTCAGCGCCAGCAGCTCAAGCATGCCGAGGACGCCGTTCATGGGCGTGCGGATTTCGTGGCTCATGGCGGCAAGAAATCCGCTTTTGGCATCACTGGCTGCGTCAGCTGCATCCTTGGCGGCTGTCAGGGACTGATTCAGGCGTTTGCTGTTCGTGATGTCACGGGCGATTCCTACGGTGCCGACGACGTTCCCACTGGCATTGAATATCGGGGATTTGACGACCTCGACCCAGCATTCGGTTCCCTGGTAATTCTGGGCCGACTCGTAGCGCAGCGGCTCCCTCGAAACCATTACCCGGTCATCTTCGGCGCGCAACTGTTCGGCTTTTTCCCTGGGGTAAATGTCGAAATCAGTCTTGCCGACGGCCTCTTCGGTCGTCATTCCGTAGCGCCGGCCAAACACTTCGTTGACTGCCGTGAGCCGGCCTTCCCGGTCCTTGATCCAGCAGACGTCAGGAATACTGTTCAGCAACGCACGCTGTGCGCTGGCCAGCGCTGCAGGTTCGTCGTGCGATTGGGCCAGGGTGGCGCGTGTAAAAGTATCAGGACCCGAAGAGGCCATGTGGGTGCAAATTGACAGAGTTGAGGTACAAATGTGGGGCGTATTCGATTGTAATCGGACTTAATCCCTGTGAAGTCCGGATTTGAGTCTGAATAATCGGTTATTTCGCTGGACTGATTTGATTGGACAGGGTTCAATCGGGCCGGCCGTGCTTAAAGATCAGCGGGAATCAGGTTGTCCGGCCAGATCAAGACAGTACGGGTCAGACATGTAGTCTTGAAACCGGAGTGTTCGCCTTGACAGATCAATCCCCGGGCCGTTCTTCCGCACAGAGGCCATCTGTTTCGCCTCCGGTGCTGGCGGTGATACTCGCTGCGCTGGCAATGATCGGGCCGTTTACGATCGATACCTATCTGCCTGCCTTTCCCTTCATAGCTGCCGACCTGCAGGCAACGCCGGCGCAGATGCAGCAAACGCTGAGCGTTTATCTGCTTGCTGTTGCCTTGATGACGCTGTTCCACGGCACGCTGTCAGATTCCCTGGGCCGGCGGCCAGTCATCTTGTGCAGCCTGCTGCTGTATGTGGCGACGGCCATAGGCTGTGCGCTTGCCACCACGTTTTCGCAGTTGCTGTTCTGGCGAACAGTACAGGGTCTTTCGGCAGGGGCCGGCATCATTGTCGGCCGCGCGATCATCCGCGACAGCCAGCAGGGCCATGATGCGCAGCGCCTGATGTCGCTGGTCACGATGATATTCGGTATTGCACCGGCCATCGCGCCTGTCATTGGCGGATGGTTGCAGGAGGCCGCGGGATGGCGCTCGATTTTCTGGTTTCTTGTGTTTTACGGCGCGGTCACCCTGGTGGTGACCTGGGTGAGGTTGCCGGAAACCCATCCCGTCGCAGCGAGACAACCATTACGGGTCATGCCGTTGTTACAGAATTATCTGCGACTGGGCAGAAATCCCCTGCTCGTATTGCTGTGTTTCGTCGTGGCGTTCAATTTTTCCGGGTTTTTTCTCTATATCGTTTCAGCGCCGGCAGTGATCTACAACCTGCTCGGATTGACGGCGACGGATTTCCCCTGGTTGTTCGTGCCGGGCATCGGCGGTGTCATGTTCGGTGCGTTCCTGTCCGGGCGACTGGCTGACAAAATTTCCCCGCAGCGAACGGTGGCGGCTGGTTTTCTCGCCATGGGCTGTGCTGCAGCCTTCAATATTTTTTATTCCCAATTTTTCCCGCCGGCGCTGCCGTGGACCGTGCTGCCGGTCATGATCTACAGCGCCGGCATGGCACTGGCGATGCCCAGCGTGACGGTTCTGGTGCTTGATCTTTATCCGCAGTTGCGGGGAACGGTGTCCTCGCTGCAGGGATTTGCGCACAGCCTGTTTTCAGGCATTACTGCCGGTTTGATATCCCCGCTGGTCTCGGGCAGCGCCCTGACGCTGGCGTGGACCATGGCCTGCCTGCTGATCGCGGGCGGGTGTTCCTGGCTGTTTTATCTGCGCCTGTCAGCGCGGCGTGGTGACTGAAGGCGTCGGCCTGGAAAAGCTCAGCATTGCTCCCAGGGCAGTCCTTCGAAACGCCAGCCGGTCTTGGTGCCGCGATGGTGCTTGTCGTCGAGTTCGCCTTCGAAACCGTGGAGAACGTTATAGACCTGGGTGAAGCCGGCTTCTTCCAGGGCATGGCCCGCATCCAGCGACCGGTTTCCGCTGCGACAGATGACGATGATAGGGCGATCGACGCTGGCCGCCTTTTTCACGTGGGCGACGAAATGGGGATTTACCTCCCAGTTCGGCCCGTCGTTCCATGCGACGTGAATGGCGCCGACGGGATGGCCGACGAACAGGTACTCCATTTCGCTGCGGCAGTCGATGAATACCGAATTCGGATTCTTGTGGAGAAACTCGTAGGCTTCCTTGGGCTCGAGGTGTTTCATCGGGATATTGCTGTCAAGCTTGACTGAGGAAGGCGCATTATAGGCGCGGAGCGGTTTCCGGGCCAGATGCCCGGAATTGCCCTAAGTCCATGATAAAATTCGCGCTTTTTCAGCCCGCCGAGCCCTAAATGGGCGCCAACTGAAGCCATGACCCACCCCCGTATCCGCCAATTACCCGAACTGCTGTCGCGCCGCATCCTGATTCTCGACGGTGCCATGGGCACGATGATCCAGAACTACAAGCTGGACGAAGCTGCCTACCGTGGCAAACGCTTCAAGGATTTCGCGCATGAGGTCAAGGGTAACAACGACCTGCTGGTGCTGACGCAACCGCAGATCATCCGCGAGATACACGAGCAGTATCTTGATGCCGGCTCCGACATCATTGAAACCAACACCTTCAATTCGACTTCGGTCGCCATGGCCGATTACCACATGGAGGAGCTGGTCTACGAACTGAACGTCGAGGCGGCCAAAATTGCGCGTGCCGCTGCAGACACCTACGAAAAGAAGGATCCTGCGCGGCCGCGCTTTGTTGCGGGCGCGCTGGGGCCGACCAACCGCACGGCGTCGATTTCACCGGACGTCAACGACCCCGGTTTTCGCAACGTCAGTTTCGATGCGCTGGTGGCGGCATACACCGAAGCCATCCGCGGACTGGTCGACGGCGGCGCCGACCTGTTCCTGGTGGAAACGATATTCGATACGCTGAACGCCAAGGCCGCATTGTTTGCAATCGACCAGTATTGCGCGGAAAAAGGCCTGGAAATCCCGGTGATGATTTCCGGCACCATCACCGACGCCTCCGGAAGAACCCTGTCCGGCCAGACGCCGGAGGCGTTCTGGAATTCGGTGCGTCATGCCAAACCGATCACCATCGGCTTGAACTGTGCACTGGGCGCCAAGCTGATGCGGCCGTACATCGAGGAAATCTCGACAGTGGCGGATACTTTTGTCTGTGCCTATCCCAATGCGGGATTGCCCAACCCACTGGCGCCTACCGGTTACGATGAACTGCCGGCCGATACCGCTGCCTATCTGCTCGATTTCGCAAAAAGCGGTTTCGTCAACGTAGTAGGTGGCTGCTGCGGCACGACACCGCCGCACATTCGCGCCATTGCGGAGATCGTGAAAGACATCGCGCCGCGAAAAGTCCCTTCAGTCGAGAAGAAAATGCGTCTGTCGGGGCTGGAGCCGCTCAACATCGGCGACGATTCGCTGTTCGTCAACGTCGGCGAGCGTACCAATGTCACCGGCTCCCGCGCTTTTGCCAAGCTGATCCTCGCCGGGAACTATGCCGAAGCGGTATCAGTGGCGCGCCAGCAGGTTGAAAGCGGCGCCCAGGTCATTGACGTCAACATGGACGAGGCGATGCTTGATTCGAAGGCGGCGATGACCACCTTCCTCAACCTGATCGCCTCGGAACCCGACATTTCGCGCGTGCCGGTGATGATCGATTCCTCTAAATGGGAAGTCATCGAGGCGGGGCTCAAATGCGTGCAGGGCAAGGCCGTCGTCAACTCGATCAGCATGAAAGAAGGCGTCGAACCCTTCAAGCAACAGGCGCGGCTCGCCAAGCGTTACGGTGCGGCAGTGGTGGTCATGGCATTCGACGAGAAGGGCCAGGCAGACACCTATGAGCGCCGCACCGAGATTGCGAAAAAGGCTTACGAAATCCTGGTCGATGAAATCGGCTTCGCGCCGGAAGACATCATCATTGATCCGAACATATTCGCGATCGCCACCGGCATCGAGGAGCACAACCGCTACGGCATCGATTTCATCGAAGCCACGCGCTGGATACGTCAGCACCTGCGCCATGCGCGGATCAGCGGCGGGTTATCGAACATTTCATTTTCGTTCCGCGGCAATGACCCGGTGCGTGAGGCGATTCATACCGCATTCCTTTATCACGCGATCAAGGCCGGATTGACCATGGCCATCGTCAATGCCGGCCAGATCGGTGTCTACGACGACATTCCCAAGGATCTGCTCGAGCACGTCGAAGACATCATTTTCGACCGCCGCCCCGACGCCGCAGAGCGCATGGTGGCGTTTGCCGAAACCGTGAAGG
Organism: Burkholderiales bacterium; assembly: GCA_038144955.1. Classification (GTDB taxonomy): domain Bacteria; phylum Pseudomonadota; class Gammaproteobacteria; order Burkholderiales; family SG8-41. The sequence goes on along the minus strand of JAYQOT010000012.1, from coordinate 18,456 downwards.
GCAAGGGCAAGGTGGTGACGGAGGATCTGGCCTGGCGCGATGCGCCGGTCCGCGAGCGGCTGACGCATGCGCTGGTCAAGGGCATCTCGAACTGGATCGTCGAAGATACCGAGACCATGCGCCAGGAAATCGAGACCCGTGGCGGCCGTCCCATCGAGGTGATCGAAGGTCCGCTGATGGACGGCATGAACGTCGTTGGCGATCTCTTCGGTGCGGGCAAGATGTTCCTGCCTCAGGTGGTGAAGTCTGCACGGGTAATGAAACAGGCGGTGGCCCACCTGGTGCCGTTCATCGAGGCGGAAAAGAGCCGCTTGGGTGACGTACGCGCCAAGGGCAAGATCGTGCTGGCCACGGTCAAGGGTGACGTGCACGACATCGGCAAGAATATCGTCGCCGTAGTGCTCCAGTGCAACAACTACGAAGTGGTCAACCTCGGCGTGATGGTGCCGTGGAAACAGATCGCTGAAGTGGCGGAAAAGGAAAAGGCTGACATCATCGGCCTGTCAGGGCTGATCACGCCGTCACTGGAGGAAATGGCCCATAACGCCCGCGAAATGCAGCGTACGGGGATGACCATTCCGCTGCTGATCGGCGGGGCCACGACTTCGCGCGTGCATACTGCGGTCAAGATTGCACCGAACTACTCCGGGCCGGTGGTGTGGGTGCCGGATGCGTCGCGCAGCGTCAGCGTCTGTTCGAGCCTGCTCTCGGACGAACAGCGCAAGGGCTATCTCAACGATGTCGCGGCAGAATACGAACGCATCCGCGAGCAGCATGCGGGCAAGAAGGGGCCGGAGCTGATCCCGCTGCCTGAGGCGCGCGCCAATGCACTGCACACCGACTGGAAGCGCTATGTGCCGCCGAAGCCGGAGATGATCGGGCTGAAGCCGCTGAAAAACTACGATCTCGCCGAAATAGCGCGTTATATCGACTGGGGGCCGTTCTTCCAGACCTGGGATCTGGCCGGGCCGTATCCGGCGATCCTCAAGGATCCGCTGGTCGGTGAGGAAGCACGCAAGGTGCTTGCCGACGGCCAGGCGATGCTGAAAAAGATCATCGAGGGTCGCTGGCTGACGGCCAACGGCGTGTTCGGGCTGTTTCCCGCAGCGCGCGTGGATCATGAGGATATCGTGATCTACGCCGACGAGTCGCGCACGAAAAAACTGATGACGTGGCATAACCTGCGCCAGCAGAACCGCAAGCCCAGCGGCCGTTTCAACCAGTGTATTGCCGATTTTGTCGCGCCCCTGGAATCGGGAGTCGCCGATTACGTCGGTGCTTTTGCGGTGACTGCGGGTCTCGGCATTGAAAAGCATCTGGAGCGCTTTGAAAAAGCTCATGACGACTATTCCGGAATCCTGCTCAAGGCGCTGGCAGATCGCCTCGCCGAGGCCTTCGCCGAACTGCTGCACCTGCGCGTGCGTCGGGAATTCTGGGGTTATGCCCGGGATGAATCTTTGGAGAATGATGCACTGATCGCCGAGAAATACCGCGGCATCAGGCCTGCACCGGGATATCCGGCATGCCCGGACCATACCGAAAAAGGCGCATTGTTCGAATTGCTGCAGGCGGGCCGCATCGACATGCGGCTGACAGAGTCCTACGCCATGATGCCAGCGTCCTCGGTCAGCGGGTTTTATTTCTCGCATCCCGAGTCGCAGTATTTCGCTGTCGGCAAGATCGACCGTGACCAGGCGGCGGATTACGCGAAGCGCAAGGGTGTGTCGCTGACCGATGCCGAGCGCTGGCTGGCGCCGGCGCTGGGTTACGATCCCGCTTGACGCAGTTTTCCCATTCGCCTGCCGCTCGTTATCTGGCGCTGGCCGATGCAGGCCGCAACGCCTGGTGGCGTTACCTGCTGGGCATCCTCTGCATTGCCGCAGCATGGCTGATAGGGGGCAATATTGCCTATCTGCTGGTGCTGATGCTGCCGCTGGGGCGTGTCACGGAATTTGTCGCCATCAACGCCAGCGTGCTGATGATGCTCGCGGGCGTGGCGGCGGTGATCGTGTTGCTGCATCGCCGGGGCCTGCGCACGTTGATTACACCGTATCCCGCGCTCGACTGGCGACGCATGGCACACGGCGCCGTGGTCTGGGTCCTGCTCGGACTGGTTTTTGCGGTCGTCGAGAGTCTGCTCTATCCAGGCCGCTATGCATGGAGTCTGGACCTGCAACGCTGGTTGCCTTTTCTCGTCGCGGCGCTGCTGCTGACGCCGTTGCAGTGCGTGGCCGAAGAACTGGTCTTCCGCGGCTACCTGGTGCAGGCCATGGGGCGCTGGCTGCGGCAGCCGGTGGCGCTGGCGCTTCTGAGCAGTGCCATTTTTACGCTACCCCATCTCTACAATCCCGAAATTGCGGCTTACGGGCTGGCCATCATGGCGGCAAATTATTTCGTCATGGGCCTGTTTCTGGCCAGCGTGGCTTTGCGCGATGGCCGGCTGGAACTGGCAATCGGCGCCCATGCCGGCAACAATCTGCTGCTGGCGGTGGTGGTCAATTACGAGGATTCGGTATTTCGTACGGAGTCTGTGTTCACGGCGGGCGCCCTTGATCCCCAATATTCGCTGGTGACGCTGGTCCTGAGCGCAATGCTTTTCCATTGGTGGGTGTTCAAAAAACACCCGCACGAACATGAATGAGCGTTTTTCCGATTCGGAAGTCGCCGATTTCAGGCGGGACGGCTATCAGGTGGTGCGCGGCCTGATACCGGTATCCGAATGCGCGGAACTGCGCCAAGTGGCAGAGGAAGATCTCGCTGCGGCGAAGGCGCCGGTCGAATACGAAGCTGATACCCGTTATCCCGGTGCACCGGAGTCGCGCGAGGCGCAGGGCGGGCGCACGATCCGGCGCTTGCTGCAGGCTTATGCGCGTGCCCCGCTTTTCCGCCGGCAGGCGACGGCTTTGCCGGTGGTAGCGCGCCTGCGCCAGTTGCTGGGTCCTCAAATTGCATTGTCGCAGGCACATCACAATTGCGTGATGACCAAGGATCCCTCTTACAGCAGCATCACCAGCTGGCATCGTGACATCCGCTACTGGTCATACCAGCGGGAGGAACTGGTATCGGTGTGGCTGGCGTTGGGGGAGGAGCGACCGGACAACGGTTGCCTGATGTTGCTGCCGGGCAGTCATGCCATGGAGTTCGGTCCGGGCCGCCTCGATTCGGCGCAATTTCTGCGCACTGATGTTCCTGAAAATTCCGGTTTGTTGCGCCGGCGCATTTACGCCGATCTTGATCCGGGGGATGTGCTGTTTTTCCATTGCCGGCTGTTTCACGCGGCGGCCCATAACCGGACTGCCCAAACCAAGTTTTCCCTGGTGTTTACCTATCGTGCCGCTGACAACTTGCCTTTGTCCGGAACGCGTTCCGCGGCCATGACGGATATTCCGTTGTGAATACCGGTCCTGCATTTCCTGCCCCCGGTCTGCCGTCATGAGCCCGGATCAAAGCATTGAACGTTACCGCAAGCATGCCGAAGGCTATGACGCCAGCGCGCAGCGTACGATGGAGTTGCGCAGGCGTACCATTGCCCGGTTGTTGCTGCGGCCTGGCGACATCGTGCTCGATGCCGGATGCGGCACCGGCCTGAGTTTTCCGCTGCTGCTCGATGCCGTGGGTCCGGACGGTGCGGTCATCGGCGTCGAACACAGTCCCGACATGCTGGCGCTTGCACGATCAAGGGTGACAGCGGCTGGCTGGCGCAATGTCACGTTGATCGAGTCCGCAATGGAAGTGGGCGTGTGGCAGCCGTGCGTGACGGCGGTGCTGTTCAACTATACCCACGACGTGATGCGCTCACCGGCGGCACTGGACAACATTTTTCGCCAGGCTGTACCCCGCGCCCGGGTGGCGGCGGCGGGGATCAAGCATCCGCCGCGCTGGCTGGATCCGCTCAGGCTGTACCGGCGCTTCAAGTCGCGGGGTTGTTACACCGATACTGAAGGGCTGGAAACTCCCTGGGATCGTCTGCAGGTTTATGTGACGGACCTGCAAGTCGAATTGACGCTGCTGGGCACGGGTTATATCGCCTGGGGAACCGCTCCGCTGAGCTCCGAGGAATAATTTACGGCCTTGTATGTTTATGGCTGTATCTGCGACTGATGTCGGTTGCCCCGACATTGTTAACAGAGAATCCGGAGCCTGCATTGAAACCCAGACGCATATTGATACTGTTTCCCAAGGACTGGGACCGTGTCGAACTCGAACATCCCCGCTATCAATCCGATTACCGGTTTTTTTACGAAGGTTTTGATCTATTCAGCTTTCCCGATAACGCGCGGCTGCTGACTTTCGACGCCCGCCGCTATGTGGACAGGCTGGTGCGCCGTTATCGCGGCCGCATCGACGGCGTTGTCAGCAACAATGAACATTTCGGCGCTTTGCTGGCAGCCGTGGTGGCCCAGCGGCTGGGGCTTCCGGGGATGGACCCCGCAACGATCATCGCTGCACAGCACAAATATTATTCCCGCTGCATGCAACAGAAGATCGTGCCGGAGGCAACGCCACGGTTTTCGGTATTGCCGTACGCAAAGCGCATCGAGCAGGAGCCGGAGATCGGTTTTCCCTGTTTCGTGAAGCCGGTGAAGGCAACCTACTCGGTACTGGCGCGGCAGGTCAATGACATGGCGGAATTGCGGGCGCTGCTGGATTTTTCGCCGCTGGAGCGCCTGATCCTGCGCAAGCTGGTAAAACCCTTTGACGACCTGACACCGCTGTACACCCCGTTTACCATCGGCGCGCGCGCCATGATCGCCGAGGAAATTCTTGAGGGAGAACAGGTCAATGTCGACGGCTACGTGCACAATGGCAAAGTTACCGTGCTGGGCATGGTCGACGAAGTGATGTACCCCGGCACGCAGGCGTTCATGCGTTTCGAGTATCCCTCGCGCATGGAACATTCGCTGCAGCAGCGGGTGCGGGCACTGACCGAAAAACTGCTGACCGGTCTCGACTACAGTCACGGATTTTTCAACGTTGAAATGGTGGTCGACCGCTCAAGCGGGGCCATTCGTATCATTGAAATCAATCCGCGCATGGCATCCCAGATCATGAATCTGTACCGCCGTGTGGATGGCTGCGATCCCTACGGCATGCTGCTGGACCTGGCGGTGGGTGAATCACCCCGGCAGCCGCGCGAGGCCGGTCATTTCCGCGCGGCTGCCAGTTTCGTGTTTCGCCGTTTTGACGGCCGTGCCCCCGATCGCGTGCCCACGCTCGCACAGATCGAAGATATCCATCGTCGCTATCCCGATGCGCGGCTGATGTTGTACCTGAAGCGGGGTGCAGGGCTTGCCCGTGAAATGAAATGGCTGGGCAGTCATCGCTATGCGGTGCTCAATCTCGGGGGGCGCGATGCAGCCGATCTCCAATCGCGCTATGAGAACATACGCCGCGAACTGGCACTGGGCAGCGGCGCGGCAAGCTGAGTACTGCCGCTGACGGCAGGATGTGCGGCGCCAGAACTGCCCTAGCGCTTTAATAAAATATTCAATTAAAACAACGGGTTATTATATGACCTCGGTCTCCCCCCTGTACGCTACTGTCGCGCTGCTGACGGCTTCCAATATCTTCATGACTTTTGCCTGGTACGGGCACCTGAAGCACCTGAACACGGCACCATGGTGGATAGCGGCACTGATTTCCTGGGGCATCGCGTTGTTCGAATATCTGCTGCAGGTGCCAGCCAACCGCATCGGTCATGCTGAATTGAGCCTGCCACAATTGAAAATCCTGCAGGAGGTCATCACGCTGGCCGTGTTTGTGCCGTTCGCGGTTTTCTACATGGGCCAGCCGGTGAAAATGAATTTTGTCTACGCCGGACTGTGCCTGGTCGCCGCGGTGTATTTCATTTTCAAAACCTGATTTTCCGATTATCCGCGCCGTGCAAGACTGACTGCAGCCGGGCTGCGCGCTGAATCGCGTATCATTTGCCCCGTATTCAACGGGTTGAACATGCATATTCACATTCTCGGCATTTGCGGTACGTTCATGGGAGGGCTTGCCGTGCTGGCGCGTGCGGCGGGGCACCGCGTGACCGGCTGCGATGCCAATGTTTATCCGCCGATGAGTACCCAGCTCGAGGAGCAGGGGATTACTCTGATTACGGGCTACGGGCCCGAGCAGATTGATCTCAAGCCCGACGTTTTCGTCGTCGGCAATGTGGTGACACGCGGCAATCCGCTGATGGAAGCCATCCTCAACCGCGGCCTGCCTCACGTGTCGGGTCCGCAATGGCTGCACGACCATGTGTTGCAGGGGCGCTGGGTACTGGCGGTGGCCGGCACGCACGGCAAGACCACCACCAGTTCGATGGTTGCCTGGATACTGGAGCACGCCGGACTTAATCCCGGTTTCCTGATCGGCGGTGTGCCGCAGAATTTCGGCGTATCGGCGCGGCTTACCGAGACGCCTTTTTTCGTGATCGAGGCCGATGAATACGACACGGCATTTTTCGACAAGCGCTCGAAATTCGTGCATTACTCACCGCGCACGCTGGTGCTCAACAATCTCGAATACGATCATGCCGATATTTTTCCTGACCTCGCTGCCATCGAAAACCAGTTCCATCACCTGGTGCGCATCGTTCCTGGAAACGGGTTGATCGTTACGAATGGCAGTGATGCAGCGCTTGAGCGCGTTCTGGCCAGGGGCGCATGGACCCAGGTAGAGCGCTTCGGCAACGCCTGCGCATGGCGGGCAGGGGATGCGGATGCGCGCGGTGCATTCGAGGTAATTCATGAAGGCGCCTCCCGGGGCCGGGTGATGTGGGATCTGGTTGGAGAACACAACCGGCTCAATGCGCTGGCAGCCATCGCTGCAGCGCGACACGCCGGCGTGCCCGCTGTCGGCGCCGTCGATGCCCTCGGGCAGTTCAAGGGCGTGCGCAGGCGCATGGAAACGCGCGGGACAGTGCGCGGCGTTACCGTATACGATGATTTTGCGCACCATCCCACCGCGATCGCGACCACCTTGTCGGGATTGCGGCGCAAGAGCGCTGGTGGCCGCATCCTCGCAGTGATCGAGCCCCGTTCGAACACCATGAAGCTGGGCGTGATGAAACAGGCTCTGCCTGGCAGCCTCGCCGAAGCCGATCACGTCTATTGCTACAGCGGCGGCATCAACTGGGACGCCGCAGCTGCACTGGCACCGCTGGGAGACAAAGCCCAGGTGCATGGCGATCTGGCGCAGTTGGTTGATGCCATTGCCGCTGCTGCGCGTGATGGTGATCACGTACTGATCATGAGCAATGGCGGCTTCGGCGGCATCCACGACAAACTGCTGCAGCGCCTGGCTGCCTGATGACGGTCGCATCGTGGTGAAAATTCCCGACGACGCACTGGGCGCTTTCTGCCGGCATGGTCATGTCGTGCTGCGGGGCTCGGGCAGCGGCCCGCTTGCCGGTTTGAGTTTCGGCGCCAAGGATATTTACGACATCGCGGGACACAAGACAGGTTTTGGCAGCCCGGAATGGCTGTCCACGCATGAGCCGGCCGCGCAAACCGCGCCGGCAGTCGAAATGCTGCTGGCTGCGGGAGCCGGCATGGCCGGCAAAACGCAGACCGATGAGCTGACCTTCAGCATTACCGGCGAGAACGCGCATTACGGCACGCCGGTCAACGTCAATGCGCCGGGGCGTGTGCCCGGCGGCTCATCCAGCGGTTCCGCGGCTGCGGTTGCCGGCGGTCTGGTGGATTTTGCTCTGGGCAGCGATACGGGCGGCTCGGTGCGCGCACCGGCAAGTTTCTGCGGTCTTTATGGCATCCGTCCCACCCATGGGCGGGTGCCATTGACTGGCGCCTGTGCGATGGCGCCGAGTTTCGATGTGGCGGGCTGGTTTGCGCGGGATGCCGCATTGCTGGAGCGGGTCGGCGGCGTTCTGCTCCAGGAACGTGCAGCTGCAGACCCTCAACCGGCTTCCTGGCTGCTGGCCGCAGACGCGTTTGCGCTTCTCGGACCAGCAGTGGCGGCGGCACTGCAACCGGCGCTGGCGCACATCCGGTCCCTGTTCGGTGAACAGCGACCGGTGACGGTCAGCATCGAGGGACTGGCGCAGTGGTTCCAGGCGTTCCGCGTGCTGCAGGGTGCCGAATTTCACGCGCAGTACGGTGAGTGGATTGCACGCACCAAACCACGATTGGGGCCTGGTGTGCGCGAGCGCGCGGCATGGGCCGCCGGCGTGACCGCAGGTGATGTGTCCGGCATGCAGGCGGTGCGCGATGCCGTGCGGCAACGCATGGATACTCTGCTCGCAGATGGTGCCGTGCTGCTGTTGCCGACCGTCCCCGACATTGCTCCGCTGTGCAACACCCCATCCGCGCAACTCGATGATTTTCGCGCACGGGCGATGCAGCTGCTGTGCATCGCGGGCCTTGCGGGCTTGCCGCAGGTCAATCTGCCCCTGGCCAGGCTGAACGGCTGTCCCCTCGGGCTTTCCATCCTCGGAGCCCGTGGAAGTGACGCGCAACTGCTGGCATTGGCGCGGCGCATTGCCGGATAACCTGCATGCTGGTGTATGTCCACGGCTTCAACAGTTCGGCCCGGTCATACAAGGCCGGGCTGTTGCGCGATTACATGGCCGATGCAGGACTGGCAGTTCATTTTGCATGTCCTGAATTGCCGCACCGGCCCGCCGGGGCCATGAGGTTGTTGCGTGAACTGGTTGCGGAACATGATCCGCGCACGGTAACCCTGGTCGGCTCCTCGCTGGGCGGGTATTACGCCACCGCGCTGGTGGAAGACCTGGGGGTGCGTGCGGTGCTGGTGAATCCGGCTGTGCGTCCTTACGGGCTGCTCGCAGGCCAGGTGGGGCCGCAGAAAAATCTCTACACCGGCGCCGCATACGAATTCACCGTTGAACACCTGCAGGAATTGCGTGCGCTGGAAGTTGACCACATATCACCGCGGCAATATCTGCTGATTACCACGACCGGGGACGAGGTTCTCGATTATCGCGACGGCGTGGAACGCTATGCCGGTTGCGAGCAGATCATCGTCAAAGGGAGCGATCACGGGTTCCGTGAATTCGGCGAACATCTCGACGCCGTCATCGCGTTCTGGCGTCGCGGACGCGTATAATTCCGCTGCCATTCCCTCACGTTGCCGCAACCCTTGCGGCGATCACGTACAGCATCTTTTCCCGATGAATGTTTTTTACGAAGAAGACGGCGAATTCAAGGTCGGTACCGTATTGGCCGACAATGACACCTCACTGCAAACCGAGGCCCCGCACGGCAAGCGCTCGAAGGTGAAGGCGTCTGCGGTGCTGCTGCGTTTCGAGTCGCCCGCACATACGGTATTCATGGAAGAAGCCAGGACCTGCGCCGAGGCGATCGACGTCGATTTTCTCTGGCAGTGCTGCGGCGATGGCGAGTTTTCCCATGACACGCTGGCACAAGAATATTTCGGTCATACGCCCGGCGCCGTGGAGTCTGCCGGCGTGCTGATCCGGTTGCACGGCGCTCCGATGTATTTTTACAAGAAGGGTCGTGGCCGCTACAAGGCGGCCCCGGCAGACGCGCTCAAGGCGGCGCTGGCCAGCATTGAGCGCAAAAAACAGCAGGCTGAACTCAAGGCGACCTATGTGGCGGAATTGGCCGCCGGACGGTTTCCCGAGGCGTTGGCAGCACAACGGGATGTGCTTCTCTACAAGCCCGACCGCAACAGCATCGAATGGAAAGCGCTTGAAGAAGCCAGCATTGCTGCAAAAGTGACGCCGGCACGACTGGTTGAGCGCTGCGGCGGATTGAGCGATACACACGCTTACCATCTGAACCGGTTCCTGTTCGAACATTTTCCCCGCGGCAGCGGATTTCCCGATTTCCCGGTGGTTGTCGCGCCCGCGGAATTGCCCAAGGCCGAAGTATCCGCCCACAGCATTGACGATGCGGAAACGACGGAAATCGATGATGCGTTCTCGCTGCAGGAATTGCCGGGTGGATTCCGCCGTCTGGGCGTACACATTGCCGCTCCTGCGCTGGGCATTCCTGCCCAGTCGGCTCTCGACGGAATTGCGCGGGAGCGCCTGTCGACGGTGTATTTCCCCGGCGGCAAGATCACCATGCTGCCGGATGCCGCAGTTGAGGCCTTTACCCTGGCGGCGGGCCGTGAGTGTCCGGCGCTGTCGGTTTATTTCGACATTGCCCCTGATTATTCGGTGCGCAGCCACGAAACCAGACTCGAACGCGTGTTCATTGCCGACAACTTGCGTCACGACACGCTGGAGCCGGTATTCAATGCCGAAACGGCCGGCGGCCGGGTTGATCACCCTCTGGGACAGGAACTGGCGTGGCTGTGGCAGTTCGCGGGCCACCGCCTCGTGGAGCGCAAGGGGGAGGCTCCGCGCGGAGAGGACCGGCCGGAGTTTGTGTTCCGTGTCAGCGACGGGCGGGTTTCAATCTCGCCGCGCCGGCGCGGCACGCCGATAGACCTGGTTGTCGCCGAACTGATGATTCTGGCCAACAGTACCTGGGCGGCGGATTTGCACCAAAAAAGCAGGGCTGCGCTCTATCGCGTGCAAAGCGGTGGCAAGGTCCGCACCAGTACAGTTGCGGGGCCGCATGAAGGTCTGGGTGTGACGCACTACCTCTGGGCGACTTCCCCGCTGCGCCGCTATGCCGATCTGGTCAACCAGCGCCAGCTCATCGCCAGCGTACGCGGCGAGCCGGCACCTTATCAGGCAAAAGACACTGCGCTGCTGGGGGTGATGAGCGAGTTCGAGACCGCCTATGAAAGTTATGCCGAATACCAGCGCACGATGGAGCGCTATTGGAGTCTGCGCTGGTTGCAGCAGGAAAAGATCAGCGAGATTTCCGGCATCGTGTTGCGGGAAAACCTGGTGCGGCTGGAGGCCGCTCCGATCACCCAGCGCGTGCCTTCGCTGCCGGCAGACGTAGTGCCGGGATCACGGATTGTTCTGGGTGTAGGGGATGTCGACCTGCTCGATCTCGGGGTGCAGCTAGAATTTGCCGGTACTCAGCCGGCAGCCAAAAGTTAGTGTTCGCTGACATCACATACAATATCTAGAGTCTGCTTTAAAAAAATACCATAATTACATGATAAATAATGTTTTTATTGATATTTCCGGGGGCTTGTCTAGAATAGCCTCATGAAACTCAAGCCCGCCGCTACGGTAATTACCCTGCCGCGCCGCGCCAAGCATCCCCGGCGCGGTTCGTGGGCGGGCGCTGCGGACCGGCTGGATGCGCGGGTGGCAGAGCTGGAACGGCGCATCGAGGATTTCGACCGCCGTTATGCGCAGATGACGGTGCGAGCGCGATTCAGCGCAGCCGGGGCGTTGTCGCTGCTGCTGCATGCCTTCGTTATTTTCGGGCTCACGTTCACGATGCCCGACCTGCGCGAACTGAAGAACATGACCCCGCCGCTGGAGGTCGTGCTGGTCAACACCCAATCACAGGCCAAGCCGCGCAAGGCAGATGCGCTGGCACAGCATCATCTCGATGGCGGTGGCAATACCGACGCCAAGCAACGGGCCAAGAGCCCGCTGCCTGCAATCACCCGGGATACCCATACCACTGAACTTCAGCTGGCCCAGAAAAGGGTGGCCGAGCTGGAGCAGGAAGCGCAGCGTTTGCTCACCCGCAAGGGCAAGCCGGAGGTGCACAGTGTGGCCGCGAAACCGGGGGCGAGACCGCAGCCGGATCCGGCGCCGACCGCCGATACCACTGAGCTGCTGCAGAAAAGCCTGGCCATTGCCCGGCTCGAAGCGCAGATCAGCAAGGACTGGAACAGCTATCAGGAGCGACCGCGCCGCAAGTTCGTCGGCGCCCGCACCCAGGAATACCGGTTCGCCCGCTACGTGGAGGACTGGCGGCAGAAAATTGAACGCATAGGCGAGATGAATTATCCGCAGGCCGCGCGCGACCAGCGCATCTACGGCAGTCTGGTGGCGACCGTTTCAATCAAGGCCAACGGCACTCTGGAAAAAGTGCAGATCGACCGCTCTTCAGGACACAAGCTGCTGGACGAGGCCACGATACGCATCGTCACGCTGGCAGCCCCCTATGCCGCGTTTCCGTCCAATATCGCCCGCGATACCGATATCCTGCACATTACCCGGACCTGGACGTTCACTCGGGCGGACCAGTTCGTCAGCCAGTGACCGATCGCTACGCTGTCATCGGCAATCCCGTAGCGCACAGCCAGTCGCCGCGGATTCATGCCGAATTTGCGCGCCAGACCGGGCAGGACATCGCCTATGAAAAGCTGCTGGCTCCGCTGGATGCGTTCGAGATCACCGTGCGGCGTTTTTTCGATGAAGGCGGCAAGGGGCTGAACGTCACGGTGCCGTTCAAAAACGAGGCGTTTCGGATCATCAGTCCGGATACAGTATCGTTCGGCGGGGTAGTCGATGCTGAAGCAGTGAATACAATCAAGGTCGAAGGAAAGCAGCTGATCGGGTACAACACCGATGGCATCGGCTTGGTGACTGATCTTGAAAAAAATCTCGGTTTTACGATCAGCGGCAAACGTGTGCTGTTGATGGGCGCCGGCGGCGCGGCACAGGGGGTGATGCATCCCTTGCTGCAAAGGCGGCCCGGTACGCTGGTGATTGCCAACCGGACGCCGGACAAGGCGGAACGGCTCGCAAAAAGATTCGCAAGGTTTGCACCGCTCTCCATGCAGGGGATTTCAGCAGTCCCGTACTCTCACCTGGGCAACAGCCCGTTTGACCTGGTCATCAATGCCACATCCGCGGGTCTCAGCGGGGAAATGCCAGAGCTTCCGCAAGGCATTTTCGCCAACGGCGCACTGGCCTACGACATGGTGTATGGACGCGACACCCCGTTTCTGCAATTCGCGCGACAGTCTGGAGCGCGTGCCGTCGACGGACTGGGCATGCTCGTCGAGCAGGCGGCGGAATCGTTTTTCATCTGGCGTGGCGTGCGACCGCAGACGGCGCCGGTGATTGCACTGCTGCGCGATTCCTGAAATTCACGACCGATATCAACCGACATGGCTCGTGCCAAGCCTGGAAAGACTGCGCGCCCATCGCTGCTGCGCTTGTTGTGGCGCTTGACGTGGCGCGCGTTGCTGCTGGTACTGATCGTGCTGGCTGCGGTGCAGTTCTGGTTCCTGGTGCATGTCTGGTACTGGGTGGATCACAACCCGGAGTCCACCGCGTTCATGCGCAAGCGCATGGAGATCCTGCAGGAGAAGAATCCGCGTGCCAAACTACGCCACCAGTGGGTGCCTTATCAGCGCATCTCGGCGCATCTGAAGCGGGCAGTCGTCGCTTCCGAGGATGCCAAATTTTCCATGCACCAGGGTTTCGACTGGGACGGCATCCGTTACGCGATGGAACGCAACTTGCGCGAAGGCGAAATCGTTGCCGGCGGCTCGACCATCTCCCAGCAATTAGCGAAAAACCTGTTTTTCAGCGGAGAGCGTGCGTGGTGGCGCAAGGCGCAGGAAGCTGCGGTGACGGTCATGCTCGAAACCATCATGAGCAAACGGCGGATCCTGGAAATCTACCTGAATGTCATCGAATGGGGGGAGGGCGTATTCGGCGCCGAGGCAGTTTCCCGCTATCACTATGGCACCAGCGCAGCCGCACTGACTGATGAGCAGGCGGCGCGCCTGGCAGCCATCGTGCCCAGCCCGCGGCGATATGGTCCGGACAGCAATACGGATTACCTTCAGCAGCGGACGCAAACCATACTTGCGCGCATGAACAGTGCCCAGGTTCCGCGCTAACTGCCGAATTAATAACAACATTCCGGATATCACGAGTTTTCGCCGAGGAGCAGCCGGCAAGGCCTGTCAAACCGCAGTTGACCGGGTCGTGGCCCGGGCATAATCTGCCGGACGTTTTCAGGCTTTATCGACCGACAGGCAATCCGACCGCGGCGTCCGACCGCGGCATATACAGCAGGCCATGAGGGGGTCAGGCGCGCCGCATCAGCACGCGGCATCGGGTGTTTTTCTTCAACGCGAGGATTGAAAATGATTCAGCTCAATATCAACGGACGCGCACATCAGATCGATGTCGAGCCCGATACGCCGCTGTTGTGGGCCATACGTGAACAGGCGGGTCTGACCGGCACCAAGTACGGCTGCGGAGTAGCCCAGTGCGGTTCCTGCACGGTGCACCTCAATGGCGAAGCGGTTCGTTCCTGCGCGTTGCCGGTCAGTGCAGCGGTGGGCAAACGCATCACCACGATCGAAGGGCTAGCTTCCGGCAAGACACTGCACAAGGTGCAGAAGGCCTGGGTTGATCACCAGGTGCCGCAGTGCGGTTATTGCCAGTCGGGCATGGTCATGGCGGTTGCGGCGCTGCTGGCGAAAAAACCCAAGCCGACCGATGCCGACATCGATGCCAGCATCACCAACATTTGCCGCTGCGGCACCTTCCAGCAGGTGCGCGAGGCGATACACGCCGCCGCCAAGGCCTAGGAGACAGCGACATGGAAAACATCAATCTGAATCGCCGTTCGTTCCTGGTCAGCAGTGCTGTGGCAGGGGGCGGACTTGCCCTCGGACTGCAGTTGCCGTTTGGAATTACCACCGCGCAGGCTGCGGAAACCGTACCGGAAATAAACGCCTGGGTGGTGATCAAGCCGGATGATTCTGTCGTGATCCGGGTTGCGCGCTCGGAAATGGGACAGGGCACGATCACCGGCCTTGCCCAGCTGGTTGTCGAGGAACTGGAGTGCGACTGGTCGAAAGTCAGCACCGAATATCCGACGCCGGGCGAGAACCTGAAACGCAACCGTGTCTGGCAGAGCTATTCGACCGGCGGCAGCCGCGGCATCCGCACTTCGCACGACTACGTGCGGCGCGGCGGTGCGGCAGCACGCATGATGTTGATGCAGGCAGCTGCCGATCAGTGGAAGGTGCCGGTCAATCAACTGACGGTCAACAAGGGCGTCATTGCCCACGGTGCCAGCGGACGCAAGGTGAGCTATGGCAAAGTCGCGGCGGCTGCGGCGAAACTGACGCCCCCCGACGAGAAAGCCATCAAGCTCAAGGATCCCAAGTCGTGGAAGGTCATCGGCAAACCGATGAAGCGTTTCGGTACGGTCGACAAGGTCACCGGGCGCCAGGTCTACGGTGCCGACCTCAAGCTGCCGGGCATGGTCAACGCAACCATCATGGAATGCCCGGTGTTCGGTGGGAAACTGAAAGGTTTCGATGCCGCCAAAGTGACCGGCATGAAGGGCGTGAAGCAGGTATTGCGCGTCGGGGATAGCGCTGTGGCTGTCGTTGCCGATACCTGGTGGCATGCGAAAAAGGCGCTGGATGCGCTTCCCGCCGAATGGGACTTTGGCGACAACGTCAAGGTCTCGAGCGCGTCGATTGCCGAGGTGCTGAAGGCGGGTCTGGATGCGCCGCAGGCTTTCGTCGGCAACAAGGCGGGCGACATACAGTCCGCGATCAAGGGCGCTGCGAAGACCATCGACGCGGTCTATGAGTATCCGTACCAGAACCATGCTCCGATGGAGCCGATGAATGCGACCGCGCGTTATACGCCGGATCGTTGCGAAGTGTGGGTGCCGACGCAGGACGGCGAAGCTTCTTTTGCCGCCACACTGGAAGCTTCAGGTCTGACCGCTGACAAATGCGAGGTTTACAAAATCGATCTGGGCGGCGGTTTCGGCCGGCGCGGCGCATTCCAGGATTATGTGAAGCAGGCCGTGCTGATCGCGAAGCAGATGCCGGGAACGCCGGTAAAACTGCTGTGGTCGCGCGAGGAAGACATGCGCCAGGGCCGCTACCACCCGGTCATGCAGTGCAAGCTCACCGGCAGCTTCGACTCCGCCAACAACCTTACCGGATTGCATATGCGGCTCTCCGGACAGTCGATTCTGGCCTCGGTGCGTCCGGCCATCGTCGAGAAAGCCGGCGGCAAGGATCCACTGGCGTTCCAGGGCGTTGCCGACAGCGGCGAACATTCTATCGGCTACACTTTTCCCAATCTGCTGATCGACCACGCCATGCGCAATCCGCATGTGCCCCCCGGTTTTTGGCGCGGCGTCAATATCAACCAGAATGCCGTGTTCATCGAATGTTTCATGGATGAGCTCGCGCATGCCGCAGGGCAGGATCCACTGGAATTCCGTCGCAAATTCATGGCACAGCATCCACGCAATCTCGGGGTGCTGAATGCCGTGGCCGAACGCATCGGCTGGACCAAGCCTGCACCCAAGGGACGTTTCCGCGGCCTCGCGCAGATGAAGGCCTTCGACAGTTTTGTCGCGGCGGCCTGCGAGATTTCCGTGGACAGCACCGGTAACAAGGTGAAGGTGCATCGCATCGTGGCTGCCACCGATCCGGGATATGCCGTCAATCCGGCACAGATCGAGCGCCAGATCGCCGGTTCGTTCGTCTACGGGCTGTCCGCGCTGTTCATGCAGGAATGCACGGTCAAGGACGGTCGCATCGAGCAGGACAATTTCCATGTCTACAACTCGATGCGCATTGCCCAGATGCCCAAGGTTGAAAGCATCATCATGGCGACCGGCGGGCCCATCTGGGGCGGCATCGGCGAGCCGACCATTTGCGTCGCTGCGCCGGCTGTGCTCAACGCCTATTTCAAGGCGACCGGAAAGCGCTTGCGGTCGGTGCCGCTGAAGAATCAAGGCATTGAGCTCGTTTGACCGCCCTCGTCGTGATTTCCTGAAAACCGTAGGCCGTGCGGCCGGCGGTGCAGGTGCGGCGATGCTGGTGTTGCCTGCACTGGCTACGCCGGAAGCATTGCAAGCTGCCCTGGCCAAGATTACCGGCGGGGCGAATGTCCGTCGTGGCCGAGTCAAATTGCAGCTTCCGCCACTGGTGGAGAACGGAAATTCGGTCGAATTTTCGGTAACTGTCGACAGTCCGATGACGAGTACCGATTACGTGAAGGCGATTCACGTATTCACGGAAAAAAATCCCCAGCCCTATGTGATCAACGCCTATCTCGGACCGCACGCCGGCCGCGCGCGGATTACCACCCGGACGCGGCTGGCAGATTCGCAGACTGTGCATGCAGTGGCTGAACTGAGCGACGGTTCGTTCTGGTCGGATTCGGTCAGCGTGGTGGTTACCTTGTCGGCGTGCATCGGAGACCTGGTCTGATGGCCGATGCGATAGTCAGCGTTCCCCCCAGCGCGCGGCCCGGTGAGATCGTGGAGATCAGGGCGCTGGTGCGGCATCCGATGGAAACCGGTTTCCGCCACACGCAGACAGGCGAGCGCATCCCGCGCAACATCATTACCCATTTCGAATGCAGCTATCAGGGCGCACAGGTATTCCGGGCGACATTGCATCCTTCGATTACCGCCAATCCGCTGCTGGTGTTTGCCCTGCGCGCCACGGTCAGCGGCCGGATCGAATTTCGCTGGAGCGGTGACAACGGGTTCAGTGTCACGGAAAGCGCGATGATCAGGGTTGCCTGACCGAAATCGTCAAATAAAACAATCAGTTGCAATGCTCCGGCGGCGGGGATGCCGGGAAAGAGTGGCGACCGGAGTTTTTTGCTTGACCCGGGGAGACCACCGGAATAATCTGCCCGGCGCGCAATGTTCATCACAGCGCAGACTGCGGCGTCAGACCGCGGCGATACCAGGGGCTACGAGGGGAATCAGGCGTGCCGCACGCGTTGCGGCACCGGACGGTTTTTCACTGTGAGGACAAGTCATGATTCAACTCAATGTCAATGGTCGTACCTACCGGCTTGATGTAGAGCCCGATACCCCGCTGCTGTGGGCCATACGAGAACATGTCGGGCTGACCGGCACCAAATACGGCTGTGGCGTGGCCCAATGCGGCGCCTGCTCGATCCATCTCAACGGCGAGGTGGTTCGCTCCTGCTCGCTGCCGGTAAGCGCGGTCAAGGCTTCCGACAAGATCGTCACCATCGAAGGGCTGTCGCGCAACAGTACGCATGCCCTGCAAAAGGCCTGGGTTGAATTTGACGTTCCGCAGTGCGGCTACTGCCAGTCGGGACAACTGATGGCAGCGTCGGCGCTGCTGGCGAAAAAGCCGAAACCCACCGACCAGGACATCGATGACGCGATGACCAACATCTGCCGCTGCGGCACCTATCAGCGCATACGCGCCGCCATTCACCACGCGGCGGGAACCGGCAAAGGTGGCAAGGGCAACGGGTCGGTCATTCACATGGGCGCAGGTCCGACGGGCCATGAGGTGGTTATGGCTGAAGCCGATCAACCCGAGATGAAAGCCTGAGGAGCGCGCGATCATGACGACCAAACAATCAAACATGCTCGAAAACGAATCGCGTCGCCGTTTCATCGTCGGTTCTGCCGCCGCTGGCGGCGGATTGGCACTCGGCATCGGCCTGCCCTTCGGTACAGCCTCGGCCGCTGAAGGCGCCCCCAGCACGGAAGTCAATGCCTGGGTGGTAGTGAAACCGGATGACACCTGCGTGATCCGCATCGCCCGTGCCGAAATGGGGCAGGGCACGCATACCGGTCTTGCCCAGCTGGTGGCCGA
>JAYQOT010000011.1:45317-51376 GCA_038144955.1 Burkholderiales bacterium | reverse complement strand
GAAACATGCCCTCGTTCGACATCGTTTCCGAAGTCAATCAGGTCGAAGTACGCAATGCCGTCGACCAGACCAACAAAGAAGTCTCCACGCGTTTCGATTTCAAGGGCTCCGACGCCCGTGTTGAAATCAACGACAAGGAAAAAACGCTGACCGTCTTTGCCGACGATGATTTCAAGCTCGGTCAGGTCCGCGACGTACTGACCGCAAAACTCGCCAAGCGCGGCGTCGACATCCGCTGCCTCAAGCTCGGCGACCCCGCGCCGATCAGCGGCAACAAGATGAAGCAGCCGGTCACCGTGCGCGAAGGCATCGAGCAGGATCTGGCGAAAAAGATCGTCAAGCTGATCAAGGACAGCAAGATGAAAATCCAGGGCAGCATTCAGGGCGACGTAGTGCGCGTCTCCGGCAGCAAGAAGGACCTGCTGCAGGATGCGATTTCACTGGTGCGCAAGTCGATCACCGACTTCCCGCTGCAGTTCAAGAACTTCCGCGACTGAGCCGTTTCCGCATTGACACCCGTGGAGGGCACGCGCAGAATCGCGCTGCACTCCGGGGGCACTGGCAGACTCCCCGGCTCCAGACGCCATGCGTCCAAGCGCTGCCTTCGTATGCATTCGCCACTGCGAAGGAGAAATCATGAGCGCCGGTGAACACGCTGTATCCGCAAAAGACCTGATCCAGTCCCGCAACGGCCCAAACGCCCCGCTGCTGATCGACGTACGCCGCGAAGCCGCGTTCCGCGCGGCTCCCGACATGGTCGCCGGCGCGCTGCGGCGCGACCCGGCGAACGTGGATGCCTGGGCCGGTGAACTGCCCCAGACCGCGAGCGTGGCGGTCTATTGCGTTCACGGACACGAGGTCAGCCAGAACGCTGCGAAAAGCCTGCGCGAACGCGGTTTCAAGGCCCATTTCGTCGACGGCGGCATTGAGGAAGGCATGCGTGCAGCGGGCGCTGCGATGTTGGCAAAACCCAGGGATGCCGCCACGCGCTGGATCACCCGCGAACGACCCAAGGTGGACCGCATTGCCTGCCCGTGGCTGATCCGCCGTTTCATCGATCCGGCGGCGGAATTCGTCTATGTGGCTGCGCGTGAAGTGCGCAACGAAGCCACCAGGCAACAGGCAATTCCCTATGACATTCCCGACGTCGCGTTTTCGCACGACGGCGACCTGTGCAGCTTCGACGCCTTCATCCGCGCCTACCACCTGACCGACCCGGCGCTGCTGCAGCTCGCAACCATCGTGCGCGGCGCCGACACCGACCGGCCTGATCTTGCGCCGCAGGCCGCGGGGCTCGCTGCATTGTCGCTGGGCCTGTCGCGGCTGATCGGAGACGATCACGCGCAACTGGCGCAAGGCATGGTGATGTACGACGCGCTCTACCTCTGGTGCAAGGAAGGCCAGAACGAAAAGCACACCTGGAACCCGGAGATGCTGCGGTGAGCACACCTGATCAGAGCCCCGCACCGGTTTCCTTTGCTGAAGCCTTCCGCTTCTGGCTGAAACTCGGCTTCATCAGCTTCGGCGGACCCGCCGGGCAGATCGCGATCATGCACGACGAGCTGGTCGAACGCAGGCGCTGGATCTCCGAACGCCGCTTCCTGCACGCGCTCAATTACTGCATGGTGCTGCCCGGCCCCGAGGCGCAGCAGCTCGCCACCTACATCGGCTGGCTGATGCACCGCACCTGGGGTGGCATCGTCGCCGGCGGCCTGTTCGTGCTGCCTTCGCTGTTCATCCTGATCGCGCTTTCTTGGATTTACATGGCATGGGGCAACATACCGGCCATTGCCGGCATGCTCTACGGCATCAAGCCGGCGGTCACCGCCATCGTCGTCTTCGCCGCACTGCGCATCGGCTCGCGTGCGCTGAAGAACGCCGCATTGTGGGCCATCGCCGCTGCGGCCTTCGTTGCGATCTTCGCGCTGAAGGCGCCGTTTCCGCTGATCGTCATAGGCGCCGGCATCATCGGTTACTTCGGCGGCCGATTGAAGCCGGAACTGTTCGCCGTCGGAGGCGGACATGGCGCAGCGGGAAAATCACACGGCCCTGCAATCATCGACGACAGCACGCCGGTGCCTGAACACGCGCGCTTCAACAAGGGCCGACTGGTGCAGGTGCTAATGGTTTCGCTGGCGATCTGGTTCGCCGGGCTGGGTGCCATCACTGCCGTGTTCGGTTGGGACAGCACACTGACCCACATGAGCTGGTTTTTCACCAAGGCGGCACTGCTCACCTTCGGCGGCGCCTACGCCGTGCTGCCCTACGTCTACCAGGCCGCAGTCGAGCACTACCAGTGGCTCACCGCTCCACAGATGATCGACGGCCTCGCGCTCGGCGAAACCACGCCCGGACCACTGATCATGGTGGTGGCGTTCGTGGGTTTTGTCGGTGGCTGGACCACCCAGTTTCTGGGCACGGACAGCCTGTTCGCCGCCGGCGCGCTGGCAGCGACAGTGGTCACCTTCTTCACCTTCCTGCCGAGCTTCGCGTTCATCCTGCTCGGCGGGCCGCTGGTGGAAACCACCCACGGCGAACTGAAATTCACCGCACCGCTGACCGGCATCACCGCCGCGGTAGTCGGCGTGATCCTCAACCTCGCGGTGTTTTTTGGATACCACGTGCTGTGGCCGGCAGGACTCGGCGGCCGTTTCGACTGGCTTTCAGCCGTGATCGGCATCGCCGCCTTCCTCGCGCTGTGGCGCTTCAAGATCGGCATCATGCCGGTAATCGGCGTCTGTGCCGCAGCCGGCGTGGCGTGGACGCTGCTGTTCAGCGCCTGAGGTTCGAAATCCAGCGGTCGTAGAGGCGGTCGGCGACCGCGTGCAGCGCACGCACGTTGGCCTCCATGTTTTCTTCCATTTCCGCCGGCGACTGCACCGAAGGCACGCGCGCGGCGAGCGCGGTGACTTCCTTTTCCCACTCCTGGCACCAGGTACGGATCAGCTCCGGCGTCATCTCGACATGGCATTGCATGCCGAGATGCGGGCCGAGCACGTAGGCCTGGTTCGCGCAGTACTCGCTCGACAGGATGCGCGTCGCGCCTTCGGGTATCGCGAAGGTTTCGCCGTGCCAGTGATAAGACGTGAACGACTTCAGGTCACCCAGCCATTCCCGGGATTGCGGACTGTCGATGACATCGACTCGCCCCCAGCCGATCTCCTTGACCGGGTTGCGCGTGACCCTGGCCCCCAGCGCCTTGGCGATCAGCTGCCCGCCGAGGCAATGCCCAAGCACCGGCACCTCGCGCGCCACCGCATCGCGTATCAGATCGCACACCTGTGCTATCCACGGCAGATCATCGTTGACGCTCATCGGCCCGCCCATGAAACACAGGCCCGCATATGCAGACGCTTCGGCCGGTACCGCATCCCCCGCATCTATTTTGATCACGCGGTACGGCAGGTTGCGCTGCTCGAGGACCGTGGCAAAATAGGCCGGACCTTCGGTATTCTTGTGGCGGAATATGGCGACCGGTTTCATCAAAGGACCCACAATGCAATTGCGCCATCTTAAAGCAATCTTCTGCGCTGTCCTCTTCAGCGCACTGCCTGCGCACGCCGCCGATATCAGCGTGGTCGGCCTGTTCGGCGGCAAGGCGGTGCTGGTCATCGACGGCGGCAAGCCGCGCACCGTCGCCGTCGGCCAGTCCACCCCCGAAGGCGTGAAACTGATCAGCGCCAACAGCAATGTCGCGGTCATCGAACACCAGGGTCTGCGTCAGACGCTGGCGCCGGGGGGTGGTACCCGCATCGGCGGTGGCCGGTCGACAGGCAGTAGCAGTGGCGAAACCGTGACGCTGGCAGCCGACGCGCGGGGACACTACGTCACGCTGGGCCAGATCAACGGCGGATCAGTTCAGTTCCTGGTCGACACCGGCGCCACCGCCATCGCGATCCCCGCAAGCCTCGCCCGTCAGCTCGGCATCAACTACACGGGGGGCGAGCGCGGCTACACCCAGACCGCCAACGGCCGCGCCGCGGCCTACAAGATCACGCTGGACACCGTACGCGTCGGCGACATTACGCTGCACTCCGTCGAGGCTGTGGTCATCGAGGGTGACGGCCTGAAAATCGCGTTGCTCGGCATGAGTTTCCTCAATCGCACCGAGATGAAGCGCGACGGGCAGGCACTGACCCTGACCAAGCGGTTCTAAACGCGCAACAGCTTATTTTTTGCCGGTATCGGTGCCCACCATCGACAGCAGGTGGCCGAACTTGGTGCGCTTGGTGTCGAGGTAGCGGCGATTGGCGTCGCGCGGCGGGATGTCGACGGCGACGCGCTCGACGACCTTGAGTCCGTATTTCTCCAGCGCCGCGACCTTGTCGGGATTGTTGGTCATCAGCCTGACTTCGCGCGCGCCGAGGTCGAAGAGGATGTGCGCGCCGGAGCGGTAGTCGCGCATGTCGGCGGCAAAACCCAGTGCGTGGTTGGCCTCGACGGTGTCACTGCCCTCATCCTGCAGCGCGTAGGCGCGTATCTTGTTGAGCAGGCCGATGCCGCGGCCTTCGTCGAACATGTAGACCAGCACGCCGCTGCCTGCCTTTTCGATCATCTGCAGTGAAGCGTCGAGCTGCTCGCCGCAGTCGCAGCGCTCGGAGCCGAACACGTCGCCGGTCAGGCACTGCGAATGCAGGCGCACCAGCGCCGGCTCGCCGGCTTTGATCTCGCCCTTGACCAGCGCAACGAAGACGTTGGATTCGAGGCTGTCGGCGTAGATCACCAGTTTGAATGTGCCAGCCTTGCTCGTCGGCAGCACGGTTTCCGCCTTGCGCCGGATCACGCGCTCGGTTTCGCGATATTCGGCAAGGTCGCTGATGTTGAGTATGCGGATGTTGTGCTTCGCTGCGAATTTTTCCAGGTCGTGCATGCGCGCCATGGTGCCGTCGGCATTCATGATTTCGCAGATCACGCCGGCGGGCTTGAGTCCCGCCAGCCGCGCCAAATCCACCGCCGCTTCAGTGTGACCGCGCCGCGCCAGCACGCCGCCGTCCACCGCGCGCAGCGTCTGCATCCGCCCGGGCCGGATCAAATCAGAAGGTTTGGCATTTTCACTGATCGCCACCGCGATGGTGCGCGCGCGGTCGTGCGCCGACATGCCGGAGCTGACACCTACACGGGCATCGATCGGCGTTGCGAACGCGGTGCCGAACTTGGTCTGGTTGCCACTGTCGTCGGCGATCAATGACAGGCCGAGCTGGCGCAGGCGCTCTTCAGTCAGCGCCAGCGACACCAGGCCGCGGCCTTCGCTGGCCATGAAATTGATCGCTTCGGGGGTTGCGCGCTCCGCGGCGACAAAGAGATCGCCTTCGTTCTCGCGATCCGCGCTGTCGACGAGGATCACCATGCGCCCCTGCCGCACGTCGGGCAGCAGCTGCTCTATGGTGAATTCGCTGGTAGTGCGACCGCTCATCGCGGAAAAACAACGTAAATATTTGTTTTTATTGATATTTTTGACATGCGCCGCCTCAGTTCCGCGACGCGATCAGGCGCAGGAATTCGCCGCGGGTGACGTCCTTGTTGAACTCGCCGGTGAAAGCCGAGGTCGACGCGATCGAATGCTGCTTCTGGATGCCGCGCATGATCATGCACATGTGCTGCGCTTCGATCACCACGGCGACGCCGGCGGGATCGAGCGTTTCCTGGATGCAGTCGCGGATCTGCACGGTGAGGCGCTCCTGCACCTGCAGCCGGCGCGCGAAGGCATCGACCACGCGCGGCACTTTCGACAGGCCGACGATGCGGCCCTTCGGGATGTAAGCGACGTGGGCCTTGCCGAAAAACGGCAGCATGTGGTGTTCGCACATCGAATAGACCTCGATGTCGCGCACGATCACCATCTGCTGGTATTCCTCGGTGAACATCGCTGAATTGAGAATGCCGGCGGGATCGAGGTCATAGCCGTGGGTCAGGTACTGCAACGCCTTCGCCACCCGCTCCGGGGTCTTGACCAGACCTTCGCGGTCCGGGTCCTCGCCGATGTCTTTGAGCACGCCGCGGTAGTGCTCGGCGATGCGCCGGATTTTCTCCGGGTTGTACTGGTCGTTGCGCGCGTAGCC
>JAYQOT010000011.1:31109-44771 GCA_038144955.1 Burkholderiales bacterium | reverse complement strand
GTGTAGAGCATCTGCCGGCATTCGTTTTCGTCGGCCGGCGTCATCACCGTGATATTGGGGAGGCAGCGCAGGTAACTCAGGTCAAAACTGCCGTTGTGGGTGGCACCGTCGGCGCCGACCAGGCCGCCGCGGTCGAGCGCGAACACCACCGGCAGGTTCTGGATCTGCACGTCGTGGATCAGCTGGTCGTAGCCGCGCTGCAGGAACGTCGAGTAGATCGCCACCACCGGTTTGTAGCCTTCGCAGGCCACGCCGGCGGCGAAGGTCACCGCATGTTGTTCGGCAATTCCCACATCAAAGTAGCGCTTGGGATACTGCTGTGCGAACTTGACCATGCCCGAGCCTTCGCGCATCGCCGGTGTGATGCCCACCAGCCGCGGATCTTTCTCCGCCATGTCGCACAGCCATTCGCCGAAAACCTGGGTATAGGTCGGCTTGCTTGCGCCGCCCTTCTTCCCGGTGGCGATACCGGCCTTGTGATCGAATTTCGACACACCGTGATAGAGGATCGGGTCAGCTTCGGCCAGCTTGTAGCCCTGACCCTTGCGCGTGACCACGTGCAGAAACTGCGGGCCCTTGAGGCGCCGGATGTTGTGCAGCGTCGGCACCAGTGCGTCGAGATCGTGACCGTCAATCGGCCCGATGTAGTTGAAACCGAACTCCTCGAACATCGTGCCCGGCGTGACCATGCCCTTGACGTGTTCTTCAGCGCGGCGCGCAAGGTCGCCCAGTACTTTGGTGCCGAGGTCCTTGGCCGTGGCGTAAAAACGGCCTGACATCAGCTTGGCCAGGTACTTGTTGAGCGCACCCACCGGCGGAGAGATCGACATGTCGTTGTCGTTGAGGATCACCAGCAGGTCGACATCCATGTCGCCGGCATTGTTGAGCGCCTCGAAGGCCATGCCTGCGCTCATTGCGCCGTCGCCGATGATCGCCACCGCGTGGCGCGGTTCACCCTTCAGCCTGGCAGCCACCGCCATGCCCAGCGCGGCGCTGATCGAAGTGCTCGAATGCGCGGTGCCGAAGGTGTCGTACACCGATTCGGTGCGCTGCGGGAAACCGGAAATGCCCTGCCACATGCGCAGGCCCTTCATCGCTTCGCGACGGCCGGTGAGTATCTTGTGGCCATAGGTCTGGTGACCGACATCCCACACCAGGCGGTCGTGCGGGGTGTCGAACACGTAATGCAGCGCGATGGTCAGCTCGACCGTGCCGAGGTTCGACGACAGGTGGCCGCCGGTCTGGCTGACCGACTCGACCAGGTACTGGCGCAACTCCTGCGCCAAGCGCGGCAACTGGCTGCGCTCGAGCAGCCGCAGATCGGCCGGCGAGGCGATCGATTTAAGCAGTGCGTAATCAGGTTTGTCCTGATCCCCCGCGCCTT
Organism: Burkholderiales bacterium; assembly: GCA_038144955.1. Taxonomy (GTDB): domain Bacteria; phylum Pseudomonadota; class Gammaproteobacteria; order Burkholderiales; family SG8-41. The sequence continues at coordinate 43,387 of JAYQOT010000011.1, read as the reverse complement.
CCATGGTCAATGTTCCGCTCATGACGCCATTGTCTCAGAACTTGCGCAGGACGATGAAATCGGCCAATTGCGCGAGCCGGGAACCGCGATCGCCGAATGGCGCAATGGCGGCCAGGGCTTCCTCGCGCAACTGCGCAGCCAGCGCCTTCGCCTGGGTGACGCCCATGGCGCTGACATAGGTGGGCTTGCCCTGCTCGGCGTCCTTGCCCGCGGTCTTGCCCAGCGTCGCGGTCGGTGCCTCGGCGTCGAGCACGTCATCGACGACCTGGAAGGCGAGGCCAATGGCCTTGGCATAGCTGTCGATGCGCGCCAGCCCGGCGTCATCGAGCCCGCTGCCGCAGCGAGCGCCGAGTATGGCGGCGGCGCGGATCAGTGCACCGGTCTTGTGGATATGCATGAATTCGAGTTCGGGTACAGAGAGCGTCTCGCCGACCGCGGCAAGGTCGATGGCCTGGCCACCCGCCATGCCGCGGGAACCAGAGGCAGTGGCCAGCAGCTTGATCATGTCGAGTTGCGCCGTCGCCTCATCGGCAAGCCGGTATTCGCCGAGCAGTTGAAAAGCGAGGCTCTGCAGCGCGTCGCCCACCAATAGTGCAGTGGCCTCGTCGAATTCGACATGGCAGGTAGGCTTGCCCCGCCGCAACACGTCGTCGTCCATGCACGGCAGGTCGTCGTGCACCAGCGAATAGGCATGGATGATTTCCACCGCAGCTCCCGCCACCGTCACGCGTTCGGGATCGGCTTTTGACACTTCGCCGGCGGCATAGGCCAGCAGCGGGCGTACGCGCTTGCCGGCACCGAGCACTGCATAGCGCATCGCCGCATGCAGCCGCGATGGCGCGATCTCAGCCGAAGGCAAAACCTTTTGCAGAAACGCTTCGATGCGGTTCTGCCCGGCCGCAACCCAGGTCTGGAAATCGGGAACTGTCACGAAATGCGGGATTTACTGTTCGGCGCCGCCAAAATTCTTCAGCACGCCGTTTTCGAGAATTTTCACCTGCTGCTGCGCGTCCTGCAGCTGCCCCTGGCAGATCTTCAGCAACTCTGCGCCGCGTTTGTACGCCGCTAGCGACTGCTCGAGCGGCATCTGGCCTTCTTCCATGGCCTCGACAATTTTTTCGAGTTCGGCGAGCGCGGATTCGAAAGTCGGGGCGTTCTGGCTTTTGGGCGATTTGGACATGGCGGATCGCCTCAATGGCGGGATTGAAAGATTAACGCAATCAGGGAGTTGCGGTCAATCTCGGGCGCGGTGGTCAGGCACCGTGGCCGCTTTCCACCCGGTCGATGACGAAACGGGGGATCAGGCTCAGCTTGACCAGCGGTTTCAGCGATTCGTCGCCGCTGCGCTTGCAGAATTCGCGCACCGCGAGGAAAGCCTGCGCGGCGGCGGTGTCGCTCCAGAACCATTGGTCGATCGCCTTTGCAGCCAGGTTGCCCGGCTGTGCCGCGGTGGCCTCGAAATAGTAGGCCTTGATGTCGTCGCAGGCGCGCTTGACGGCGAGTCCCGCGCTCATGCCGTCGACTTTCGGCGGATTTGGCGCGTCGCCGAGGTAGGTCAGCAGGTGGCTGAGCGCTTCGTCCACGCCCGCGCCGAACACGCCGACTGTGGTACGGCCGCGGCGTTTGCATGCGAGGTCGTACCATGGCGCCAGTTGTGCAACCTCATTACGCAAGGCTTCGGCAAGTCCACCGGCGGCGGCGCCCGCAGGGGCGAAACTCACCGGACAGGCAAATCCGCTTTCTGCGGCAGACGAATCGGGGGCGTCATCCGGAAAATCCTCCAGCACCGGTCCCGCCGGCTTTTCGAACAGTGAAAGCAGTTGGGCCAAGACCTTGCGCTGGAATTCCGGAGTGTTCGGTGCACCGAACGGACGGCCGAGCATGAACGGCACCCACAGTGCACGTGAAGGCTTGATAGCCGCGGTCTGCTCGCGGATCAGGCTGATCTGCGCGGTCGGAACGCCTTCGCGCTCGATGTAGTGTCCGAGTGCGCCCACGGCGCACGTGCAGTTTGGTCAGACCGGACTGAGCAGAACCGCATCGACGCGATCCTTCTTCAGCAGGCCGGCCAGTTCGCGAGCCTTGACTTCCAGTGCGCGGATCGGCGCTGCGCCCATGAACGAGTAATGGAAATCCGACACCGATCCGACCACGCCGTCGTCCCGCAGTTCGCGCAAACGGTCGATCGGGAACACCACGTTGACGTCTTCCTGGAAGCCGCTGCGGTCGAAATTCACCGAGCTGTGGCTCATGATCAGGTCGCCCTGAGGCGTATCGCCGGGAATCACCCGATAGTCCGCCGCTCCCATCGGGAACGGGCGATCACCCCGGACGTGCAAACCGGAAGTGGTAATGATCGCCACCCGCCGCTCGCGCAACTGCGGGCCGGAAGCGAACGGCGTCGACCCGAAGTCGGGCAGCTCGCGAATCTTGTCCAGGTGGTGCTGCCGTTCAAATTCCGGCAAATCACTGAGCCGCGCCATGCCCCCCCCTTTTTCTTCGACTCGGCGTTCAGCGCCGGTGCTTGCCCACGTCCCAGCCGCTTTTCGCCAGATGTTTCTCGCCGACGTGGATGGGCTCTTCCTCCAGCGGCGTTGCCATGGTGTCGTTCCAGCGGTTCATGAAACCGAACATTGCGACGACGCCGACAATTTCGACAATCTGCCCATCGCTCCAGTGTTTCTTGAGTTCGGCGAACATTTCGTCCGTCACTTCATTCGGCTGCGCCGCGCCGGCAATCGCCACTTCAAGCGCCGCGCGTTCGGCATCGGAAAACAGCGGACTGGTGCGGAATTCCCACACCGCCTCAACCTTCTTCGCATCGGTGCCAAGCTGGAGCGCCGCCCCAGCCGTGTGCGCCATTCAGTAATGGCAGCCGTGGGCGCGGCTGGCGACATGCGCGAGCATGCGCTTGAACGCGATCGGCACCTCGCTCGCCGGATCCCAGGTCGCCGCGGCGAGTTGGGACAGCGCCTGCACCAGCTTCGGCTTGCGCTGCATGATCAGCACGCTGTTGGGCACGAAGCCCAGCACGCGCATGTAGGTCTGGAAGGCCCCCTGCAGCTCGGGGGTGGTTTCCTGCGGCAGCGGGGCCAGCCGCGGATCGGGTTTGGAAGCCGGTTTCAAGTTGATTACTCCTTTGGTTCAAGACAGGCCAGCAGCATGCTGGCGATGGATTCGAGTGCTGCGCGATCTGGATTCGCCTTGCCGACCAGACGCAGTCCCTGGATGCCCGCCACGAGAAAACGGGCGATGGACGCAACATCCGCGGCGGAAGCCAGTTCGCCGCGGTCCTGCGCTTTGGCTAGTGCTGTTTCAAAAATATTTTCGATTTTCTGCAGACTCTGGCGTACTTTCGTAGCCGTGGCCCGGTCATGACGCGCCAGTTCGCCAGCGCAGTTGCCGATGAAACAACCGCTGCGTCCCGGGCCGGCAACGATGCGGTCGATCAGTTCCGCGACGAAACCGGCAACGGCTTCCCGTACCGGCAGCGGTCGAGACAGCGCCGCAGTCACTCGCGCCACGGCCTGGGCTTCGTAGCGTTCGAGAGACCTGTGCAACAGCGCGCGTTTGCCGCCGAACGCCGAATACAGGCTGGAGCGGCTGAGCCCTGTAGCCGTACACAGATCATCGAGGGATGTGGCCTTGTAGCCTCTCGCCCAGAACGCCTGCATCGCGCGCTCCAGCGCGGTGTCAGCGTCGAATTCGCGCGGACGTGCCATCAGCGCACTGCACCCGCCGCGAGACCGTCAAGCGCCTTGCGCAAATTCTGAGTCACCGCACCGCAGTCGCCGCCTTCCTTGTGCCGCGAAGCCAGATGCTGAGGATCGTTATAGCCCAGCCACACCTGGCCCGAAGCATCTTCCCAGGCCAGCACCTTCAGCGGCAGGTCGATGCCGACACTCTGCGCACACAACATCAGCGGCGTGCCTCCCTGGGGATTGCCGAACACCAGCAATTCAGTCGGTCGCAGTTCCTTGCCGATTTTTTTCGCCCCGGCCGCATGATCGAGTCGCAGGAAAATGCTGAGGCCCTTGCCCTTGGCCGCCGCCTCGAAGCGATCGATGGTTTCTTTCACGCCGTGGACACTTTTGACGGCAATCATGCCGTCAGCGGCATGCACTGACAGCGACTGTCCGAGCAGCAGCATTACAGCAAAAATCCGGAACATGTTCATGATGCCCTCCTGTTGAAAGTCGATGTAATACGCATTATTTCGCGTGCACTCCCGGTGTCCAGCCCGACGCCGCCAGATGCTTCTGTGCGAAATGCAGCGGATGTTCCTCGAGCTGGGTCGCCAGCGTATCGTTCCAGCGGTTCATGAAACCGAACAACGCAATCACACTGACGATTTCGGCTATCGCATCCTCGGAATAATGCTTGCGCAGTTCGACGAAATGCTCGTCGGTGACCGACGGCGGGCAGCCGCCGACGGCCAGCGCGAGATTGAGCGCAGCGCGCTCGGCATCCGAGAACAGCGGACTCGACTGGAACTGCCACAGCGCGTGGAGTTTCTCCGCTTCGATGTTGCCGCGTTCCATCGCGTTCTCCGCGTTGTGCGCCGTGCAATAGCGGCAGCCCGCCGCATTGCTGACCACCTCGGCAACCATGAAGCGCAGCAGCGGCGCGGTTTCCCCGGCATCTGCCATCACCGCTTCACGCAGCTCACGCACCGCGCGGAAAATGCGCGGCTTGCGCACCATACCCAGCCAGCTGTTGGGAACGTAACCGCGGCTCTTGCGGGATTTTTCAAAATCGGCCGCAAATTCGGCAAGCCGTTCGGGCGAGGCGGAAGAAAGTCGTGACATGGATGATTCCTGTTGATGAATTTCGGGTCCGTCCATTATAGAATGATCGTTCCATAATACTAGTGCGTGTTGACCGCCCGGAAGGACGACAATGACCACCCGCTGGTGCGCTCTATTTTTTTATAATTAAATCAATAAGTTAAAGATATTCCTCCGCACAGGGTTTCACCCGGTCGCAGTGCCAGCGCGTAGAATGCGCGATGCGTAAGGAACCGGGATGAACTGCGACTATCTGACTGTGATGTTCTGAATCGAGACGCGAGATGAGCAACGACATGTACCTGGCAACGGAGATCTGAGACGTGCACGCAACCCTGCCCCTGCTGGAATCCGGTTCATTCCCCGCGATAAGCCGCCGCACCACCGAAACCCTGCAGGTCAACCTCGGCTACAAGTGCAACCAGACCTGCCTGCATTGCCATGTCAACGCGGGACCGACGCGCACCGAGATGATGACGCAGGAAACGGTGCACGAGGTCATTGCCTTTTTGCAATCGGCGGGCATCAAAACACTGGATGTCACCGGCGGCGCACCGGAACTGAATCCGCATTTCCGCGCATTGGTCACTACTGCACGCAATCTGGGCGTCGAAGTCATGGACCGCTGCAACCTGACCATCCTGCTCGAACCTGACCAGGAAGACCTGGCCGGCTTTCTCGCCGCTCATCGCGTGAAAATCGTCGCATCCCTGCCCTGCTACCTCGAGGACAATGTCGACCGCCAGCGCGGCAAGGGTGTCTTCGAGGCCAGCATCCGCGCGCTGCAGCAATTGAATGCACTGGGCTACGGCGCACCCGGATCGGGACTTGAACTCGATCTGGTCTACAACCCTCAGGGCGCCGTGCTGCCGCCGGCGCAGCAGACCCTGGAACGCGACTACAAGCAGCGGCTCGGCGATGCCTACGGCGTAACATTTAACCAGCTTTATGTGCTCACCAACATGCCGATCCAGCGCTTCGGCAGCACGCTGGTTTCCAAGGGCCGTTTCGACGAGTACATGAACCTGCTGAAGAATGCCTATCAGGAAGCCAACCTGGATTCGGTGATGTGTCGCTCGCTGGTTTCGGTGGACTGGCAGGGTTACGTCTATGACTGTGACTTCAACCAGATGCTCGGCTTGCCGCTGGCATGGAAAGGCAGGTCGCGCACCCATCTTCGTGACCTGATCAGTGCCGACCTCAACCGCAACCCGATCACCGTCCGCGATCACTGTTTTGGGTGTACCGCAGGCCAGGGCTCAAGTTGCGGTGGCGCGCTGGCCGCATGATGTGGCTGAACTGACCTACAACATCAACAACCGGACACCGGCATGATCGAATCGGCCTTCGCGATTTATTTCTGGTGCTTCCTGGTGCTCTACGGTGGCGTGATGTATGCCATCTCCCCAAGTTCGCGCACCGAGGCGAGTTTTTTCTCGGGCAGCGACGATCAGGGACGCCCCGCCACCGAGTGGGCTCTGATGTGCAGTATTTTCATCAGCTGGATTTTCGCCAAGTCGGTGACCAATGCAGCCAATCTCGGTTCCGCCTATGGCGTCGTCGGCGGGCTGGCCTACGCTACATACTGGCTGTCGATCCCCGTGGCAGGCATCGTCATCTACTGGCTGCGCACCCGTCACGGGGCAACCGGTCTGGTGCCGTTCCTGATCGGCCGCTACGGACGGCTGGCAGCGCTGGCTTTTACCCTGGCCATCCTGATCCGCCTCTACAACGAAGTCTGGAGCAACACTGCAGTGGTCGGCGCCTATTACGGCAAGGCCGGGGAATGGACGTTCATCGGTTCGGCGCTGCTGTTTACCGCCGCGACGCTGATCTACAGCCTCAAGGGCGGGCTGCGCAGTTCGATCGTGACCGACGTCATCCAGGCGGTCATGTTCGTGCTGGTGCTGGGACTGGTGCTGTTCCTGATCCTGCCCCAGCACGGCCTCGGCACGCTGCTGACAACCGGCTCGTTCCGGCTGGATGCAGGGGTTGATCTACTGCTGGTGGCGCTGCTGCAGGTCGTTTCCTACCCGTTCCATGATCCAGTGCTCACCGACCGCGGGTTCATCACGCGGGAAAAAGCCATGCTGCGGGCGATGATAGTCGCCGGAGTGCTGGGTTTTTTCTGCATCCTGGCCTTCAGCCTGGTTGGCGTGCACGCCAAAATCGAGGGCCTGCCCGGCGGCGACAACATGCCCGGCGCGGTAGCCCTCGCTTTCGGTACCATTCCGTACCTGCTGATGACGGTGGTGATGATCATGGCCGCCGGCTCAACGCTGGATTCGACTTTCTCATCGGTCGCCAAATCAATCGGCCAGGAACTGCCCATGCTCGCCGGACGCAAGCCCGGGCCGCGCGCGATCATGGTCGGCATGTGGACGATGGTCGCATTCGCCGTGCTCGGCAACCTGCCGATGATCGCCGGCACCGACATCCTCAAGGCAACGACCATCAGCGGCACCATGGTGATGGGACTGGCGCCGGTTTTCATCCTGGCGCCGCTGGTCAGGCATTCGCCGTGGAGTTTCCATCTGGCGTTCTGGCCGGGGGTCGCCCTAGGCGTGTTGCTCGCTGTCGGCAGCATCCCGGCGTCGTGGGCCATCGGCAGCGGCAAATATGCACTGCTGCTCGGCACCAACCTCTACGGGCTGATGATCTGCTGCGCGGGCTTCTTGTTGCCCGTGATCTGGCAGCGTCTGCGCTCCTGATCGTACATGGACGACACGGCGCCCGGACGCGTCTGTCCGTTGCACTATCGTTATCAGCCGTCTGCGCTGGCGCGCGAGCCGGAGGTTCATGCTGATACGCTGTACGTGATCGGCGGACTCTACGGCAACATTCCCGCTCTCGATGCCGTCCAGCAACTGGCTCAGGCGGAATCCTCGGCAGTCACACAGATCTACAACGGCGATTTCAACTGGTTCAACAAGGACACCGGCGGATTCCGTCGCATCAACGAAACCGTACTCGCGCACCATGCGTTGCGCGGCAACGTCGAGACCGAACTGGCCGCTGATGACGATACCGCGGGCTGCGGCTGCGGCTATCCTGACAGCGTCAGCGACGCCGAGGTCGGGCGCTCGAACGACATCCTAATGCAGCTGCGCGTTGCAGCCAAAGCGATCCCGGAGCTGCGTAAGCGACTGGCGATCCTGCCGATGCACATGGTTGCCGATGTGGGTGGCATGCGCATCGCCATCGTCCACGGCGACTGCGAATCCCTGGCAGGCTGGCAGTATGACGTCAGCGGACGCGCGGACAATGCCGACCGGCTGCGACAGCATTTTTCCGACAGCAACGCGCGTGTCATCGCCAGCAGCCATACCTGCCTGCCCGTAGCCTCGACCGTTGCAATTCCATCCGGCACCTGCGCGCTGCTCAACAACGGCGCCGCCGGCATGCCGAATTTCGCGGGCACCCGGTACGGCGTGCTGACGCGGGTCGCGACAACTCCGTCACCGCATGTCGGTACCCTCTACGGCACACGCATAGACGAGATTTACATCGACGCCGTCGCGATCCACTACGACCACGAACGCTGGCAGCGGGAATTTCTTGCCAACTGGCCTGTTGGCAGTGCAGGACATCTGTCGTATTTCAGCCGCATCGTGCACGGACCGCGGCACACGCCCGAAGCAGCCCTCTTCGGTGATGTAAGGATGCACCATGACAACCGACAGATGAAAAATAAAGCCCGAGGACACTGATCGTGAAAAAAAGCAAACTGGTTCTGGCGCTGATACTGGTCGCAGCAATTGCAGCCTTCTTCGTTTTCGATCTAAAACAGTACTTCACCATCCACTACTTCCAGTCCCAGCGCACCGCAATCGATGCGCGGGTGGCAGCCAATCCGCTGCAGGCGGGGCTTGTTTTTTTCCTCGTTTATGTCGCCGTAACCGGACTGTCGCTGCCGGGTGCCGCAATCATGACGCTGGTCGCGGGCGCAGTCTTCGGTTTACTGTGGGGAACGCTCATCGTTTCTTTCGCCTCTACCATCGGCGCGACGCTGGCTTTCCTGGTTTCACGCTTCCTGCTGCGCGACTGGGTGCAGGAAAAATTCGGCGACAAACTCAAGCCGATCAATGACGGTGTCTCCCGCGAAGGTGCTTTCTACCTGTTCGCGCTGCGCCTGGTGCCGGTGTTCCCGTTTTTCGTGATCAACCTGGTGATGGGGCTGACGCCGATCCGCACCTGGACTTATTACTGGGTCAGCCAGCTGGGCATGTTTACCGGCACCGTGGTCTATGTCTACGCCGGCACCCAGCTTGGCGCCTTCAGAATATCGGCGGGACTGCTGCTCGCCTTCGCGTTGCTGGGCCTGTTCCCGCTGATCGCCAAGAAGGTGCTGGACGCATTGAAGGCACGCAAGGTCTATGCGGGCTGGAGCCGCCCGGCGCACTTCGACCGCAACCTGGTCGTCATCGGCGCGGGTTCAGCCGGACTGGTATCGGCCTACATCGCTGCCGCAGTAAAAGCCAAAGTGACGCTGATCGAGAAACACAAGATGGGCGGCGACTGCCTCAACACCGGCTGCGTGCCGTCGAAAGCGCTGATCAAGTCGGCCAAGCTGGTCGCGACGATGCGCCACGCCAGCGACTACGGCCTCAAGGATACGAATGTCGAGTTCAGCTTCGCTGAAGTCATGGAGCGCGTGCAGCGCGTCGTCCGCGAAGTCGAACCACATGACTCCATCGAACGCTACACATCCCTCGGCGTCGAATGCATCACCGGCGAAGCGAAGATAACCTCACCGTGGACGGTCGAAGTGAAAACCGCGACCGGAACGCAGGCGCTGACCACACGCGGCATCATCATCGCCGCCGGTGCCCGTCCGTTCGTGCCGCCGATCCCGGGTATCAATGAAGTCGGCTGCCTGACCTCCGATACCGTGTGGGACCTGCGCGAACTGCCGAAACGGCTGGTGGTGCTGGGCGGCGGCCCGATCGGATCCGAACTGACGCAGTGTTTCGCACGGCTGGGCTCGCAAGTGACCCAGGTCGAAATGCTGCCGAGAATCATGATCCGCGAAGACCTGGAAATCTCCGACATGGTCATGGCGCGTTTCCGCGAGGAAGGCGTCAACGTGCTGGTCAATCACAAGGCGCTGCGCTTCGCTGTCGAAAATGGCGAGAGGGTACTCTATTGCGACCATCAGGGCTCCGAAGTGCGCATCGCGTTTGATGCCCTGCTGTGCGCGGTCGGGCGTGTTGCCAACACCACCGGTTACGGCCTGGAGGAACTCGGCATCCCGGTGACGCGAACCCGTACCGTCGAAGTCAACGAATTCCTGCAGACGAAATATCCCAACATTCTCGCCTGCGGCGATGTCGCCGGCCCCTACCAGTTCACCCACACCGCCGCACACACTGCATGGTACGCCGCGGTCAACGGCCTGTTCGATCCGTTCAAGAAATTCCGCGCTGATTTTTCGGTAATCCCCTGGGCCACGTTCACCGATCCGGAAGTGGCGCGCGTCGGCCTCAATGAAACCGAGGCGAAGGAAAAAAACATTCCCCACGAAGTCACCACCTACGGCATCGACGACCTCGACCGCGCCATCGCCGACGGTACTGCACACGGCATGGTCAAAGTGCTGACCGTTCCCGGCAAGGACAAGATACTGGGCGCCACTATCGCCGGCGAGCATGCCGGCGACCTGATCATCGAATTCGTCACCGCGATGAAGCACGGCATCGGCCTCAACAAGATTCTCGGCACCATCCACATCTACCCGACGCTGGCCGAAGCCAACAAATACGCAGCGGGGAACTGGAAGCGAGCGCATGCGCCCAAGGGATTGCTCGACTGGGTGGAAAAATTCCACGCCTGGCGCAGAAGCTGACCGATAACCTGTTGTTGCGGATGAAAATCATGAAAAAAATCCTGCTGACCCTGCTGCTGGCGCTGATATCGCAGATCACCTCGGCGCAATCCTTTGACCATGACCACAAAGCCTGGACCGCGCTGCTGAAAAAACACGTGGTGCTGCTTGACGGTGGCAAGACCTCGCAGGTGCGCTACGCCGATATTGCCAAAGAGCGTGCGGCGCTGAAGGCTTACCGTGACACGCTTTCTGCGGTCAGTGCGCAGGAATTCGCCGGCTGGAGCAAGCCGCAGCAGATCGCTTTCCTGATCAACGCCTACAACGCCAATACGATTGAAAAAATCCTCACCCGCTATCCGGACATCCGTTCGATCTGGGATTTCGGCAAGATTTTCGGCAACCCGTTCAAGGACAAATTCTTCCGCCTGCTCGGCAGGGAATTTTCGCTGGACATGGTCGAGCATGAAACCCTGCGCAAGCCCGGCAGCTACAACGAGCCGCGCCTGCACTTCGCCGTGAACTGCGCATCGGTAGGATGCCCGATGCTGCGCGAGGAAGCCTACGTCGCCGCGAAACTGGATACCCAGCTTGAAGAACAAACCAGGCGTTTTCTTGCAGACCGCAGCCGCAACCGCTACAACCCGCAGGCGAACACGCTGGAAGTTTCCGAAATCTTCAAGTGGTTCAGCGAGGACTGGACCAGCGGTTATCGCGGCTTCGAGGGCAAAAATACGCCGATGCAGTCGCGGGAACAGTTTTTCGCAGGATACGCAGCACTGCTCGCCGAAAGTCCCGCACACCAGCAGGCCATCGCCGGCCGCAAAGCCGGCATCTCGCATCTCGATTATGATTGGGGACTGAACGACATACGCCGCTGATCCGCAACTGATTTACACGTGTCGCTGTCCATCATCATTCCGGCGCTCAACGAAGCCGAAAACATGCAACCCTTGCTGGACCACCTCCAGCCGTTGCGGCAGCGCGGCGTGGAAGTCATCATCGTCGACGGCGGCAGTACCGATGCCACGATGGCGCTTTCGCAGTCCGGTGCCGATCACGTGCTCACTTCGCCTCCGGGACGCGCACGCCAGATGAATGCAGGGGCGGCCGCGGCTCGTGGTGAAATCCTCTGCTTCCTGCATGCCGATTCCCGGTTGCCCGAAAATGCCGACGGGCTGATCGTAGACGGTCTGGCCCGCGCCCGGCGCAGCTGGGGCCGGTTCGATGTATGCATTGACGGGAACCATGCCATGCTGAAAGTCATCGCCTGGATGATGAACTGGCGCTCGAAGCTGACCGGGGTGGTCACCGGGGACCAGGGACTTTTCATGACCCGGTCGCTGTTCGAGGCAGCCGGGCGTTTTCCCGAAATCGCGCTGATGGAAGACATCGCCTTTTCCAAAAAACTCCGGGTCTACGGCCCGCCGCTGTGCATTGCCCATCCGTTGACTACTTCCGGCAGACGCTGGGAAAAACACGGCCTGTGGCGCACCATGCTGTTGATGTGGCGATTACGCTTCCAGTTCTGGCTCGGCGCCGACCCTGACAAACTGTCGCGGCAGTATGCAAGACACAAACCCTGAAACCGCCATCCTGGTCTTCGCCAAGGCGCCGCACCCGGGCACGGTCAAAACGCGGCTGGCTCCGCTGCTCGGCAGTGATGG
>JAYQOT010000011.1:0-30681 GCA_038144955.1 Burkholderiales bacterium | reverse complement strand
TGCGTGCAAACGACCTGCACTGGAAAGAACTGGAAACGCTGTGGGATATCGACCGTCCGGAAGATTATGCGCGGCTGCTGCAATCAGGACTGCTCAATGAAATCCCTGCGCCGGCCTGAGTGGCTGTTGCTCGCCGCAGCGATTATCACCGGCACGGCGCTGGCGGTCGATGACCGTATTGCTGTTGCAATGTTCTCCGCGCAGCGTCCCGGAGATGGTCTGCCTGCCGCCTGGACTCTGCGCGATTCACCCAACATCAAGGCGCATACCCGTTATACCCTGGTCGACGACAACGGCATCACCGTGCTGCGCGCCGAGTCTTCGGCGGCAGCAGCCGGCCTGGGCCGCAACGTGTCAGTCAATCCAGCCGAACTTCCGTGGCTGCGCTGGCGCTGGAAAATCAGCAACCTGATCGAACAGGCTGACCTGCGCACCAGGGAAGGCGACGACTTCCCGGCACGTCTTTATGTGACGTTTGATTTCCCGCTGGAAAAACTGCCGTTCGTGGAACGTAACAAGATACGGCTCGCCCGCGCGCTGTTCGATCCCAATCTCCCGGCCGCGACACTGTGCTACGTGTGGGACGGCAAGGCGGCCGCGGAAACCATGGTGCCCAGTGCTTATACCGACCGGGTACGGGTGATCGTGGTGGAATCCGGACCTGCGCGGGTCGGCCAGTGGGTTGCCGTTGAGCGCAACATTGCCGCCGACTTCCGCGCCGCCTTTGGCGAGGAAGCCCCCCCGGTCAGCGGCATAGTGGTTGCCACCGACACCGACAACACTGGCGCAAAAGCAACAGCCTTTTTCGGTGATATTTTCTTTTATAAACATGGAGTTGCAAAAAATCCTCCGGTCAAGGCGGTGACCCCCTGAAGAATTTTTATTGCCTTTTGATGGCCCCTGGGAAAGAATAGCCCCTCATTTTTGCCGTGGGCTCCAATCCATTTAGATTCAAGACCTTGAAGCACTTTCGAAGGCTGAACAACCTCTAGCCACGCCCGCTGCATGTCTGATCTCTCCAGCGTCACCGCCTTCAAGGCGGCCGCATCGCAACTCCCCGTTCACTGGTACTTCGATCCGCGGATTTTTGAAATCGAACAGCGTCTGCTGTTCGACAACGGCCCGGGTTACGTCGGCCATGAGTTGATGGTGCCCAACCCCGGCGACTATCACGCGCTGGCATGGCAGGACAACGCGCAGGCCCTGGTGCGCAATGCCGGCGGCATTGAGTTGCTGTCCAACATCTGCCGTCATCGCCAGGCCGTGATCCTCAAGGGGCGCGGCAATGCGCGCAACATCATCTGCCCGCTGCACCGCTGGACATACGGACTTGATGGCAAGCTGCTGGGCGCCCCGCATTTCGCCGACAACCCCTGCCTGGATCTGCAGCGCACGCCGCTGACGAACTGGAACGGTCTGCTCTTCAACGGCAGACGCGACATCGCTCGCGACCTGGCGCGCCTCGGCGTGATGAAGGATCTCGATTTTTCAGGCTACATGTTCGATCGTGTCGAAATCGAAGAGTACGCCTGCAACTGGAAGACCTTCATCGAGGTCTACCTCGAGGATTACCACGTCGAGCCCTTCCATCCCGGGCTCGGCCACTTCGTCAATGTATCGGACCTGCGCTGGGAATTCGGCGACTGGTACAGCGTGCAGACCTGCGGACTGAAAAATGCCCTGGCCCGTCCGGGCAGTCCGGTCTATCAGCGCTGGCATGAACAGGTGCTGCGCTACGGCGAAGGCCGGGCACCGGCGCACGGCGCAATCTGGCTGACCTATTTCCCCAACATCATGGTCGAGTGGTATCCGCATGTACTGGTAGTCAGCACCATCGTGCCGCGCGGACCCGAGGCGTGCAGCAACATCGTTGAATTCTATTATCCCGAGGACATTGCGCTGTTCGAGCGCGAGTTCGTCGAAGCCGAACAGGCGGCCTATCGGGAAACCGCAGTCGAAGATGCCGAAATCATTACCCGCATGACCGAGGGTCGCCGCGCGCTGTGGAGGCAGGGTCGCAACGAAACCGGGCCTTACCAGTCGCCGCTGGAAGACGGCATGGTGCATTTCCACGAATTTTTGCGACGCGAGGTCGGCGCCCACGTATCTTCAATTTAATTAATAAAATCATATAGTTATAACAAATCCGCGGCCAGTGCCGACTGCCGCGGATTTTTTTGCGCTTGAGATTTTCGGAAAACGTTTGCTACCTTTGCCCTCCCTACTTGCCCTGTTTTGCGTAAAACCATGACCCACACCACACTGGTGAGCATAGAAGAAACTGCGGCACATCTGGACGATCCGGACTGGATCATCTGCGATTGCCGGCACGATCTCGCAAACTACAGTGCAGGCTACAAGGCCTACCGCGCGGGGCATATTCCGGGCGCTCGCTTTCTGCATCTGGATGTCGACCTGTCCGGGCCCAAGACCGGGTTGAACGGCCGCCACCCGCTGCCGCATCCGGCAACCTTCTGCCTGCGGCTGGGGGCTCTGGGCATTAACAATCATGCCCAGGTCGTCTGCTACGACGAAACCGGTGGTGTCTACGCCGCGCGGCTGTGGTGGATGCTGCGCTGGGTCGGCCACACCCGCGTGGCCGTACTCGACGGTGGCTGGCAGGCCTGGACCAAGGCCGGCAAACCCGTCACGGTCGAACAACCGGTGATTGAAGCCACCACATTCAGCGGCCGCGTGCAGGGGCAGACCACCGTCGACAGCGCGCAGATTCTCAACCATCTCGAAGACCGCAAGGCATTGGTCGTGGACGCACGCGCCAGCGACCGTTTCCGCGGTGAAAACGAAACGCTAGACCCCGTTGCAGGCCACATTCCCGGTGCAATCAACCGTTTTTTCCGCATGAACCTGGCCGAGGACGGTCGCTTCAAGCCCGCCGAAAAACTGAAACAGGAGTTCACCTCCACTCTGAACGGCCTCTCGCCGCAATCAATCATTCATCAGTGCGGATCTGGCGTCACCGCATGCCACAACCTGCTGGCGATGGAAATTGCCGGGCTGGCCGGCTCACGGCTCTATCCCGGTTCGTGGAGTGAATGGGTCAGCGACCGCCGCAGACCCGTGGCCACCGGCACCGGCTGATTCCGGCGAGCGGCACGACCAACCATGTCGCTGCTCGCGGATCTGATTCTGGTTGTTCATTTCCTGTTCGCCGGGTTCATCGTCGCCGGACTGCCGCTGATCTGGGCAGGCGCCTGCCTCGGCTGGCGCTGGGTGCGTCATCGCGGTTTCAGGCTGATCCACCTCGCCGCAATTCTCGTTGTCGCCGCTGAATCGCTCGCCGGCATCTGGTGTCCGCTGACGATCTGGGAAGACCTGCTGCGAGGAACCGTCGAGGAAAAAAGTTTTGTCGCGCGGTGGATACACCGGCTGCTGTTCTACGATCTGCCGCCTGACTTTTTCACTGCAATCTATCTGGTATTTGCCGCGCTGGTCGCCCTGACCTGGTGGCGCATACCTCCGCAGCGAAAACAATCCACGTAAAAAAGGGGCGCATAGCGCCCCTTTTCATTCCGGCAACAGTCAATCAAACCAATGCTTCGGCCCAGATGTTGCGTGCCCACCCCCAGGCATACTCGGCTTCGGATGTCGCAGCTGCCTTCGATACACCGCCAGCGCCCTTGACCGGAGCGATGGTTTTTTGCGCCGCGCTGTAGCGATGCACCGAAGCAACATGCATCGCGCTGTTGCCGCTGACAAAGCTGTAGCAGGTGTTCATCATCATCGGATCGGCATTGACCGGTTGGCCCTTGAGCAGCGCCACCACAGCGGCAGCGCATACTTTCGCCTGCTGGTTGGCCATGCTGCCGGACTTGGGCATGCCCGGCGCCGAGAGGGTACTGTCACCGATGACGTGTACGCCTTTCACCGCGGTGGACTCGCAAGTCAGCCAGTCAACACCACACCAGCGGTTGTTGGCGGTGATCAGCCCGGTCTTCACCGCGATGTCACCGGCGCGCTGGGCGGGCACCACGTTCAGCACATCGCCCTTGACGTTGTCGAACTGCAGCTTGACCGTCATGCCACTGACATCCACATCGGCGATTTCGCTGTTGGGCCGGTAGTCGATCATGCCTTTGTACATCCCGTTCCAGGCTGCAAGGAACAGGCCTTTTTTCGACACGATGTCCGGATTCGAATCGAGAACGATGATCTTGGATTTCGGCTTGGCCTTCTTGAAATAGTCAGCCACCTGGCAGACGCGTTCGTACGGCCCTGGGGGACAGCGGTACGGTCCCAAAGGGATCTGCAGCACATAAACACCGCCGTCGCGCATCGCCTCAAGCTGGCGACGCAGGATCACGGTCTGGGCGCCGGCCTTCCAGGCATGGGGGACGCGCTCGCGAGCTGACTCCGGACGCAGTCCGGGAATCTGTTCGAGCATGAATTCAATACCGGGGGACACGATCACCCTGTCGTAGGCGAGAGTATCTCCACCCGCCAGACGTACCTGGCGTTTCGCCGCGTCGATCGCAACGGCCGAGTCACGCACCACGCGTACACCACGCTGCCGCAAGCCGTCATAGGTGAAGGTGATGTCGCCCATTTTCGCATTGCCACCCAGCACCAGATTGCTGATCGGGCAGGAAATGAAATGCTCGTTGGGCTCGACCAGGGTGACATCAATCTCGGGCGCCCACATCTTGATGTATTTCGCCGCGGTGGCGCCGCCATAGCCGCCACCCACCACGACTACGCGCGCGGATCCGGCACCGCCGCCCGATGCACATCCAGCCACGGCGCCAACACCGGCAGTCGCAGCAGTCCATTTGACGAATTCCCGTCTGCTCAGTTTCATGGTCTTCTCCTTAACGCGCTGCCGGGGCCGCGGCGGCCCGACCGGGGGTGACGGATGCGAAATAGCCGGCGATCAACGCAAGCT
Source organism: Burkholderiales bacterium (assembly GCA_038144955.1). Classification (GTDB taxonomy): domain Bacteria; phylum Pseudomonadota; class Gammaproteobacteria; order Burkholderiales; family SG8-41. Next base: position 25,781 of record JAYQOT010000011.1, on the reverse strand, counting down.
GCTCTTCGGTATAGCCCTTGGCGTGCTGGTGCATGATGGTTGCCGGACGTTTTCCGTCACGGAATTCATGCAGCTGCTTCAGCAGGTAGTCCCTGTTCTGCCCGGCCAGGCTGGGCGGAACGCCATTGACGCTGCGACCGTCAGTGCCGTGACAGGTGAAGCAGGTCGACGCCAGATTGCGCGCGTAATTCGGATCGGCTGCGACAGCAGACTGCACCAGTCCGCCACCGGCCAGTAACGTCACTGCCAGCAGATAAGCTCGCTTCATAAACTCCTCCGTGATGAATAACTTGCGACCGTGGTCGCCAAACAATATCGGTTTTTTCTTATGCAGTTTCGATAACAACAAGCCCACTGTCAAGGCCGAAAATCTTACAGCCCCGTCAGTATTTGCCTATGAATTGGGGAGGAACAAAACAACCCCCGGCCACAGTGCAAATGAGAAGTGGGGGCCGGCGAGTCCGAAGCGTTCAGGCTACGCTTGCTGTTTCTTCAGCGAAATCCAGGCGTACCTTGCCGCCAGCATCGATGTCGACCGACACCTTGCCGCCATTCGCCAACCGGCCGAACAGCAACTGGTCGGCCAGGGCGCTGCGGATAGTGTCCTGGATCAGCCGCGACATCGGCCGTGCACCCATCTGCGGATCGAAGCCCTTGTCGGCCAGATAATCACGCAGCGCCGGAGTGAAGCTGATGTCGACTTTCTTCTCATGCAGCTGTTCTTCCAGTTGCATCAGGAACTTGTCGACCACGCGCAGGATGATTGCGCGGTCCAGCGACTGGAAAGAAATGATGCCGTCCAGCCGGTTGCGGAACTCGGGCGTGAACATGCGCTTGATCTCTCCCATCTCGTCGCCGGCCTGCCGGCTTGCAGTAAAGCCCATCGATGACTTCGACAATTCGGCGGCGCCGGCGTTGGTGGTCATCACGATCACCACGTTGCGGAAATCCGCCTTGCGGCCGTTGTTGTCGGTCAGCGTGCCGTGGTCCATTACCTGCAGCAGAATGTTGAAGATGTCCGGGTGCGCCTTCTCGATCTCGTCGAGCAGCAGCACTGAATACGGATGCTTGGTGATGGCCTCGGTCAGCAGACCACCCTGGTCGAACCCGATGTATCCCGGCGGCGCACCGATCAGCCGCGATACGGCGTGGCGCTCCATGTATTCGGACATGTCGAAACGCAGCAGCTCAACACCCATCACATAGGCGAGCTGGCGCGCGACCTCGGTCTTGCCGACGCCGGTAGGCCCGCTGAACAGGAAACTGCCGATGGGCTTGGCCGGATTACCCAGACCGCTGCGCGCCATGCGGATCGCCGCAGTCAGCGCATCGATCGCCTTGTCCTGGCCGAACACCACGGCTTTCAGATCGCGATCCAGCGTCTTCAGAGCATTGCGATCATCCACTGACACCGTCTGCGCCGGGATGCGCGTGATCTTGGCGATAATGGCCTCGATCTCATGCTTGCCAATGATGCGCTTCTGCTTGGACTTGGGCAGTATCTTCTGCGCAGCGCCCGCTTCGTCAATGACGTCGATGGCCTTGTCCGGCAGATGACGGTCGTTGATAAACCGCGCGGACAGCTCGGCCGCCGCATTCAGCGCGGCGGGCTGGTACTTGACGCCGTGATGCTGCTCGAAGCGTGATTTCAGTCCCTTCAGGATCTGCACGGTCTCGGCGATCGTCGGCTCGATCACGTCGATCTTCTGGAAACGACGCGACAGCGCATGATCCTTCTCAAATACCCCGCGGTATTCGTTGTAGGTCGTGGCGCCTATGCATTTCAGCTGGCCGCTCGACAGCGCTGGCTTCAGCAGGTTGGAGGCGTCCAGCGTACCGCCGGAGGCCGCACCCGCGCCAATCAGCGTGTGGATCTCGTCGATGAACAGGATCGCGTGGGGATTTTCCGTCAACTGCTTGAGCACGGCCTTGAGCCGCTGCTCGAAGTCGCCGCGGTATTTGGTACCGGCCAGCAGCGCGCCCATGTCCAGCGAGAACACGTTGGCCTTTTTCAGGATGTCGGGCACTTCGCCCTCAACCACGCGCCGCGCCAGGCCTTCGGCTATTGCAGTCTTGCCGACGCCGGCCTCACCGACCAGCAGCGGGTTGTTCTTGCGACGGCGGCACAGGGTCTGGATCACCCGCTCCAGTTCGTGGTCACGACCGATCAACGGATCAATCTTTCCTGATATCGCCAGCGCATTGAGGTTCAGCGTGTAGGACTCCAGCGCACCGCCTGCCTGAGCTTCCTGCTCGGCTTCCGCCGGCTCGCCTTCGGGTTTCGGCTGCTGGGTCTGCGGCACCTTGCTGATGCCGTGCGAAATGAAATTCACCACATCGAGCCGGGTCACGCCCTTCTGGTGCAGGAAATACACCGCGTGCGAATCCTTCTCGCCGAAAATGGCGACCAGCACATTCGCGCCGGTGACTTCCTTTTTGCCCGATGACTGCACGTGCAGGATCGCGCGCTGGATCACGCGCTGGAAACCCAGCGTCGGCTGGGTATCGACTTCCTCGCCGGCAAGTATGGGGGTGTGTTCGGTGACGAAATCGGCCAGCAGCTTGCGCAATTCGTCCACATTGGCTGCGCAGGCACGCAACACCTCCGAGGCCGACGGATTATCCAGCAGCGCCAGCAGCAGGTGCTCGACCGTAATGAATTCGTGGCGCTTCTGGCGGGCTTCCATAAACGCCATGTGCAAGCTGACTTCGAGTTCCTGGGCAATCATGGTTGTCCGATCATGGATTAATCCGGTTCAATTCTCTTCCATCACACACTGTAACGGATGCTGGTGCTGCTTGGCGTACGACTTTACCTGTTCCACCTTGGTGGCCGCAACATCCCTGGGGAAAATCCCGCAAACGCCCATACCCTCGCGATGGACCTTGAGCATGACCTGGGTGGCGCGTTCGCGGCTCAGGGAAAAAAACCTCTGGAGTACCCCGACCACGAAATCCATGGGGGTATAGTCGTCATTAAGCAGCAGCACCTTAAACATCGGTGGCGGCTTGGTCTTGGTGCGTTTCGCCTCAAGGACGGTGTCTTCACGCTGCCTGTTCGCCATGCCGTTAATAGCCCGAAATACGCTCTCCGCAAAAATGGGGGCTGCAAACCTATTTTCTCCGGAATGGGGATTTTTTCAAGTGGCGGAATAATGGGGAAAAATGCCCGTTTTCCCTTTTCCCGCCCGCACTTGACTTTCCCCGGCAAATACCCTAGAAAGCAGTCGGGTGTTGGGGTTCAGGCATCATCGCAAGACCAGTTTGGCCGGTGCGATCCTTGGAACTCGAACAAATCGCGGAGCCCATCCGCTTTTCTATCAAGGCAGGCACTATGGCAACTGGTACGGTTAAATGGTTCAATGACTCCAAAGGCTACGGCTTCATCACTCCGGACGACGGCAGCGAAGATCTCTTTGCTCACTTCTCCGCGATTCAGATGAACGGCTTCAAGACACTGAAAGAAGGTCAAAAAGTGTCCTTCGAAGTCACCCAGGGCCCGAAGGGCAAGCAAGCCTCTAACATCCAAGCAGCCTGAAGCTGTGAATTTCGCCGCCGGTATTCAGACCGACGGCCCTGCAGGATCAAGACCCGCGGCTTGCTGCGGGTTTTTTTCTGGCATTCGCCTCCACGGCGCGGATGCGAGCGGCATTCAAATAATGCGATAATCGCGGCCCGGACCGGCCGACAGCCCGCCGCCAGAGGGTTGTCACGGCTTCCAGCAAAACTGCAGCCGGCCCCCTTCCGATCGCGATGATGCGCCGATCAATTGTAAGACCCTATTCGAACGGAGATTTGAGAAATGAGCGGAAATCTGGACCTGCTGAAAATCGCGCAGGAAGAAAACAATGGCGACCTCTTCAAATACTTGGACAGCATTTTCAAGCGGTCCAAAACCCAGCCGCGCGGCATCAATGACGCCATCATCTGGGAAGGCGGCAACTTCGCCGGGGGCGTCAACCCGGTGGCACATGCCCTGACTGACACTTTCGCGCTGAATGGCACCATCATGGCGCTGGACGTGCTGGGACTGCCCTTCCTTGGCGTACCGATGATGGCCCAGTTCCGCCACGACACCAAGCTGAAATCGCTCGAGTGGTTCGGCAAGATGGACTACACCTGCCTGAAATGGTCCACCGCGGGCGACTTCATGGTCAACGACGGCGGCAAGAAAGTTGTCGTCGCCGGCAAATCGGCCAACGCCCCGCTGCGCACCGCCGCCGGCGTCTACTGCAACGTGCGCCCCTACGGCTCAATCACCAACGTGCGCTTCATGCCCGGCCTGCCCTATTCGCAGGACAACAAGAAGTTCAAGGTCGAGAAAGAGACCGGCAACATCCACTCCGAGATGAACACCCCCGGCGTGCGCATGGCCTACGCCGCGCGCCTGTTCCTGGAACTGGTCAAGGATCGCGGCTGCATCGGCCGTGTCGCTACCAAGCCGACCCAGGCCAAGGAAGACGCGGTGAACGCGGGTCTGTTCCGCTGGCTGATCCAGGGCACCAAGTTCAAGCTGAAGCGCCAGTACGCGGTCGACGCCTATGAGGAGCACAAGGAAAACGTCGAAGCCATCGTCGCGCTGCTGCCCAAGGACTTCAAGAAAGGCATGGAGAACTGGACTGGCGATATCTACGAGCACATCTCCGACACCAACTTCGGCCTGCTGCTGCACGACATGTGCGAACAGCGCGAGTGCGTCGTCTACTCGACCGACCTCGACGGCGACCGCCTGACCGACCTGATGGCCGATGCACCCGATGTGCTGCGCAAGTGGGGCCAGATGGTGCTCGACCACGCCAAGGCCGGCAAGAAGATGGCCGACGTGTGGAAAGAGATGGGCTTCACGATGACCAACGGCAAGGACATGACCAGCGTCATGTACCGCATGGAAGGCGCGCCGATCTATGAACAGACGCTCGGCTCAGCCGATGCGATGCTGATGCGCCTGCTCGCCGGTGACGAAACCGTCGGCGGCACCAAGGATCCATACGATCCGCGCATTCATTTTGTGCTGATCAACGAAGCCTACAAGGCAGCCAACCCCGGCAACGCAGAACTCGCCAAGTGGCTGGATGCTCAACTGGCCACCTTCGACAAGATTTACGCCGGCAAACGCCCGCGCTATCTCGACGGCTACAGCAAGCTGAAACAGGCGATCAAGCCCTGGGGCAGCAAGTAACCGGCCCCTTCCCCGGTAATTGCACCAAAACAACGCCCGCACCAGCGGGCGTTGTTTTTTGTAGGACAGCTTCTTGCGGTCAGCCTGATTTAGCCTGCCTTCCCGCATTGCGGCATATAAAGTGACTTTTAAACACGATTTTCCACAGAGTGAAAAATTGAATCGCAGTATTTTTTTACTTTGGAACGCATTATGTATAATGCAATGCAGCAACCATTTTGATATTGATTTTTACTATACGAAAAATCAATTTATTTATACCCCCCCGAGGAGTCACATATGACCGCATCCAATCTGCCCGAAGGTGTCGAAATACTGGGTTCGTTATCCGCCGAATTCAGCGAGATCCTGACGCCGCCCGCCATCGCCTTCGTTGCCAAGCTTTCGCGCAAGTTCGAGAACCGGCGCCGCGAACTGATGGATGCGCGCGCACAACGTCAAAGCGAGTTCGATGCCGGCAAACTGCCTGATTTCCTGGCTGAAACCCGTGAAATACGCGAAGGGAAATGGACCATCGGCAGCGTACCGGCAGATCTGCAGAATCGCCGCGTCGAAATCACCGGACCCACCGACCGCAAGATGGTGATCAACGCGTTGAACTGCGGTGCAAACGTGTTCATGGCCGATTTCGAGGACTCGAACGCCCCGACCTGGAACAACATGATCGAGGGCCAGATCAATCTGCGCGACGCAATCCGCCGCACCATCGCCTTCAGCAGCCCCGAGGGCAAGCAATACAGCCTCAATGAACGCATCGCCACCCTGCTGGTGCGTCCCCGCGGCTGGCATTTGCTGGAAAACCACATGCAGGTCGATGGCGCACCGGTGTCTGGAGCGATCTTCGATTTTGCTCTCTACGTGTTCCACAACGCCAAGGAAGCTATCGCCCGCAATACCGGCCCGTATTTCTATCTGCCGAAAATGGAAAGCCACCTTGAGGCACGACTGTGGAATGACGTTTTCGTGATGGCACAGCGCGAACTTGGATTACCCCAGGGCACGGTCAAGGCCACGGTGCTGATCGAAACCGTGCTTGCCGCATTTGAAATGGACGAAATCCTCTACGAACTGCGCGACCACTGCGTGGGCCTCAACATCGGTCGCTGGGATTACATCTTCAGCTGCATCAAGAAATTCCGCTCCAACAAGGATTTCTGCCTTGCCGACCGCGGCCAGGTGACGATGACCGCGCCTTTCATGCGCGCCTACGCATTGCTGCTGATCCAGACCTGCCACAAGCGCAACGCCTTTGCGATGGGCGGCATGGCCGCACAAATCCCGATCAAGGGCGACGAGGCCGCAAACAATGCGGCACTCGCCAAGGTCCGCGCCGACAAGGAACGCGAAGCCACCGACGGCTGCGACGGCACCTGGGTCGCTCATCCCGGACTGGTCAGCATCGCCAAGGAAGTGTTCGACAAGCATATGCCCGGGCCGAACCAGGTTTCCCGCCAGCGCCCTGACGTCAAGGTAACTGCCAAGGACCTACTCAACTTCCAGCCGGAGGCTCCGATTACCGAAGCCGGACTGCGCAACAACATCTGCGTCGGCATCCAGTACATCAGCGCCTGGCTGGCCGGCAACGGTTGTGTCCCGGTTTACAACCTGATGGAAGATGCAGCGACTGCGGAAATTTCCCGCTCGCAGATCTGGCAATGGATGCGCAGCCCCAAAGGCAAGCTTGAGGACGGACGCAAGGTGACCCGCGAAATGTTCCGCAAGATGTTGCCGGAGGAACTCGCACGCGTGCGTCGCGAGCTTGGCGAAACGGCATGGAAGGCCGGCCAGTACGAACAGGCCGCCAAGCTTTTCGAGGAGTTCACCGCGAGCGACGACTATGTCGAATTCCTGACCCTGCCGGGTTACGAATGGCTGACCCGGAATCTGGAAAGCGCTTCTGTGGCCGCCTGAACGGAACCGGATTCATCACGACCCCCGCTGCGACGGGGGTTTTTTTCGCACTACACTCGCGTCATGGCCTCCATAGTCCTGCTCAACAAACCCTACGGCGTGATCTGCCAGTTCAGTCCCTCACCGCCTCATGCCACGCTGAAGGATTTTGTCGATATTCCCGGCGTCTATCCGGCCGGGCGTCTTGATACCGACAGCGAAGGCCTGGTGGTACTGACCGGGGACGGCAAGCTTCAGCACCGCATCACCGATCCCCGGCACAAACTCCCGAAAACCTACTTCGTGCAGGTCGAGGGAATGCCGACCGATGGCGACCTGGCTCCGCTGCGTGTGGGCATCCAGATGCCTGATTACCAGGCTCGTCCCGCGGAAGTCGAAGTGGTCAGCGAACCCTTTTGGCTGTGGCCGCGCCAGCCCCCCATACGCGTGCGCAAGGCCATCCCGACCTGCTGGTTGCGCATGACCCTGGGTGAAGGACGTAACCGTCAAGTGCGGCGCATGACCGCCGCTGCAGGTTTTCCGACCCTGCGCCTGATCCGTTACAGCATCGGTCCCTGGACGATTGCAGGACTGGCTCCCGGTGCCGCCACAACCCTTGATGTCAAATAGTTTTTACTTCGTGCCCTCTCTATCCACTTTATCAATGCCGTCACCGCCACAGGATTTGCAGGCCCAGTGGCAGGAATCGATACGCCGGTGTCAACCACTGTCCGGGCCCGCCGTTACTGATGCCTGACCGAACCATTTCGGTCGCCGGCTGCAAAGCCTGGTTGATCAACCACTAATGAGGAAATCATGCAAAAACTGATTGCTGCCATCATCGCCGCCGTGTTCGCCACCGTTGCTGTTGCCCCGGCGATCGCCGCTGAAGAGAAGAAAGAAGTGAAGAAGGAAGAGAAAAAAGGCGAGAAGAAAGCCAAGAAAGACGCCAAGAAAGAAGACAAGAAGTAATCTTCTTCTGGCACCAGAAGCAGGGCGCTTAGCCCTGCTTTTTTTTGCCCTGGATTGCACCCAAATGCACCACTTGTCATTTATGGGGGCGTCAGATAATGTATGCGCGCTCTGAACGAGCGGCGGGCCGGAAGCGGCCTCTGCCTTTTACAACCAGGGAGGAAACATGAAAAAACTGCTTGCGCTGGTAATGGCCGGTGTATTTGCTTCGGTGGCTGCAGCACCTGTGTTTTCGGCTGACAAGAAGGATGTGAAAAAAGAAGAAAAGAAGGACAAAAAGAAAGCCAAGAAAGACAAGAAATAAAATATCGGCACCAAATCTCGAAAAGCAGGGCCACGGCCCTGCTTTTTTCATGGTCTGGACTCCTCGACCATGCCCGTTAAAATGCACCCATGAGCAGCAATGAACACCTCTGGAAACCCAATGTCACGGTCGCTGCAGTCGTCACTGACCAGGACCGTTTTCTGCTGGTTGAGGAAGAAACCAGCCAGGGCATACGTTACAACCAGCCCGCAGGGCATCTGGAACCTGGTGAATCCCTGATCGAAGCCGTGATTCGCGAAACCCGCGAAGAAACCGCTTGGGTATTCACGCCCACTGCCCTGCTCGGCGTCTACCAATACCGTCATCCAGGCGACAACGTGACCTACCTGCGCTTTGCCTTCACCGGGGATATCGCAGACCATCACCCCCGGCAACCCCTGGATGAGGGAATCCTCCGCGCACTGTGGATGCCGGTCGAGGAAATCCGCGCCAAACAAAATCTCCATCGCAGCCCGTTGCTGTTGCAGTGCGTTGAGGATCACCTTGCAGGCCGGCGTTTCCCCCTGGAACTGATTCACCACTACAACTGACCGATGGCCACCAGAGAAAAAATCGTAGTCGGGATGTCAGGTGGAGTCGATTCATCGGTGGCCGCACTGCTGCTGAAGCAACAAGGACACGACGTGGTCGGCCTGTTCATGAAAAACTGGGAGGACGACGATACCGACGAGTACTGCACTTCGCGCCAGGACCTGATTGACGCCGTGGCAGTGGCAGACCGTATCGGCATCGAAATCGAGGCCGTCAATTTCAGCACCGAATACAAGGACCGCGTATTCAGCGAATTCCTCAGCGAATACAAGGCGGGCCGCACGCCAAATCCGGACGTGCTGTGCAATGCCGAGATCAAGTTCAAGGCCTTTCTCGATCACGCGATGAACCTCGGCGCGGACCGTATCGCCACCGGCCACTATGCACAGGTCCGTGAAGTCGATGGCCTGCATCAGTTGCTGAAAGCCGAAGACGGCACCAAAGACCAGAGTTATTTTCTCTATCGCCTCAACCAGCAGCAGCTGGCCAAAACCGCATTCCCGCTGGGAACGCTCTACAAGCGGGAGGTGCGCGAAATCGCACGCCGCGAAGGCCTGCCCAACCACGACAAGAAGGATTCAACCGGAATCTGTTTCATCGGCGAGCGGCCGTTCCGCGAATTCCTCAACCGCTACCTCCCGGCCAACCCCGGGGATATCGTCACTCCTGAAGGCGTCAAAATCGGCAAGCACATGGGGCTGATGTTCTACACGCTGGGACAACGCCAGGGACTGGGCATCGGCGGCACGCGCCATGGCGATGGCGATGCCTGGTATGTCGCGGAGAAGGATATGCGCCACAACCGGCTGGTGGTCGTGCAGGGACATGACCACCCGCGCCTGCTTGCCGATCAACTGCAGGCAGTGAGCCTCAACTGGATCAGCGGCGAACCACCGCGAACGCAATGGGTTTACAGCGCCAAGACGCGCTACCGCCAGCAGGATGCGGCATGCTCGCTGGCATCGGTGTCATCCGCGAACTGCGTGGTCGATTTCGCCGAAAACCAGTGGGCTGTGACCCCGGGACAGTCCGTGGTTGTTTACGAAAGCAGGGTATGCATAGGCGGCGGGATCATCGAATCCGCGCGCCAGGCGCCCCCCGCTCTGAGTGAAACCGACTGCCCGCCGGATGCCATCGGCGGCGCCGCGCGCTGATCAAGCCGGCACAGTATCCCGGAACGATTGCCGCTGGGACAGTTTTTCCGCCAGCCGCGCCAGATTCGGGTGGCTGCGCCGCCAGGGCTGGTCGGGCAGGCGCAGGTCGAGAAATCCCAGGCAGCAGCCGACGGCGATGTCAGCGAGCGTGAAGAAATCGCCGGCGCACCACGGCTTTGCCGCCAGTTCATCGGCCATCTCCTGCAGCGCGCGATCAACCTTGCCCTGCTGACGGGCAATCCAGTCCGGGGACTGTTGGGTTTCGGGCCTGCGCCGCTCGACAAATATGGCCACCGCCGCATCGGTACAACCATCGGCCAGCGCCTCCCAGCGCCGCACGTGTATGCGCGGGCGCTTCTCTTCCGGAATGAGCCGGTTGCCGGGACTTGCGCTGTCCAGGTACTCCACGATCACGCGTGAATCAAACAGGGTGCTTTCATCATCCAGCACCAGCACCGGGATCTTGCCCAGCGGATTCAGGTTCGCCACCGTACTCGACGGCGTATTCGGTGCGTCATTGACAAACTCGCACTCGAGCCGCTTCTCGATCAAGGCAACGCGCGCTTTACGGGTATAAGGACTCGTCGGGGTCCCGATCAGCTTCATCATGTGGAGTTGGATGCAGGAAAAAGCGCGCGATTATAGCACCGCCATCCTTGACTCCCGGTGCTGCCCGAACGTACGCTAGGCGACTTGTTTTCACCGCCTGCCTGGAGAGCACACATGGGCGCCACCGAACCGTTTGTTTTGTTCACCCAGCCCGGGTGAAGCAGTTGTCTGCGGGCGAAAGAGTTTCTTTCGCGCAAGAAAATAGATTTCATCGCCATTGACGTGCTGAATGATCCCCAGGGTCGCGAACGTCTGTTGAAATTCGGCGTACGCAATGTCCCCGTGGTCGCCAGGGGGGAACAATACGTATTCGGCCAGAATCTCGAAGACGTCGCAGAATTCGTCGGGCTGCAGGGCACCGGCCACCAGCCCCTGCCCCCGGAAGAACTGATCAAGCGCTGGATACTGGTGTTGCGCGCCACACAGCGATTCCTGCGCCAGATGCCGGACGACAAACTGACTGAGCGCGTGATCGACAACCGCGACCGCTCCGTCCGGCTGATGGGTCATCATGTCTTCCGTATCGGCGAAGCCTTCCTCGAGTCGGTCGAAGACGGCGTCGAATACGCGACACAGCTTGCCAACGTCCCGCCCAAGGACGGAACCTTCATGAGTGGTGAAGAAATCGCCCGTTACGGCGACACCATCATCGCGAGGCTGGAAAAATGGTGGCAGAACCTTGCCGACAAATCCTGCCAGCAGAAAATCAAGACGTTCTTCGGCATGCAGCCGATCCACATGCTCTATGAACGTTCAACCTGGCACAGCGCGCAGCACGCCCGCCAGCTTGCCGCGGTACTCGAACGCCATGGCATCACCCCGGACCGCAAACTCACCGCCGAGGATCTCGCGGGCTTGCCACTGCCTGAGCGGCTCTGGGAATAATTGTTATAAATCATATATTTATATAAGTTTGCCGCCCGCCACCGAGGGCAGCATTTTTTCCCGTTGAGGGCATGGGCTAAACTGCGCCTTCGCTGCACCTTGATTCAACCCCTACGCCCCTCCGAGCCTGTGATGATCCGATCGCCACTTCACCTGGCCACGCCGCCATGGTGAATCCCCCAACAGCCGCGCGTCGCGCGTTGCCATCGGTCGATCGCCTGCTGGCCAGCACTGCGGTCACCAATCTCGTCGCAATTTACGGGCGCACCCGCGTAACCGCCGTACTGCGCGATGCGCTGGACGCCGAGCGCGCCCGGCTCGCTGCACCAGGAGCGGCCGCATGGAGTGAAACCGCATTCCTCGGATCACTGGCCTGCCAGTTGCAGGCTTCCCTAGCTCCGTCACTGAAATCGGTGTTCAACCTCACCGGCACCGTGCTGCACACCAACCTCGGTCGCGCAGTGATGCCGCAAAGCGTCGCTGCCGCAGTCATGGAGGCCATGACCCATCCGGTCAATCTCGAATTCGATCTGGCTACTGGTGCCCGCGGTGAACGGGACAGCCATGTCGAGCGCAGGTTGATCGAGCTGACCGGCGGGGAAAAAGCCGTCGCCGTCAACAACAACGCGGCGGCCGTCTACCTCGCGCTGAACACCCTCGCGCTGCGCAGGGAAGTTCTGGTGTCGCGCGGTGAACTGATCGAGATCGGCGGCTCCTTCCGCATTCCCGACATCATGTCCCGCGCCGGCGTGAAACTGGTCGAAGTCGGCACCACCAACCGCACGCACCTGAAGGATTTTGCCGAGGCCATCACTCCGCGCACTGCGGCCATCATGAAAGTGCATACCAGCAACTACGTGGTGCAGGGCTTCACTGCCACGGTGGCGGAAAACGAACTGGCGGACCTCGCGCATGAACACGGACTGCCGTTCATCATCGATCTGGGCAGCGGAACGCTGATCGATCTGGGACAGTACGGCCTGCCCCACGAACCCACCCCGCGCGAAGCGCTCGCCAGCGGCGCAGATGTCGTCACCTTCAGTGGCGACAAGCTGCTCGGCGGACCGCAGGCGGGTTTGCTGGTGGGTCGCAAGGACCTGATGGCGCGCATTGCGAAAAATCCGATGAAACGCGCACTGCGCCTCGACAAGCTGACGCTGTCAGCGCTCGATGCCGTACTGCGTCTCTACCTGCATCCGGAACGGTTGCATGAGGAACTGCCGGCGCTGCGCTGGCTGACGCGCCCGCGCCAGGATATGGTGGCGCAGGCCTCGCGCCTTCAGCCCAAACTGGCAGCGGCACTCGGAGACCTGTGGGTGGTCGACATTGCCGAATGCAAATCACAGATCGGCAGTGGCGCATTACCGGTGGATTCGCTGCCCGGCGCCGCACTCGCCATCCGCTCCGCCGGCAAAAAAGGCAATCTCAACAAACTCGCTGCCGCATTCCGTGAGTTGCCGGTGCCGGTAATCGGTCACATCCGTGACGGCGCACTGGTTTTCGATCTGCGCTGCCTCGACCATGAGGACGAATTCGTGGCACAGCTCGGGCAATTGAAGATCGCCGGATGATAATCGCTACCGCGGGCCATATCGACCACGGCAAGACGCTGCTGGTGAAGACACTCACCGGCACCGACACCGACCGCCTGCCCGAGGAAAAAGCGCGCGGCATCTCCATCGACCTGGGTTTCGCCTACCTGCCACTGGAGAGCGGCGGGCTGATCGGGTTTGTCGATGTCCCGGGACACGAACGCTTCATCCGCAACATGCTGGCCGGGGTGTCGGGCATTGATTTCGCATTGCTGATCGTCGCCGCCGACGACGGCGTAATGCCGCAGACCATCGAACACCTGCAAATCCTCGACTTGCTGCACATCCGCCGCGGCGCCGCAGTGATCACCAAGACCGATCGGGTGGAAGCACCCCGCATAGAGCAGGTCAAGGCACAGGTCCGTGCATTGCTCGCCCCGACCCGGCTCGCCGACGCCACCATACATCCCGCTTCAGCGATCAGCGGCTCGGGCATGGCTGAACTGAAATCCATGCTGATTGAGCAAGCGGCGACACTCGGCGGTCGCAGTATCGAAGGACAGCATATGCGCTATGCGATCGACCGCGCATTCAGCATTGCCGGCAGCGGTACAGTCGTCACGGGCACGGTTTTCAACGGCATTGTGCGCAGTGGCGACCGCCTGCTGATCTCGCCCGCAGGACGCGAAGTGAGGGTGCGCGGTATCCAGATCCACGGCAAAGCAGCGGAGCAGGCTCGTGCCGGCGAACGTTGTGCTCTCAACCTGACCGGAACCGATGTCGAATCGGTGCGCCGCGGCGACTGGATCATGAGCGCGGCCATTCATCGGCCGACGCGGAAACTCGATGTGCGGCTGAGCGTGCTGGCGGGGGAAAAGCATCCCTTGAAGCACTGGACACCGGTGCATCTGCACCTGGGCACCGCCGACGTTACCGCGCGCGTATCGCTGCGCCGCGGTGAGTCACTGGCGCCGGGGGCTGAAATCATCGCCCGACTGGTTCTCGACGATCCGGTTTCGGCGCTGCACGGCGACCGTTTCATACTGCGTGACCAGTCTGCCATGCGCACCATCGGCGGTGGCACCCTGATTGATCCCGCGCCGCCGGAAATGCGGCGCGGCAAGTCACGCGATACCATGCTCGTCGCGCTGGAATCCGCCGATCCCGGCATCGCGCTGGCTGCGCTGGCAGCAGGCGGCCGGCCGGTCGACCCCGCCCATTTCGAGGCCATCTTCAACCTGCTGCCGGAGGTCGCCGCCGCGGAATATTCCCGGGCCGGTCTGGTCATGCTGGGAAAGGAGCGCAGGATCGCGCTTCCCGGCAAGCGTATCGCCGATCTGCACGAAGCGGTGGTCAAGCAATTACGCGCATTCCATCAGGCACTGCCGCAAGCCGGGGGCATCGAAAGTGAGGTGCTGCGCAAGTCCCTGGCACCGGACCTCGACACCGACATGTTCGGTCACCTGCTGCGCCTGCTCGTCGACCAGCGCAGGATTGAAATCCACAGCTCGCTCGCGCGCATTCCGGGGCACGACACCACGGCCAACAGTGCCGATGCGCAGATGTGGGAAACCGTGCGGCCCGCGCTGCAGTCCGCGGGATTCAATACGCCGCCGTTGCGCGAACTCGCGCCACAGTTGAAACTCAAGGATGCCCTGCTCAAGGATTTTCTCTACCGCCAGATGAAGGCCGGCAATCTCTACCGCGTGGGCGCCGAACGTTTTTACCTGAAGGCAACCATGGCGGTCCTGGCGGCCACGGCGCAGGCCGTCTGCACCAGACAACCGAACGGCCTGTTCACCGCGGCACAGTACCGCGATGCGACCGGTATCGGCCGCACCCTCGCCATCGAAATTCTTGAAACTCTCGACAGCCTGCAGATTACGCAACGCATTGGTGATGCGCGCAAGATGCGCAAGGACTTTGCACCCATCCTCGGTGCAGCAGAGCCGGCGCCTCCGCCTGCACCTGGTGCGACCGCCAAGCCCCAGCAGCAGAAACCGGCTGCACACAAACCGCAGCAACGCCCCCCTTTCCGCAACAAACGTTATTGAAAGAGAACCATGCCGAATTCCGCATTTGACGTCATCATCATCGGCGAAGGCATCGCCGGACTCACCGCCGCCGGCGCAATCGCCCGCCACGGCCTCTCCGCCGCCACCTTCGAGGCACAGCTGTTCGGGGGCCTGGTCATCAATGTCAACGAACTTGATCCGGCTCCGCCCGGCGGCGAAGCCGGCGGCGCAGCATTTGCCGCGGAACTGACCCAGGCCAATGCCGACGCCGGTGTCACCAGCATCCAGGAACCCGTCACCGCGATCAGCGGAAAGGATGGCGGATTTTCAGTAACCACCGAGAACGGCAGCTATCGCGCGCGCCAGATCATAGTCGCCAGCGGTGCACGCCTCAAGACCCTGGGCATACCGGGAGAAGCCGAGTTCGAGGGTCGCGGCGTTTCGAAATGCGCCGATTGCGATGGGCCGATGTTCCAGAACGAGACCGTTACCGTCGTCGGCGGCGGCGATTCAGCACTGCAGGAAGCGCTGGTACTGGCCCAGTACTGCGGCAAGGTGCTGCTGCTGCATCGGGGTGCGGCCTTCAGCGCCCAACAGCATTTCATCGACCACGTCAGCGCCAACGACAAAATTGAAACGCGCTTCGGCACCACGGTCGAAGCTGTGCTCGGCGGCAACATGGTGGAGAAACTGCGCATCAACAACGGCAAGGGCAGCGAGGAAATCCCCTGCGCCGGCATCTTCGCCTACATCGGCCTCGAGCCCAACGCCGCCTTCGTGCCGGACGCGGTGCAGCGCGACGCGACCGGCCGCCTGGTCACCAACGACAGCCTCGAGACCGCGCTCCCCGGGCTGTGGGCCGCCGGCGCGGTACGCAGCGGCTGCGGCGGCAGCCTCGCCGATGCGATGGCGGATGCGAAACGCGCGGCGGACGGCATTGTCGCGCGTCTGAAATAACTTTAGCGCGACGCGCCCGACATTAATCGTTCCCAGCCCTCGCGGCCGAGCCGGCGCAGGGTTTCGATATTGTCGCGGTAAATGCGCTCGGTATCGGGATGCGCCGCGACCGCGCGCTCGATGCTGGATTCGCGCAGCAGGTGCAGCGTCGGATAGGGCGAGCGGTTGCTGCAATTGGTGACGTCGTCGGGCCTGGTATCCGCGAACTGGTATTGCGGATGGAAACTCGCCACCTGCAGCACACCTTCCAGCCCGAGGTCGGCGATCAGCACGTCGGCGACCCCGAGGAAATCGTTGAAATCGAGAAAATCAGCCATCACCCGCGGATGGATCAGCAGCGTGGTCTCGGTTTCGCGTTCGTCGGTGGCCGCCAACACCTGCAATTCCTCCGCCAGCGCCTGCAGCAGCGCTTCCGCCGTGGCTGCCGCGCTGACCACGTAGCGGATGCGGTCGCCGGCGTATACTGCGCGCGCGAACGGACACAGGTTGAGGCCGATCACCGCCTGCTCGACCCATTGCCGGGTCGCGGCAATCACCGCATCTTCATTTTCATTCACCACTCCCATCCCGGCACGTTAACCACTTCATGGCACTCAACGCAACCATCTTCAAGGCCGAGCTGACCGTCAGCGACATGGACCGCGGCCACTACGCGACCCACGCGCTGGTGCTGGCGCGCCATCCCTCGGAAACCGACGAACGCATGATGGTGCGGCTGCTCGCATATGCGCTGAATGCCGGCGAGTCACTGGCTTTCGGCAAAGGTCTCAGCGACGAGGACGAGCCGGCCCTATGGGAAAAAGACCTCACCGGCGCCATCCGCCAGTGGATCGAAGTCGGGCTGCCTGACGAAAAAACCGTGCGCAGGGCCTGCGGCCGCGCGGCGCAGGTTCGCGTCTATGCCTACGGCCGCAATGCTGGGCGCTGGTGGCAGGGTGTTGAGGACAGCCTGGTGCGCTCCGCCAATCTCGAGGTATTTGCATTGCCCCCGGTCACAACGCAGGAACTGGCGGCACTCGCGCAACGCACCATGCAGTTGCAGTGCACGATCCAGGACGGCACAACCTGGATCACCGACGGTGAGCGCACCGTGGAAATCCTCCCGTTGCGGCTGAACGCCGCGCGCGGGACATAAAAAAAACCGCCGGTTGCGACCGGCGGCTTTTTCACGGCAGGATGCGCGCTATTTCTTAAGTCCCTTGGCCATGCCGAGATCGGTCAGTATCTGGGCGTAGATTTTCTCCTCGGCATCGAGATCCTTGGCAAAACCCGCCGAGTCGGCGTAAGCGTCAAACCAGCCGTGCTTTTCCAACTGCTGCTTCCAGGCGTCGGTCTTTACCATTTGCCCCAGCGCCTTGTCCCAGTAGGCCACGACATCCCTGGATATGCCCGGCGGTGCGAACACGCCGCGCCAGTGCAGGATCGCGACGTCGATTCCCAGCGAACGCCAGGTCGGCACTTTGGCGAGGTCACCCGGCAGCGGATTCGGCGCCGACACCGCGATCACCCGCGCCTTGCCCGCCTTGACCTGCTCGATCGCCTCCGACAGGCCGGTGGAAATCACGGGAATGTGGCCACCCAGCAGCTGGATGGTGAGATCGCCGCCGCTCTTGAACGACACCACCTTGACCTTTTTCGGATCGATGCCTGCAGCCAGCACCGGGCGCAGCACATTCATCTGGTCGTTGCTCGGTACCGTGCCGACGCCGAACACCACCGAACCGGGATCCTTCTTCAATTGATCGAACACGTCTTTCGGCGACTTGATCGGCGAATCAGCGCGCACCACCCACGCCAGGTACTCGGTGATCAGGCGGCCGACGGGCGTCACGTCGCGATGCGTGAGCTGCGTAGTACCGACGATGCGGTTGACGTAGATGCGGTTGGATTCAACGTAGAGCACATGGCCGTCGCCTTTTTTCTGGTGCACCTGGGTGCGTGCCACGTTACCGCCGGCGCCGCCGACGTTCTTGATGGCAAAAGATTCGGAAAACAGTTTGGTTTCGCGCAGCGCAGCTTCCAGCGCGCGCCCAGTCAGGTCGAGTCCGCCGCCGGCATTGCCGGCAACCACCATTTCCACCGCTTTTTCGGGATAACCCGCGGCTGTCGCAGCTGCCGGCGCCAGCGCCAGCGCACATACGGCAAGTGCAATCCCGGTGCGTAGTGATACCTGCATGACGTCCTCCTCATGTGTTTTGAAAGCGGCCACAGTATAACGCCGAGGTCTGCGGCCAGCCGCGAGCATCACAGTCTGGAACGGACTTACGCGCGCATGCCGCGCCGCCTTACAATGACGGTTGCATCATGGAAGGGAATCGCTCCCGGTG
This sequence comes from Burkholderiales bacterium, assembly GCA_038144955.1. Taxonomy (GTDB): domain Bacteria; phylum Pseudomonadota; class Gammaproteobacteria; order Burkholderiales; family SG8-41. Next base: position 7,405 of record JAYQOT010000011.1, on the reverse strand, counting down.
GGGCGGCCGGACTTCAAACCCGGTAGGGGCCGCGAGCGGTCCTGTGTGGGTTCGACTCCCACTCTCTTCCGCCACCGCATATCCGCGACGCGCCATCCGCAGCGTCGCTGCAGAGGAGCAGCGCGATGAGTTTTGCCACAGAATTATCCAATAAAATCATATCGTTACAGTATTCCGCGTTGCCTACCGATGCCGTGCACTGGGCCAAGGTCGGCATCCTCGACACCGTCGGCGTGACCCTCGCCGGCGCAGCGGAAGACTGCACGCGCATCGTACTCGGCGTCTCGGGATCGGGCAGCGGCCCGGCGCTGGTGTTCGGCCACGCGCGGCGCATCGCTGCGCTGGATGCCGCCTTGGTCAACGGTACCGCCTCGCATGCGCTCGATTTCGACGACTGCAACAACACGCTCGGCGGCCATCCCTCGGCGCCGATCCTGCCTGCGCTGTTCGCACTCGCCGATGAGACCGGCGCCAGCGGCCGCGACTTCATCGCCGCCTACGTCGCCGGCTTCGAAACCGAATGCAAGCTGTCGATGGTGGTGAATTTCCATCAATACACCAAGGGCTGGCACCCGACGGCCACCCTCGGCGTATTCGGCAGCGCCGCGGCCTGCGCCCACCTGCTGAAACTGTCCGCTGAAAAAACCGCGACCGCGCTGTCGATCGCGGCTTCGTTCTCCAGCGGCGTCAAATCCAACTTCGGCACCATGACCAAACCGCTGCACGTCGGCCACTGCGCACGCAACGGCCTGCTCGCGGCACTGCTGGCGCGTGACGGCTTCAGCGCCGGCGCAAAGGCGTTTGAACACAAGCAGGGCTATTTCGAGGTCTTCAACGGCGCTGGCAACTACGACGCTTCCAGGGCGATCCCGGCCTGGGCGAATCCGCTGGACATCACCCGTCCCGCCATTGCCATCAAGTCCTATCCCTGCTGCGGCAGCACCCACCCGGCAATCGACTGCATGCTGGAGCTTGTGCACAAGCACGACCTGACACCGGACAAGGTCGCGAAAATCGAGTCGTGGACCCACCCGCGCCGGCTGGAGCACACCAACCGTCCCGATCCGCAGTCTTCACTCGACGCCAAGTTCAGCGTGCAGTACACGTTGGCGCGCGCGCTCAAAGACAAAACCATAAAAATCGAGCAGTTCGAAGGCGACACCTGGAAAGATCCGGCGACGCGCGCGATCCTGCCGAAAGTCCATTCCACCACCTACACCACCGCGCAGTTCCCCGCCGACAACCATTTCGGCGCCGAAGTCAAAGTCACGCTGACCGACGGCCACGTCGTCAGCGCGAAAACTGACCAGGCGCTGGGCCGCAGCGTCGACAAGCCGCTGCCGGCGGAAATGCTCAAGGAAAAGTTCGACAACTGCTCCGCGCGCGCGTTGTCAGCCGACAACGTCGCGCGGCTCTACGCAGCGATCCAGGATTTCGAGAACGCGAAGGACGTGCGCGAGATCGTCAAGCTGGCGGCCGGACCTAGCCAGCCGAAACGCGTTGTCGCCTGAAACGGAAACACATCAATTGTAAACCGTGTGCCGACTTGGCCGGACGCGGACCATATCGACCACTGGAGTCATCGACAATGATGATCAATTCGCAGGTCACCCGCGTACCGAGCCAACACCCCAAAACGAGCCTGGTGCAGCGTGCCGAACTGGCCGGCCGGCGTTACCGGCGACGAGATGGTCGCCGCCTTCGACAGGCTAACCATTGACGGCACAATTTTTATTTACTCCTTCTCGATGTACGGCCACGTCGCGAGTTACACTTTGGAATTGCAGAAAGCGCAACCGGGCCGTTTTAGTATCGTCAAGCCGGTCGACCCGTATGATCCCGTGGAGTAAACACGCGATTCTTATCGGCAGCGCCCGCGCTAAAGCCTACCGCTGTGCAACGAGTGATCCTTCATCGACCAGAACAACGCTTTTCCTACTAGCATGTCCCAGCTTTGAACAGCTTGACAGCAACTAACTTTGCCGGCGACAGTGTTGAATGAACAGCGCCAAAATGAACAGCAAATAGCCGTTCGCTTCCTGCAAGCGCCTTAAACAAGACCGCCCGAAAGTGCCCGACACTCAAAACATTAGATTCTAATCAGAATCCGGCCTCACGCCGAAGCACAGCCAAGCCGGCACGCAGATAGCGAACCAGCGAGTTCTGGGCTTTAGCGTGAATCACAAGCCTGCCCCGTAACACTGGCAAATGCACTGTGGTGTTCTGGACGTGTACCATCAAAACCACCCGGTAGAGCGCATGTTCGGGTATCAGTGCTTTTGAATGCTCTCTTGCAGGTATGCCCCCCCCACGGCTCGACGCCAGCATACCTTCTGCCAATTCATGAGTAGCGTCATTGTCGATGTTTTTGACCGTCAGCTTCAGTGCGCTAGGGCTTCCGGCCTCAGGGTAGAACACGCCTTGATCACCAATTCTCAGACGATCAATATCGGCCTCCGCAAGGTAGGTCTCCACCCGCAGGCCGGTGGGCGCGACGAGTTCGCCCAATTTCTCGCTTTTGCCCACCCAATTGCCGGTCATCAGGTCTGGATGGGTTAGGTATAAAGTGCCTGCAAACGGCGCCCGCATGACGAATTGCTGCTGCTGCTTCTCAAGCCCCTGCTGTTCAGCGTTGACTTTGTCACGCTTCGCTGTAATTACCTGCTGATACTCGCGCAGTTTTAGATTCACGCCGGTGCTACCCACCTGCCACGACAGCCCCGCAGAACGTGCCGCCAGCGCCTGCTGCTGATATTGCAAATCGACCTGCTCCAGACTAAGAAGCAATGCCTGCGCGGGCACTGCTGCCCCGCTGGGAACCGGCATGGCACTGATGCGTGCGCCGCTGGGAGCAATCAAGGGGTAGGATTCTAGCGGCTTGAGCACCCCCTGACCTTCGACGCGGGTATCCCACGGCACAAGAACCAACAACAGAAGGCATGCCAAAACACCTAAAGTGCGCTGACCAGGCGTTGTCCGGAAAAGGTTATGTAAATACTCTAACCACATCTTCGTTTCGTGAACTACCGGCAAAATGATGAACCAGATTACCTCAATGATCGCCAGAATAGGACCCAGTGGCTTTGGAAACGCTTGGTAGACGATTACAGCGATGCCCCCAAAAACCAGCAAGCGGTAACTCCAAGTAGCATAGGCAAAAAGTATCAACAAACGCTGGCGAATCGGTGCCATCGACTCCGGAGGGGACACCCCCAATCCAAACAGCCATTCCCTAAGCCGCCATCGGCCCAACGCAAATGCCCGCGCATGCAGATTGGGCATGTCGAGCCAATCCATCAGCAGGAAATAACCGTCAAACCGCAGAAAGGGCGAGGCGTTAATCAGCAGGGTGGCCATCCAGGTCGTACTGGCCAGTAAAAACATGCCGGTGCGCAGCAGCCCTTCAGGCAACAGGGCCCACGCCAAAGTAGCCCAAATGGCAATGAGCAATTCCGTAATGATTCCAGCTGCGCCCACGGCCAACCGCTGCCGCCGCTGAGGCAGCTTCCAGGCATCGTTTACATCCGTGTAGGCCATGGGGAACATCACCAGAAAAGCCACACCCATGTTGGGCACCCGACAGCCCAGACGCTTAGCTGTAAATGCATGCCCCAACTCGTGAGCAAACTTCACCAGTATCAGCGTAAGCACATAAGCCATCAGCCCCTGCCAGGAGAACAGATCCACAAATGTGGCAGCAAAAAGATCCCACTGCTGGCTCACCTGTAAGAGTCCCGCCATCAGCACCAAGCCGGAAAGCAAAAAAAATAGTGGCGAATAAAACCCTTTCACCAAATGCTGGGTGCGTTCAAGCCAGGCGTCAGGTTTCCACAATGGCACCCGAAAAAAAAGGTAGTGATGGAGTAGCCAAGTGGAGAAGTTGGTATGCTGACGTTGAACTTTTCTAGCCAGACCATGACTGAAAGCGGCATCTGAGCGCTGCAGTAGTTCGCGTTCCGATAAAAACCGAAGCACCATCTCAACGTCACTGGTCTGAAGATCCTGAATCGGTGTTTCGGCGGCAATGGCGCTGACGATGGCTTGCGGCTCGGGCAGATGCCAGCGAGACAAGATCTCGAACGTCAGCCAGTCGATGCGAAAATATACATTTCGCGCTGGATCGTGTAGAGACCAGGTGGGGGCCCCGCTAGTGGTGGCCGGACCCATATAAAGGCTGAGTTCTTCCCGCAGTGGCGGCTGCATCTACCAGCCTAGCCACGATCTGGCCTGAGCCAGTGGACGGCGCATCACCCAGTAACCCAGCAATACCCGTCCCCCACTGAGCTTGGCCGTTCCCTTGAGGCCCACCCGACCCTGTTCACCGGGCAGCAGTTCGGCACGAACCCGATAGGCATAATGGCCCTCGGGACGTGCAATGGGTTCATGAGCCACGTAGCGCAAGCGCGCTTGCAGTGGTACCAGTGGGTCTGCGTTAAGATAAACCTTTACACTGGAACCCATCTCCAGGGGGACGGCGTCACCAGGCGACAGCCAGGCCTCAACCTCTGCGGCATTAGGATCGGCCAGCACCATGACTCGCTCCCCCGTTAGCACCGGTCGGCCGACCCATTCTGTGGCATCTCCAAACAGTGCAACGCCGTCCTGCGGCGCTATGACCGTAGCCCGACCGCTCAGACTTTTAAGGTAGTCAACCTCGGCCCGCCTCTCCTCGATCTGCCCCTGGATGACGGCCAGCTGCGCCTTGCTTTCTGGTTCAAACAGAGCGCGCTGAGCCCGAATTCGATATTCGGCTTGGGAAGTAGCCAATGCACTGATTGAAATCTGTAAGCGACTTTCCAAGCTGACGCGATCAAATTCAAACAGCACATCGCCTTTTTTAACGCTCTGATTCGGTATGACCAATACCTTGTCAACGACACCGTCCATTGGGGCACGAATCACCGCCGGTTTAAGTGGCACCAGCTCAGCGGGGGCCAGCACCGTCAGGCGGACCGGGAGCAGCGCCACAAGTATCATCAACATCAAGCCCATCTGCAACAGGCTGAGTCGAGCTAACCAGCGACGCGTATCTGCAATAAAACCTTGCCCAGTACTCTCACTCTCCCCGTTTGCCCAATGCGCATGCCAACGCCGTAAATGCGAGTAAACGGTGTTGGGCGTGTGTGAGGAGTAAGCTTGCGCCAGCAGGGAGCCCCATTCCGGCAGCAGGCTGAGTGTATTCTCCGTCCAGTCCTGTTCGCGAGCCAGGAGCAAAATCCCGCCCCTGAACATCTTTTGCGGCGGGAGCCGAAGCAGCAGCACATGGGCAGGCAACCATTGAGGCCATTCACGCGCAAGTTCATCGGAAAGCTTGCTCGGATCTACCCGTTGCAAAGGAGACTGCTCGATAGGCAAAATAGAACGAAACAATGCGGCAAGCCACATGACATAAGGGGCATTACCTTCGATGCTAGCTACGCCGGACAACGCCACCACCTGACCAGTTGCGGGGCGGATGCCATCCAACCACAAAGCCGCCTGCCTGTAGGGCAGGAGTGCATGGGTCTCGTTCACAGCCACAAAGCCCAGTTCCGCGAGAGCAGCTGCTTCTCTCGCGCGGCGACCGAGATAGAGCAGGGCTACTAGTGACCCGCTGTCGTAGAGGGCCTGATCGAGCGGGATTGCGCTTACATTAGACTCGGTGCCCACGTACACGCACTGCCGAAGGCTTTTCGGTTCTGTCGGTTGAGTATTCGTTCAGTCGCGCCTGGCGCAACTGCTGAATCAATTGATCCCGTTCATTCCTCCAAGCGAAGATACTCTGGCCCTGCAGCTGGGCCGTCAGTCCCGGCTTACCCTTCTGTGCAACTTGGCCAGCTGCTTCTTCAATCCGGATTCTGACGGTAGTCTCCGCCTGCCGACCGAAATCGTCACGCGCCAGTATCTTGACAATCAGCTCACCCTTGAACTCCTGAGGTACGTAGCCCCGGAATTCACCTTTTGTTGGGTCAAAAATAAGCCAGATTGGCAAAGCAGTGCCATCGATCATTGTTGCAGTTAGTGTGATTTTTTCGTCGGATTTAGTGTGCTCAAAGGTGTCCGCAGGAATCGCAAAAATAATAAACCTGTCGACTGAAGAAAATTTCTGGTCAGGAATATTGCGGACTACTTTTAATTCGTGCGGTTTGATTACGACGCCCTCCTCCAGCAACCGATCGATGGCGTTTTCGATGTAGCGCACCTCGCCTGACATTGTGGTTGAACTGAAAGCCAAAGGCTTCGCAGAATAATCATTGCCGATGCCCTCCAAGGAAATCCACGGTGATTCGAAGTGGGGTGGTGGCCTATCATCCGTTCTGCCCTTGGTGAGCGTGACCGTCGCCGTTGCATAGTTGCCATCGTTATCGGCAACTTTGTACTCGATGGCTGTGGGATTACCCGTAAAGCCAGCGAACGGCGTGAAGGTAATCGCACCTGTGGTGGCATCAATCGTCCAGGTGCCTTCGCCGGTAACCACCAGAGTCTTGCCGCCATCGGTGGCACCGGCAGAAGTAAACTGCACCGTACTCGCCACCACCGCATCGCCCGTGGTATCGTTGCTGAGCACCGTGATGGTCTTGGCAAAACCCGGAATAAACGTGCCCGCATCATCAGTCGCTACCGGCAGAGCATCAACCACAACCGACTCCGTCAGATCGTCACCTATCGTCGTCGGGTCCGCTTGATCCCCCGTGGCCCGGCTAGTGCTGTTGGTAATCGAAGTGTTTTCGGAGGCTGAATTCACCGTGCCGCTCAGATCCAGGGTCGCAGAGGCACCATTGGCCAACAACCCGATCGTCCAAACCCCGCTTGTGCTGTTGTAGCTGGTGCTGCCCGAGGGTGTGGCGCTCACAAACGTCAGCCCGCTGGGCCAGCTCTCGGTGAGGCTCACGTTGGTAGCATCCGCACTGCCTTTGTTAGTGACCGTAATGCGGAAAGTGACCGTGCTGCCAATGAGCGGTGAGGCATCCCCGCTGATCAGAGTCTTAACGGTGAGCAGGTCGGCGCCCGAGCCATCGTCATCCAAGATGGTGCCCACCCCGGTAGCATCACTGATGGTCGCGTTGGTGGCACTCGCCAGGTTGACGTTAAATGACTCGCTCCCCTCGTAGACCGAGTCATTGTTGATCGTCACCGTGATGGTCTTGGTGGTCTCACCGGCGGCAAAGGTCAGGGTATCGGCAGTGCCAGCGTAGTCGAGTTCATCGTCCGTGCCAGTGGTCACCGCCGTGCCATCGCTAAAGCTGTAGGCCACCGTAGAGCTCAGATTCGTCGAGCCAGTCTTGGTCACCGTGAAGGTCATGGTGCCGGCAGCCTCGTTCACCGTCACATCGTTGATCGAGAAACTCGGACGATCATCGTTAGTGCCACCAGAGCCGGTGCCGTCATCGAGAATCGTGCCCACCCCGGTAGCATCACTGATGGT
>JAYQOT010000010.1:37419-52525 GCA_038144955.1 Burkholderiales bacterium | reverse complement strand
GCGGCGCCTGCAGGCGGGCAATAAAACCGAGGAGGAGCGCAACATGAAATTTTCATACCGCATCCCGTCGTTATTGCTGCTGCTGTTCGCCTGTGCCGCCGGCGCACAGTCCTATCCCGACAAGCCGGTGACCATGGTGGTCCCCTTTCCCGCCGGCGGTTCGGCCGACCTGATTGCACGCGCACTGGCTGAACAGCTGACCGCTGCGTGGAAACAGAACGTACTGGTGGCCAACCGCTCAGGAGCCAGCGGAAACATCGGCAGCGAGAGCGTTGCCCGTGCTCCCGCCGACGGTCACACGCTGCTCTACGGCACCACGGCGCTTGCCAGCGGTCACGCGGTCTACGCCAAACTCGGCTACAACGTGCTCACCGACCTTGCGCCGGTGATCCTTGTCGCCAAGCAGGCCAACGTGCTGGTAATCCATCCCTCGGTGCCGGCAAAATCCGTCAGTGAACTGATTGCGCTCGACAAAGCGCACCCGAACACGCTGAACTCCGGTTCCGCCGGCGTCGGCAGTTCCAATCACCTCGCGCTGGTTCTGTTCAACATGCTGGCAAAAACCAGAATCGGTCACGTGCCGTACAAGGGCGCTGCGCCGGCGGTGGCGGAAACCATGGGCGGCCATGTACACATGACTTTCGCGCCGGTCGCTGCCGCCGTGCCGCCGGTGCAGGCAAAGAAACTGCGCGGCATTGGCATCAGTTCGCTGAGGCGATCGAAAGCGCTGCCCGCAGTACCGACCATCGACGAAGCAGGTGTCAGCGGTTACGAGGCTGGTGGCTGGAACGCGCTGCTCGCGCCGGCAAAAACACCGCAGGACATCATCGCCAGAATCAACCAGTCGACGCGCAGCGCTCTCGACGTGCCGCGCGTGCAGCAGCTGTTCGACAAATCAGGTGCCGAGGAGGCGGCCGGCTCGCCGGAAGAGTTCGCACATTTCCTCAGGTCCGAGGTCGAGAAATGGGGCAAGGTGGTGCGTGCTGCGGGAATCAAATCTCAATAAGCAAAGGGGTTTGTTCCAGCATGCGGAGAGGCCGCCAAGGCTGACTCACTACATCACGCACGGTAAAATGACGGGTTGATCACTTCGGGTTTCATATCATGGATTTCCGCCTTACCCCCGAGCAGGAACAGTTCCGCGACGCCGTGCGCGGATTCGCCGAACGCCATCTGCGCGACGGCGCACTGAAGCGCGCCCACCAGGAAGAACATCCGTGGGATGTCGCGAAGCTGATGGCCGAGCAGGGCCTGATGGGCATCACGATGAAGGAAGAAGACGGTGGTCAGGGCGGCTCGCTGATGGACGCCATCATCGCCATCGAGACCATCGCCTCGGTATGCCCGCGCAGCGCCGATGTGATCCAGGCCGGCAATTTCGGCCCGGTGCGCGTGCTCGCCGAATACGGCACCCCCGACCAGAAAAAACGTTACCTCGACAAGATCCTCGCCGGTGAATCGGTAATCACCGTCGGCATGACCGAACCGGAGGCCGGTTCCGCGGTGACCGACCTCAAGACCAGCGCCACCCCCGATGGCGATGGCTACCGCATCAACGGCGTCAAAGTGTTCCAGACCCATGCCTCGTACGCCGAAGTCATGCTGACCTACGTGCGCTTCGGTCCCGGCGTTGGCGGCATCGGCTCGGTACTGATCCCGCGCGATGCCAAAGGCTTCAAGCAGGGCGCACCGGCGAAATTCATGAACGGCGAGGACTGGGTGCAGACCTACCTCGACAATGTCTACGTCGGCCCCGAAAACGTCATGCTCAAGGAAGGCGGCTTCAAGAAACAGATCGCCGGCTTCAACGTCGAGCGCATCGGCAACACCGCGCGTTCGCTGGCTTTCGGCCGCTACGCCTACAACATCGCCCGCGAGTGGGCGATGCAGCGCAAGCAGTTCGGGCGCCTGCTCTGCGAATTCCAGGGCATCCAGTGGAAATTCGCCGACATGAAAATGAAACTCGAGGCCGGCCAGTGGCTGCTCTACAAGGCCGCGGTCAACGCCGACGGCGGCATCCCCTCGGCCGAGGACACGGCAATCGCCAAGGCCTTCTGCAACCAGGCCGGATTCGATGTCTGCAACGAGGCCATGCAGATCATGGGCGGCATGGGTTACACCGACGAATCGCTGGTCGAGTACTGCTTCCGCAAATGCCGCGGCTGGATGATCGCCGGCGGCTCGATCGAGATTCTCAAGAACCGCATTGCCGAAGGCATTTTCGAGCGCAGCTTCTCGCAGCGTCCGCCCAAGGCCTGATCGTCAGACAATATCGCCGCGCTCCTAGCGGCAATTTCCACCGCCATGCCGAACAAACTCTATCAAGCCGTCTTCGATCCCCGGTCCATCGCGCTGATCGGCGCGTCGGGCGACGAAAAGAAAAACACCTCGCGTCCGCAACGTTACCTCAAGCGACACGGTTACACCGGCACGCTGATCCCGGTGAATCCGGGCCGAGATGAAATCTTCGGCGACAAGGCCTATCCCGATGTCACCGCGATTCCCGGCGACGTCGACCATGCTTTCGTCATGGTGCCGGCGAAGGCCGTGCCGGCAGCACTGGAACAATGCGTCGCCAAGAAAATCCCGGTAGTCACGGTCTACAGCGACGGCTTCGCCGAAACCGGCGCCGAAGGCCGCGCCAAGCAACAGAAACTCAACGACATCATCCGCGGCAGCAGCACGCGGCTGGTCGGCCCCAACTGCATCGGCTTGCTCAGCACCCAGACCCACCTCGCGCTTTCGGTGAACGCGGTGCTGGAAAAACTCGATATCACCCCCGGTGGGCTGGCCATCGTGTCGCAGTCGGGCAGCATGATGGGCGGACTGATGTCGCGCGGCCTGGGCCGCGGCGTCGGTTTCTCGAAACTGATCTCGGTGGGCAACGAGGCCGACCTCGGCGTCGGCGAACTCGCCGGCCTGCTGGTCGACGATCCGCACACCGATGCCATCCTGCTGTTCATGGAAACCATCCGCGATGCGCCGCACCTGGCGGACGCGGCACGGCGCGCCTATGACGCCGGCAAACCGGTGATCGTCTACAAGCTGGGCCGTTCCGAAGTGGGCCAGGATCTCGCCGCTTCTCACACCGGTGCGATGGCCGGCACCGATGCCGCAGTCGATGCGTTTTTCAAGGCCCACGGCATGCTGCGCGTCGACACGCTGGAAGCACTGTTTGAGCTGCCGGCGCTGGTCAAGGGCCAGAAACCGCGCAAGCGCCACCGCGTCGCGGCGATGACCACCACCGGCGGCGGTGCTGCCTGCGTAGTTGACCGCATCGGTACCTACGGCGTCGATGTCGTCGGCCCGACCGACGCTCTGGTACAAACGCTGGCACAGAAAAACATCACCATCAGCAAGTCGCGCATCACCGACCTCACGCTGGCCGGTGCAAAAAAGGAAATCTACGGCGGCGTGCTGAATGCGCTGCTGGCTTCCGACCATTGCGACCTGGTGCTGGCGGTAGCCGGCAGCTCGGCGCAGTTCCAGCCGCAGATTGCGGTGGAACCGCTGGTCGAGGCCAATCGCGGTGACAAGGTGCTGGCGGTATTCCTCGCGCCGCATGCCGAAGCCTCGCTTAAACTGCTGGCGCAGTCGGGCGTCGCCGGCTTCCGTACGCCGGAGTCGTGCGCAGAATCGATTCGCGCCTGGCGCGACTGGACGCCGCCTCTCGCCACACCCGCTCCGGACGCGCAACGTACCGCGGCCGCCGGCAAGCTGCTGCAGGCGTCTGCAGGCAAACAACTCAATGAACAGCAGGCCTGCGCGGTATTCGGCGCGCTTGGTGTGCCGCAGGCGCAGACCGCGGTGATGGCCGATGCCAATGCGAAAGTCGATATCGGCTGGCCGGTGGTGGCGAAAATCCTGTCACCGGACATCGCGCACAAGACCGACGCCGGCGGCGTGGTGCTGAACGTCGGTGACGCGGCGCAATTGAAGAAAGCGGCGGAAGACATTTTTGCGCGCGTCAAGGCCAAACATCCGCAGGTCAGGCTCAACGGCATCCTGGTGCAACGCATGGAGCGTGGACTCGCCGAAGTCATTGTCGGCTACAAGCGCGACCCGCAGGTGGGACCGCTGGTGGTGCTCGGCGTCGGTGGCGTACTTGCAGAAATCTACAAGGATATTGCGATGCGCCTCGCCCCGGTGACGACGGAGACCGCGCTGCAGATGATCGAGGAAGTCAAAGGCCTGGCGGTAATCCGCGGCTACCGCGGCATGACCAAAGGCGACTGCGCGTCGCTGGCGCAGGCCGTGGCGGCGTTCTCGCAACTGGCGGCATTCGATGACATCGCCGAAGCCGAAATCAATCCGCTGATCGTCAAAAAGGAAGGCGACGGCGTAGTTGCCGTAGACGGGCTGGTCGCAAGACGCTAGCCGCGGGTCCGATAAAAACGCAGGAGGAAACACCAATGGCGCAAAGTGTGGGTGAAAAACTTGATTCGGGGCAACCGTTTCCCGATCTCAAGCTGGATCTGGTCAGCGGAGGATCACAGACGCTGAGTGCACTGGCCGCCGGCCAGTGGGCTGCCGTGCTGTTCTACCGCGGCGACTGGTGAAGGTACTGCCGTCAGCAGTTGGCTGACTACCAGACCTGGCTGCCCCAGCTCAGGCAACTCGGCGTCGCGGTGATCGCCGCGTCGGTCGACACGCTGGAAAACGCCCGTAAAACGGTCGAGGTTCAGAAACTGGCGTTTCCAGTAGGCTATGGTGTTGATTATCAGGACATCAGCCGCAGGACTGGCGCGTTCATCGAACACGAGCGCAAAATTCTGCATGCCACCGGTTTCCTGCTGAAACCCGACCTGAAGATCCATGTCGCCGCCTATTCCACCGGACCCATCGGACGCCTCACCCCCAACGACGTCACTGCAGTGGTGCGTTCAGCAACCCAGAAAGATACGCAAGGAGCCAAACCATGTTGATGCAACAGCTTGCCGATTACGCGATCACTGAACAGACCTCGTCGCTGCCACCGGAAGTAATCCACCACGCCAAGCGCGCGGTGATCGACTGGTACGCCTCGCTGCTGCCGGGCAGCATCGTCACCCCGGCAACGCTGCTGGAACAGGCTTTCGCAGAGGACCTCGACCGCGGCCGCGCGCGGCTCGCCACCGGCCGCCGCGCAACCCTGCGTGCCGCGGCGATGATCAACGGTGCGGCATCACACTCGGTGGAATTCGACGACATCTACCGTGACGCCGGTTACCACCCCGGTAGCCCGGTGATCTCCGCGGCACTTGCTGCAGCCCAGGCCAGTGGCGCCTCCGGCGACAGATTCCTTCGCGGCGTCATCGTTGGTTACGAAATTTCAACCCGCATCGGCACTGCCGTCATGCCCTCACATTACAGGTTCTGGCACACCACCGGCACCGTCGGCGCTTTCGGCGCAGCTGCGGCGGCAGCCACCGTGCTCGGCGCGAACAAGGAACAGTTCATGCATGCGATGGCCACTGTCGGCAGTTTCGCTTCAGGGCTGAAACAGGCGTTCCTGTCGCAGGCGATGACCAAACCGCTGCACGGCGGCCATGCTGCCGATGCCGGCTGCTGGGCGGCAATGGCGGCGATGAAAGGCGTCACCGGCGCGCTCGACATCCTCGAGGGCAAGGAAGGCTTCGGCAACGCGATGAGCGTGAATCCGGACTGGGGGAAGGCAACGAAAGGGCTGGGCAAGGACTACCACATCAACCACGTTACCTTCAAAAACCACGGCTGCTGCGGCCACACCTTCCCGTCGATCGACGGCGTGCTGCATCTGCAGAAGCAGCACGGCTTCAGCCACAAGGACATCAAGCATGTCCGGCTGGCGACTTACAAGGCCGGCCTCGACATCATCGACAACGCAAACCCCGAAGGCGAGTATCAGGCCAAGTTCAGCATTCAGTACACCGTCGCCCACGCCCTGGTGCATGGCAGCGTGCGCCTCAATGCCTTCCTGCCGGAGCGCATGAACGATGCCGACGTGCGCGCCACGATCAAAAAGATCGAGCCCGTCGCCGATCCGGAGATTTCGAAGGGTTACCCGGGCAAGCGTGAGGCGCAGGTGGAGATCGAACTCAACGACGGCCGCAAATTCGAGCACTTCCAGCCGTACCGCAAAGGCGACCCCGAGTTGCCGCTGACCGACGACGAACTCAACGACAAGTTCAGCGAACTCGCTGAGCCGGTGATCGGCAAGGCTGCGGCTGCCGCGCTGCTGAAACAGCTGTGGTCCACCGAAAAACTGGCCAATGTCGAATACGACACCGGCGCCGGTGCCAAACGCGCTGCAGGCTGATCAAATCACGCAAATCCTGCTGGAGAAAATCATGAACAAAACCCTGATGCTGGCGGCAACCGTGCTGCTGTCGTTGCCGTTGCATGCTGCCGAACAGTTTCCTACCCGCCCGATCCGCTTCATCGTGCCCTACGCGCCCGGCGGCAACGTCGACATTTCCGCGCGCATCATCGCGCCGCCGATGGGCTCGATCCTCGGTCAAACCGTGGTGGTCGATAACCGTCCCGGCGCCGGCGGCAATCTTGGTGCGTCGATGGTCGCCAAGGCCACCTCTGACGGTTACACGTTGCTGGTCGGTTCCAGCGGCCCGCTGTCGGTGAACCCGGTGATCTTCAAAAGCCTGCCCTACGATTCGCTGAAGGACTTTGCGCCGATCTCTACGGTACAGGCGGTGCCGCTGGTGCTGCTGGCCAGCCCCAGGGCCGGCATAGCCTCGGTTGCGGACCTGATCAAGTCGGCGAAAACGCGTCCGGGCAAACTCACCATGGCATCCGCAGGAGCCGGTACCACCAACCATTTCGCCATCGAACTGTTCGCCAGCATGGCCGGGGTCAAGATACTGCACGTGCCCTACAAGGGCAGCGGTCCGGCATTGTCCGAACTGCTCGGCGGCCAGGTCGAAACCATGATCGACCAGCTCGCGGCGTCGATCGGCTACGTCAAGGACGGCCGGCTGAAGGTACTGGCAGTTACCACGCCGCAACGTGCTTCTGCGCTGCCCGATGTGCCGACGCTGGATGAGCTCGGTTACAAGGGTTACCAGGCCTCGACGCTGCTCGGGCTGCTGGCGCCGTCCGGCACGCCGAAGGCTGTAGTCGCCGCGCTCAACGGCGCCGTGCGCAAGACCATGGACCAGGCTGCCGTCGCCGATCGTTTCCGCGGACTCGGTGCCAATCCCGGCGCCAGTTCGCCGGAAGAGTTCAGCAAACGCATCCGCGACGAACTGCGGCAATGGCAAGGGCTGGTAAAGCAGCTCGGCCTGAAATTCGAATAGGCGGATATCCATGAACGGTAAACAGGAGCGGGTCACCACCCGCATGCGCGCGCTGCTGGCGCGACCGGTATGCACGGTAGCGCCCGGCGTTGCAGACGCCTTCGGCGCGCGGCTGGTGAAAATGGAAGGTTTCGAGGCGGTGTACATGACCGGCTTCGGTACCAGCCTGACGCGGCTGGGCATGCCCGACGTCGGTCTGCTCACCGCCAGTGAAATGATCGACAACGCCGGCCGCATCGCCGATGCCTCGGGATTGCCGGTGATCGCCGACGCTGATACCGGCTACGGCAATCCGATCAACACCCGGCGTACCATCCGCGATTACGAGAAAGCCGGTGTCGCCGGAGTACACCTCGAGGACCAGTCGTGGCCCAAGCGCTGCGGCCACCTCGCCGGCAAGCGCGTGATCCCCGTTGATGAAATGGTCGCCAAGATCAAGGCTGCGTGCGATGCGCGACGCGACGACGATTTCGTCATCATCACCCGCACTGATGCCATTGCGATTGAAGGCATCGATGCCGCGCTGGAGCGCGGTGAGCGCTACCGCGAAGCCGGCGCCGACGTGCTGTTCATCGAAGCGCCGGTGGGCCGCGAGCAGGTGGAGGTCGTATCCAAGCGCTTCAAGGGCGTCCCGCTGCTCTACAACATGGCCGCCAGTGGCAAGACGCCGGACCTGCCCGCCGATGAACTCGGCAAGCTCGGTTTCCGGCTTTCGATTTATCCAAACTGGATGCTGCTCGCCGCGATTCCCGCGATGCAGAACCTGCTGCGCGAACTGAAAAAGACCGGATCCATCGCCCACCTGCGCGACAAGGTTGCGAACTTCAAACAGTTCACCGACGTTGCCGGACTGCCGGAAATCCAGGAACTGGAAAACCGCTATGGGTTGCCCGAGGATCAGCGCGCCGCGCTCTGATAATACACACAACTAATTGATTAAATTGATTATTTCATGAGTTCCCCGCGCACGCTGTTCGCCAAGATCTGGGACGCCCACGTCATCATGCAGAAACCCGACGGCGATGCGCTGATCCACATCGACCGCAATTTCGTGCATGAAGGTTCGTTCCATGCGTTCGGCGCGCTGGCCAAGGAAGGCCGCAAGGTACGCAAGCCGCGGCAGAACTTCGCGGTCGCCGATCACTACGTCCCCACCGTCAATCGCGACCAGGGTCTAGCCGCTGTCGAGGATGATGATGCGCGCCACATGATCGGCCTGCTTGAGGAAAACTGCCGTGCCAACGACATCGTGCATTACGGCATGGCCGATGCGCGCCAGGGCATCGTGCATGTCATCGGCCCCGAGCTCGGCATCACCCAGCCCGGGCTGACCATCACCTGCGGCGATTCACATACTTCCACGCACGGCGCCCTCGGCGCCTACGCGTTTGGCACCGGCGCATCACAGCTGAAACAGATACTGGCCACGCAATGCCTGTGGCTGAAGCGCCCGAAAACCCTGCGCGTCACGGTCAATGGAAAACTCGCCGCCGGCGTCACCGGCAAGGACGTGGTGCTGGCGATCATCGCGAAAATCGGCACTGCCGGCGCCACCGGCCATGTCATCGAATTTGCCGGAGCCGCGATCCGCGGCCTGACCATCGAAGGCCGCCTGACCGTGTGCAACATGGCGATCGAGGCCGGTGGCCGCGCCGGCATGATCGCGCCTGACGACAGTGTCTACGAATACCTGCACGGCCGTGAATTCGCCCCCAGGGGGGCGGACTGGGATGCGGCACTCGCGCAATGGCGCGCACTGCCCACCGACGACGGCGCGACGTACGACCGCGAAGTTTCACTCGACGGCGCCGGACTCGAACCGATGGTGACCTGGGGCACCAGTCCCGAGGAGGCGCTGCCGGTGACGGGTCGCGTGCCCGACCCGGCGACACTGGGCGACGCCAACAAGCGCGATCACGCGCAACTCGCGTTGGCGTACATGGACCTCAAACCGGGCACGCCGCTCACTGACATTCGCATCGACCGCGCCTTCATCGGCAGCTGCACCAACGGCCGCATCGAGGATTTGCGTGCCGCTGCCGCCGTACTCAAAGGCCGCAAGGCGGTGATCCCGGCGTGGATTTCTCCGGGCTCTACCCCGCTGAAGGCGCAGGCAGAAGCCGAAGGACTCGACCGCATCTTCATCGACGCCGGCGTCGAGTGGCGCGCCTCGGGCTGCTCAAGCTGCGCGGCAATGAACGGCGACAAGGTGCCGCCCGGGATGCGCAGCGCATCAACTTCCAACCGCAATTTCGAAGGCCGCCAGGGCAAGGGCGCACGCACCCACCTGATGAGCCCGGCGATGGCCGCGGCGGCGATGGTCACCGGCCGTGTCACCGACGTGCGCAAACTGCTGGCGGGACACTGAAATGAAACCGTTCACCACGCTCACTGCCGTCGCCGCGCCGTTCGAGATGGCCAATGTCGATACCGATCGCATCATTCCCGTGCGTTTCCTGCGCAAGCTGCGCAGCGAAAAGGCCGGCTATGACCCATACCTGTTCCACGACATGCGCTTCGACGGCGCAGGCAGGGAAAATCCGGATTTCGTGCTCAACCAGGCGCCATACCGCAAAGCCGGCATCCTCGTCGCGGGCGCCAATTTCGGCTGCGGCTCGTCGCGCGAAGGCGCGGTCTATGCCCTGCTCGACTGGGGCATCCGCGCGGTGATCGCGCCGTCCTTCGGCGACATTCATTACGCCAACGAACTGCAGAACGGCATGCTGCCGGTGACGCTGCCCGAGGAAATCTGCCGCGGACTGCGCGACCAGCTGCGTGCCAAACCCGGTGCCACGCTCGCCATCGACCTGCCGGCACAGACCGTCACCGACACCGCGGGCGATACCCATCCCTTCATGATCGACCCGGTCTACAAGGAACGCCTGCTCAAGGGACTGGACGACATCGGCCTGGTGCTGGAACAGCTGCCGGCCATCGAGAACTACGAAGACTCGTACCACGCGCAACGACCCTGGCTCGCCTGAACCCAGCCTCTTTTTTCTCTCCGGACAGCAGGGCTGCGCTATGATGCGCGCAGAGGATTTGTCCCGACATGCTGGTCAATAGCGTCGCCTACAAGGACGGTCGCAAGATCGCCGAAGTCAGTAATGCCGAAGTCCGCTCCTACCTGGAGCGGGAGGACTGCATCCTGTGGATGGCCGTGCGTGATCCAGACGCCGACGAACTCAAGCAATTGCAGGATGAGTTTGATCTGCATCCGCTGGCCGTGGAAGACGCCCAACACGGTCACCAGCGGCCGAAATTCGAGGAATACGGCGATTCGCTGTTCTTTGTGCTGCACCTGATCGAGCCGGACGGCGACGAACTGCGGGTAGGCGAAGTCGAAATCTTCGTGACGCGCAAATACGTGCTGTCAGTGCGCAGCCGCAGCGAACGCCGGTTTTCCGAGGTGAGGAACCGCTGCGAGCGCGAGCCCGAGCAGATGAAACACGGCACCGGTTACATCCTCTATGCGCTGATGGACGCCGTGGTTGACCGCTATTTCCCGATCCTGGACAACATTGAAACCCGGCTCGAGAGCATCGAAGACAAAATCTTTGCCGGCACCGAGCCCCGCGCGAACATCGAGGCGTTGTACGACATCAAGCAGGACCTGACCACGCTCAAGCACGCCACGGCCCCGTTGCTCGAGGCCGTCAGCAAACTCTACGGCGGACGCGTACCGCAGGTCTGCGTAGGATTGTCCGACTATTTCCGCGATGTGTATGACCATGTCGCCCGCATCAACCAGAACATCGACGCCGCACGCGACACGGTCACCACCGCCATCTCTGTCAACCTGTCGCTGATCACGCTGCAGGAGAACGAAGTCACCAAGCGGCTTGCCGGCTACGCCGCCCTGGTGGCAGTGCCGACCATGATCGCCGGCATCTACGGCATGAACTTCGAACACATGCCGGGCCTCAAGTCGGCCTGGGGTTATCCGTTGACACTGATGATCATGATCGTGCTCGACGCCTACCTGTTCTACCGTTTCCGCAAGGCGAAGTGGCTGTAAGAGGGTTGCAGCACCGACGGGCGAGCGCGTTGGGAACGCAGTGACCAAGCGCACACGCCCCCCCGAAGCCCGCTGAAAAGACCGTCTGCAAACAGCTTTAGGCAAACACCATCAGCTTGAAAAATAATTCCCATAATGCGGCAGTAATCGGCGGCGGCCCCGCCGGACTGATGGCCGCCGAAACCCTGCTCGCGGGAGGCGCCCAGGTCGACCTCTACGACGCCATGCCCTCGGTCGGACGCAAGTTCCTGCTTGCCGGCAAGGGGGGGCTGAACCTGACTCATGCCGAAAGCGCCGACCGGTTCATCACCCGCTACGGCACGCGCGCAGCACAGGTCGCGCACTGGCTTGAGGTTTTCGGCCCGGCACAATTGCAGGACTGGGCGCACGGGCTCGGCATCGCCACCTTCACCGGCTCCTCGCAGCGGGTGTTCCCGAAGGAGATGAAAGCGGCGCCGTTGCTGCGCGCCTGGCTGCACCGCCTGCGTGCGGCAGGACTGCGCATCCATGTACGCCACCGCTGGCTGGGATGGGCAGAAAATGGCGCGCTGCGTTTCGCCACGCCGCAGGGGGAACACACCGCAGCCTCTGACTGTACTGTGCTCGCACTCGGCGGCGGCAGCTGGGCGCGCCTCGGTTCCGACGGTGCGTGGGTTACCCTGCTGGAAGGGCGCGGCATTGCGATTTCTCCACTCAAGCCGTCCAACTGCGGTTTTGAAACCAAGTGGAGCACGCATTTCCGCGAACGTTACGCAGGCCAGCCGTTGAAGGCCGTCACCGCTACATTCACTGACGACGCCGGCAATACCCACAGTCGCAGCGGTGAACTGATGATCAGCGACTACGGCATCGAAGGCAGTCTGGTCTATGCACTGTCGGCACCTTTGCGCGACACCATCGCCGCGCAGGGCAGCGTCACGCTGCAACTCGATCTCGCGCCGGACAAGGATGCCGACCGCGTCACCGCCGAAGTTGCGCATCCACGCGGATCGCGCTCATGGTCCAGTCATCTGCAGAGCCGTGCGGGCATTACAGGCGTAAAAGCAGGATTGTTGCGCGAACACCTCGGTGCGGAACACTACAGCGATCCCGCACGCGCTGCCGCCGCAATCAAGGCGCTGCCGCTGACCTTGACTGCACCGCGGCCGATCGACGAAGCGATCAGCAGCGCCGGCGGCGTGCCCTTCGAAGAACTGAATGAACACCTGATGCTGAAAAATATGCCCGGCGTGTTTTGCGCCGGTGAAATGCTCGACTGGGAAGCGCCGACCGGGGGTTATCTGCTCACCGCCTGCTTTGCTTCGGGGCGAGTGGCCGGAGCCGGTGCTCTGGCGTGGTCAGCGCAGCAGCAGTAATTCCAGCGTGCGCCCGTAGATGTTCTGCAGCGCATCGACTTCCACCACCGGGATGCATTCGTTCAATTTGTGAATGGTGGCGTTGGTGGGCCCGAACTCGACCACCTGCGGGCAGATGTCGGCAATGAAGCGGCCGTCCGAAGTACCACCGGTGGTGGACAGCTCGGTGGTGACGCCGGTGACTTCCTTGATCGCCTTCGACACTGCGTCGACCAGATCGCCCCTGGCAGTGACGAAGGGGCGCCCGCCGTAAACCCAGTCGAGCGCGTAGTCGACGCCGTGGCGGTCGAGGACGTTGACCACCTGGGTTTGCAGCGATTCGACGGTGCTCGCGGTCGAAAAGCGGAAGTTGAACTGGATGTGCGCCTCGCCGGGGATGATGTTGGTCGCGCCTGTGCCGGCGTTGAAGTTCGACACCTGCCACGTGGTCGGCGGGAAATATTCATTGCCGCGATCCCATTCCGTGGCGGCAAGTTCGGCAATCGCCGCTGCGACGTCGTGGATCGGGTTGCGCGCCATCTGCGGATAGGCGACGTGGCCCTGCACGCCCTTCACCGTCAGCGTGGCGGACAGCGAGCCACGGCGACCGTTCTTGATGGTGTCGCCGAACTGCTTCACCGAAGTCGGTTCGCCGACGATGCAGTAATCGATTTTTTCACCGCGTTTCGCCAGCGCTTCCACCACGCGCACTGTGCCATCGACGGAAGGCCCCTCCTCGTCGGAAGTGAACAGCACCGCCAGCGAACCCGGATGATCGGGGTTGGCTTGCACAAAGTCGCGCAGCGCAATGACGAAGGCCGCAATCGAGGTCTTCATGTCGGCGGCGCCGCGGCCGTGCAGCATGCCGTCCTTCACCACCGGCGTGAACGGATCGTTATGCCACTTGTCGAGCGGACCGGTCGGCACCACGTCGGTATGACCAGCAAAGCACACCAGCGGCGATGCACTGCCGCGACGCGCCCACAAATTGGTCACCCCGTTCATGGCAATGATTTCGCAGTTGAAGCCCAGCGGCTTCAGCTGCTCCATCACCAGATCCAGGCAGCCGGCATCCTCGGGCGTGACCGAGCGGCGCGCCATCAGCTGAAGGGCGAGGTCTAGCGTCTTGATTTCGTTGGTGCGGTTATCCACTGAGTGGACTTTCACGAATTCGGCAGGGCTTCATGTTAACAAAGTGCGGGTAAAATCTCTGCTCCCCTTCCTGCATGTCTCTGGTTACGTCCATGCCCGTGTTGCTGGTTTCGCATCGATTGCATGCCGCGCGCGGCGCGGAACTCGAGGCTCATGCCCGCGCCCAGGGCATAGCGCTGGAACTGGTGGTGTTACCGGCCGATCCCGAGGGCCGCATTGCCGATGCCGACTGTGCGCGCCTGGAAGCGGCCTTCTTCTCCACTGACGCTTTCCCCTCGCACTCGCGCCAGTTCTTCTCCGCCCTGCGCAAGGCGCCCACGCTGCGCTGGCTGCATGTATTCAACGTCGGCGTCGACCATCCGATCTACACCGAAATGCTCCAGCGCGGCGTGCGCGTGACCACGTCAGCCGGAACCACCGCAGTGCCGATTGCGCAAAGCGCGATTGCCGGCATGCTGATGCTGGCGCGCAATTTCCCGCGCTGGCTGCGCGCCCAGAACGAACGCCGCTGGGATCCGATGCGGTCGCCCGATTTTCCCCGCGATCTCGTCGGCCAGACCATGGTGGTGCTCGGCCTGGGCAGCATCGGCGGTGAAATCGCGCGGCTGGCGCGCGTGCTCGGCCTGAAAGTCATCGGCATCCGCCGCAGCCCGCAGCGCGACGGCGATCCGGTCGACGAGCTGCATCCACCGCAGCAACTGTCGACGCTGCTGCCGCGCGCCGACTGGCTGGTCATCGCCAGTCCGTTGACCCCGGAAACCCGCGGCCTGATCGATGCCGCAATGCTGGCGCGCCTGCCCCGCGGTGCGCACCTGATCAACATCGCCCGCGGCGAAATTGTCGACGAAACTGCCCTCGCCGATGCGCTGCGCGAGGGTCGCCTTGGCGGCGCCTATCTCGACGCATTCGAAAAAGAACCGTTGCCCGCAGATTCGCCGTTGTGGGACCTGAATAACGTGGTAATTTCTCCGCACAATTCAGGCGCTGCAGCAGGCAACGACGAACGGGTCTACCGCCTTTTCGTAGCCAATCTTGAACGCTTGCAGCGCCAGCAGGCTCTTTGCAATGAAGTCACAGCACCAAGCACATCCGGGAGGAAAAATGATTAAAATCAAATACTTGTTTTGCACCGCTGCAGCATTGTTGGTTGCCCAGAGCGCACTGGCGCAGAACTGGCCGACACGCCCCATCCGCGTCATCGTGCCCTACGCTGCCGGCGGCAACACCGACTACACCGCGCGCACGGTCAGCGCCAAGCTCACCGAAATGTGGGGTCAGCAGATCAATGTCGACAACCGCCCCGGCGGCGGTACCAACATCGGTTCCGAACT
>JAYQOT010000010.1:16632-36699 GCA_038144955.1 Burkholderiales bacterium | reverse complement strand
GCTCAAACCGCTTTGAACTGCAATCAACAACAGAAACTTGAGGAGCGCTTCATGAAATCCATCATCATCTCAGCACTTGCCGGCACCGCCATCGCATTGTCCGGCGTCGCGCAGGCCTGGTCGCCATCGAAGAACGTCGAGATCATCGTCGGTTCCGCACCTGGCGGCAGCAACGACAAGACCGCGCGTTCAGTCGAAAAAGCCATCGTCGACGGCAAGCTGATCCCGACCTCGATGTCGGTCGTCAACAAGCCCGGCGGCGGTGGCTCCATCGCCTTCAGCTTCGTCAGCCAGCGAAAAAATGATCCGCACACCCTGCTGATCGGCACCACCGCAATGCTGACCAACCACATCATCGGTTCAAGCAAGATCAGCTTCCGCGACCTGCAGCCGATCGCCTCGCTGTTCAACGATTACGTCGTCTTCGCGGTCAATGCTGATTCCCCGATCAAGACCGGCAAGGACCTGATCGCCAAGCTGAAGGAAAATCCGCAATCGATATCGATCGGTTTCGCCACCGCGCTGGGCAGCCACAACCACATCGCCGCCGGCCTGCTGGCCAAGAGCATCGGCGTCAGCCCGCGGGCGTTGAAGGCAGTCGCGTTCAAAGGCTCGGCGGAAGCCATCACCCAGGTGCTGGGCGGCCACATCGACATGGTCACCACCGCTGCGGGCAACGCTTCGGGGCATGTCGCCGCCGGCCGCATGCGTGTCATCGGCATCTCGGCCGAAAAACGCTTCCCCGGCGCTCTGGCCGACATCCCGACCTGGAAGGAACAGGGCGCAAACCTGGTCTACGGTGGCTGGCGCGCAATCATGGCGCCCAAGGGGCTGACTCCCGAGCAGGTGGCGTACTGGGAGGGCGTGCTGAAAAAAGCGACCGAAACGCCGGCGTGGAAAGACAACCTGAAGAAAAACTACTGGTCGGATGACTTCGTGACCAGCGCGCAGTTCGCCAAGGACCTGGAGAAAGACTACAACGACATGAAATCCGTCCTGGTCGATCTCGGTCTCGCCAAAAACTGATTTTCCGGAGCCGCCATGACCGCACCCGTCGTCGTTACCGAACGCCCCGCCGAGGGCGTGGGCCTGATCCGCATCAACCGTCCGGAAGCGCGCAACGCGCTGAACCTCGAAGTGCGCAAACTGATCGGTCAGTACCTGACCGAGATGACCGACGACGCCTCGGTGCGCTGCATCGTGCTCACCGGCAATGAAAAATCATTTGCTGCCGGCGCCGACATCAAGGAGATGGCCGGCGCCGGCAGCATCGACATGCTGCTGCGCGGCACGCAGAACATGTGGCGCAAGATCTACGGCTGTCCCAAGCCGGTGATCGCTGCGGTCAACGGTTTCGCACTCGGCGGCGGCTGCGAGCTGGCGATGACCTGCGACATCATCATCGCCGGCGAATCGGCGAAATTCGGCCAGCCCGAAGTGAAGATCGGCATCATCCCCGGCGGCGGCGGCACCCAGCGCCTGCCGCGCACCGTCGGCAAATACAAGGCGATGCGCTATGTGCTGACCGGAGACCTGTTCAGCGCCAAGGAAGCGTATGACATGAACCTGGTCAGCGAAGTCGTGCCCGACGCCGAAGTCGAAAAGCGCGCGGTGGCGATGGCGCAGCAGATCGCCGAACTGGCGCCGCTGGCGGTGCAGCAGACCAAGGAGTCGGTGATCCGCGGCATGGACGCCTCGCTCGAAACCGGGCTCACGCTGGAGACGCGCACGCTGCAGATGCTGTTCGCGTCGAAGGACCAGAAGGAAGGCATGGCGGCATTCATCGAGAAGCGCAAACCGAAATTCGAAGGACGTTAGCCGCACTTTCGCTGACACGGAGGCCGCGTCATGCCTTACGCTGAAGCCAAAAACGCCCGCCTCTACTACGAGGAAACCGGCAAGGGCACGCCGATCGTGTTCGTGCATGAATTTTCCGGCGATCTGCGCAGCTGGGAATCGCAACTGCGCCATTTCAGCCGTCGCCACCGCTGCATTGCCTTCAACGCCCGTGGCTATCCACCCTCAGACGTGCCGCGCTCGTGGAAGCATTATTCGCAGACCCTCGCCACTGACGACATCGCCACGATCATGCGCCACCTCGGCGTGCGCAAGGCGCACATCATCGGCTGTTCGATGGGCGCGATGGCGACGCTGCACTTCGGCCTGCGTTATCCGCGCATGGCGCAGTCGCTGACGCTGGTCGGCGCGGGATCGGGCTCCTCGGCGGGCAACCGCAGGAAATACCTGCGCGACACCGAGGCCCGGGCGCGCGCCTTCGAAACCCTGCCGATGCGGGAAGTGGCCAAACTCTATCGCCGCGCACCCAACCGCGTGCAGCTGCTGCACAAGGACCTGCGCACGTGGAATGAATTCTGGGCGCGCTTCGCCGAACAGTCGGGTCCCGGCCACGCCAACACGCTGCGCGGCATCCAGGCGCGGCGGCCGTCGATCTACAGCCTGGAGGCGAAACTGCGGCGGATGAAAGTGCCGACGCACGTCGTGGTCGGCGACGAAGACGCGGAGGCGCTCGATGCCGGCGTGTTCATCAAACGCACCTGCGCCGCGGCACGGCTGAGCGTGGCGCCGAACACCGGACACGTAGTCAACGTCGAGGAACCGGCGCTGTTCAACCAGATTGCCGATGACTTCATCACGCTGGTCGAATCGCGCCGCTGGCGGCCCAGCGTAATCGCAGGGTAACCGGCAACAGCAGGTTTATTTCCCGCGCGGCTGCGGACAGTCCAGCGCCAGCGCCTGCAGCACCTCACCGTTGCGCACGTTCTGCACGTAAGCAGCGACACCCATGTCGCTGCGCTTCCAGCCGGCACCCAGCACAAACCGCTGATCGAAGGTCGCCACGCCCTGCGCGTTCACGGCAAACGGTCCGGCAATGTCACGCACCACGTAGTCATGCTCCAGCCGCTTGCCGCGGTTTTCACCGGCAGTCACATTGTTGGCGAGACGGTTCTCGTAGAGTGCCAGCCAGGCTTGCGACTGTGATCGTTCGGTAGCCGCGGTCACCGTCGCACCACCGCCGACAGTCAGCGCGTTTCCGGAATCTTTCAGCTCCAGGCGCAGTTCTGCGCGCGGCTTGTCGCGGTTGAGTGCGGCCACCTTCTCGCCGAAATCGTCGCGCCAGATGCCGCGGCGGTAATCCCTGCCGTTCAACAGGAACTGCGGCGTATAGACGAAACGCGACTCATTGCGCGCCGCAGCCTGGCGTTGGCGCTCGCTGTAACGTTTCTGTGAGAACGGATCGGTCCAGCCGATGTAATTCCAGTAATCGACGTGAAACGCCAGTGCGACCACGCGGTCGGTGCCGAAACCGCGCTGCAGCAGGCCGCTCAGCCAGCGGTCGGCCGGCGGACAGCTGTCACAGCCTTCGGAGGTATAAAGTTCAAGCAGCGGCACGCGGCGCTCGCCGCTGACCGCAGTGCACTGCGCAGCATCGGCAGTAACGGCGCCGCACAGCACCGCGCCCAGCACAATGGAAGAAATGTGATGACTCATCCCCCTGAGTCGGGGCTCAGTGCATTTCCTTACCGCAGGACCGGTGCGGCTATTTTTCCACGGGGATGTTGGCGATCTTTGCGACGTTACGCCATTTCGCGATTTCCAGCGGCACCATGCGGTGCATTTCTTCCGGGGTGCGGACGTCGGCTTCGACGCCCTGCGCTGCGAAACGTTTCAGGGTTTCCGGCTGCTGCAGGTAGCGGATCATTTCCGCGCTGAGTTTCTGCACGACGCCGCGCGGCACGCCTGCCGGGGTGGCGATGGCCCACCAGTTGTTGGCTTCATAGCCGGCAACGCCAGCCTCGGCAATAGTCGGCAGATCAGGCGCGGCGGCGGCGCGTTTGGTGCCGCTGGTGGCAAGCGGGATCAGCCGTCCCGACTTGAAATGCGGCAGCGTCTGCACCAGTGACCCGAGGTTGACCTGGGCCTGCCCGCCCATCACGTCGACCAGCGCCGGCAGGCCGCCCTTGTAGATCACCACCAGCATTTTCATGCCCGACATGTGGTTGAACAGTTCGCTGGCGAAATGGGCGTATCCGCCGGATGTGGTCATCGTCAGCTTGCCGGGATTGGCCCTGCCGTGGGCCAGCAAGGCCGGCGCGGAATTGAATTTCGTTCCGATATGTACAGACAACACGCTGGGACCGAAGCCCAGCGTGCCGATCCAGGCAAACGCCTTCAGCGGATCGTACGCAACCTTGCGTGTCGCGCCGTTGACCGCGTAGGCCGCCGATGCAATCAGCAATGTGTAACCGTCGGGCTGCGCACGCGACGCCAGCTCGGTGCCGATGATGGCGTCGGCGCCGGCGCGGTTGTCGACCACGACCTGGCGGCCGAGGCGGTCGGAGAGGTAATGCGCGAAATCGCGGGCGACGATGTCGTTGCTGCCGCCGGGCGGAAACGGCACGATCAGCCGGATTGGCCGCACCGGATAAGTCTCGGCCGCATGACCGTATGCAGCGAACAGCGACAACAGTGCAAAACAGGATGCCAGCAGCTTTTTCATCGCTCCTCCCCCTTCTGCTTATGATTACTTGCCCAGGCGCGGCGCAGACTCCAGCAGTTCAGCCAGTTCCTTCTTGTAAAACTTCGCACGCCCGGTGGTGCCGTGACCGAAGGTTTCCGCGCTGCCCGGAATCAGCAGCACGCGGCCGTTCTTGACGCGCTTGATCTCGCGGTCCATCGCGCCGGTTTCCGGCGGATTGCGCTCGTCATCTGCGGAATTGATCGCCAGCACGGTGGCCTTGATCTTCTCCAGTCCGGGCGCGGGGTTGTAGTCACGCGAGGAATTCCAGCGATACAGCGTGTCATTGGCGTCCGCTGTGGATGAGGCACGCATCTGTTTTTCAAGCACCTGGTCCGCCAGTTCGCGCGTCGGCGCGATCTTGTAGAGGCGCTGGTCGCCGCCGTTGGTGGCGATGCCGAAAAACACCGAAGCGAAATGCGTGCTGCGCGGCTGCTTGGTGTAGTTGCCGTTGTTCCAGTCGGGATCGTTGCGGATCGAATCGATGATCATCCGCCGCATCATCCAGTTGCGGCTGCCCATCTCCACCGGCAGCGACGCCATCGGCACCGCGATGTCGAGATAATCGGGATAGCGCTGCGCCCAGATCCAGGCGTGCATGCCGCCCATCGAGTTGCCAATAACCATGCGCAGGTGCTTGACCCCGAGGTGTTCCTTCACCAGCCGGTACTGCGCATCGACCATGTCGTTGTAGTTGTAATTCGGAAACTGCATGCGCAGACCGTCGGAAGGCTTGCTCGAGCGGCCGTTGCCGATCGAGTCGGTCATGATGATGTAATAGCGCCGCGCATCCAGCGGCTGTCCGGGGCCGAACAGTTCTCCGCCGAAATTGGAACCCAGCATGCCGCGACCGGAACCGGTCGTACCGTGCAACACCAGCACCGGCTCACCGGTGGGCTCTCCGACGGTGGTATAGGCAAGCTTGAGTTCCGGCAATGTTTCGCCGGTATGGAATCTGAAATCCTTGACCACCCACACCCCGGATTTCGGCGCGGGAAACTTCCCTGGCTTCTCCGCGGGCGCACTCGCGACACCCGAACCGCCGCTGGCGCATCCCGCCAGCAGGACTGCTGCGGCCAGCAGCAGGAAACGGAAATTGCACACCGACCTATCAATACCTGCCAGCAGCTTCATGTCCCCTCCCGTGAGGCCGGTGATGGTTTACTGCGATCCGGCCGTTCATTATGCGGCGTTTCCGGGAGAGCGTTATGGCCGGTCGCGCGGCGCTCCCTCGACGCATTTCTTGCACGGCAGCTCGTGGCCGATCAGGGACTGGCGCCCCTCCGGCGTCGTTACCCGCGGGCGACTGATCCACGGCGGATTGTGGCGCACATGCTGGTTGTGGCCGCAGGCCAGCTCGGCGACCCAGTCGCCGATTTCATCCTGATGAAAACCGCTGATGGCGCTGTTCATGAAAGACGCGGGACCCTAGAACTCGATACCAATGTTGACTGAATAGAAGTGCTGCTGCCCGCCGCCGCCCACGGGCGTAGTGAATTCCTCGCTGCGCTTGATACGGGTCACCGACACCCGCAGCTGGTCGAGGCGCGCAGAAATGCCGGCGGTGATGTCGTACACCGTGTCGCGGCGCTTCACGCTGGGGCCGTCGCGAAACAGCGAGCCGTCGAGGAAGATGTTGTGACCGATTGCGCGGCCGTCAACGCCGACGAAGGCAAACCATTCGAAGCCGCCGTTGCCCGCGGTGCCGCCGTCTTTCTGGAAGCGGGCGTTCTTCAGCATCGCGCCGCCGGGCTCGATGCCGTCGGGACCGAAGCCGGTCATGTTGTGGCCGATGCGCACGATGCCGCCGAGGCGGGCAAAGGTCATGATGGTGCCGAAGCTCACGCCGGCGTGCGGCACCAGCTGGATGCCGCTGCGGTCGCCGTAACGCCGCTTGTGCAGATACGACAGCATGAACCCCGGCTCGGCTCGGATCTGGTTGCCCCAGCCTTTCGGCTCCGGCGCATCGACGATGGTGTCGTGCCAGAACGACTGAATCTGCCGGCCCAGCGCCGGCGGTCCGACAAACCCGAGATCGAATTCCACCGTGTGCAGCCGGCCTTCGGTGATGCCGGAATCGAGTCTGTCTTCCTTGACGCTTTGCGCCACTGCGCCGACATACAGCCACGCCGCCCACGGCCGGTCGTTGGGCTGCGGCGCGGCGACGGTGATGTCGCGCGGGGTGTACATGTTGTGGCCGAGGAACAACCCGAAATGATTTTCGGCGCCGTCGGTGATCGTGCGCAGCAGGGCATTCGGCGGCAACGTGAACAGTTTGCTGACGCGCTCGGCGGGAATGCCGCAGCCGAACTTGATGCCGTTGGTGTAGTACTGGTCGGTCGCACCGAAGGAATCGTTCTCGATAAAGACCTGGATTTCGCTGCCCTTTTGCAGGCAGTAGAAAAAGCCGGGGCCGGGATCTTCGGTTTTCTCTTCCGCCGCGGCAGCGGGCAGGCCGTGCAAGGCTGCGGACAGCAGCAATAGCTGACCGAACCGGCGTGCGCCGGGCCACAAAATATTGTTATTAATCAATTGCTTATGTGATATCTGCGCGCTGCGCAGATATCCCGCAGGTCAATAACTAGTGGGCCAATTTCTCAAACGATGTTCACCGACACCGTTGTTCATGCCCTTGCGATGCACTTCCAGCGCGCGCTTGAGCCAGCTGCGGGTGTCGCGCGGATCGAGCACGTACTGCGCTTCAAATAATTCAGCCAGCGCCCACGCCGAGGTATCGCGTTCGACTTCGGCTTTAAGTTTTGCAAATTTCTCCGGATCATCGGACTGCTTTACGCCGTGCAGCACGTTGACCGACACCGCCGGGTCCATGAAGCCCAGGTCGGCCGTGGGCCAGATCGCCACTTCGTCGGCGTTCTTGCCGCCAGCCATGTTGATGTAGGCCTGGCCGTAGTCCTTGCGCATGATCACCGTCAGCCGCGGCACGGTGACCTGGGTCAACGCGTTCATCCAGTTGATGACCTTGCCCGGCATGCCGCGGATTTCGCCTTCGACGCCAATCAGGAAACCCGGCACGTCGACCATGAAAATCAGCGGCACGTTGAAGGAATCACACAGCACCATGAAGCTGATCACCTTCTGCACCGCATCAGCATCGAGCGCACCTCCCTTGAACATCGGGTTGTTGGCGATGAAGCCCACGCTCTTGCCGTCGATGCGCGCGAGCACGGTGGAAATGGATTTTCCGAAACGCTCTTTCAGTTCAAAGCACGAATCCTTGTCGGCGATCACCGCGAGGATCTTGCGCACGTCGTACACCTTGTTGCGCGACTCGGGCAGGATGTCGAAGATCGCCTTGCAGGCATCGTCCGAACCGGCAGGCACCGGGTACTCCGGCGGCGGCTGCATGTTGTGGCTGGGCAGGTAGGACAGGAATTTCTTGATCGCATCCATCGCCTGCTGGTCGGTATCCACCGCCATGTCGGCGAGGCCCGAAACGCCGGTCAGCAGTTTCCAGCCGCCGAGGTCTTCGGCTTCGATCGGCTTGTTGATCGCGATCGAGGTCACGTTGGGGCTGGCGATGGCCATGATCGCGCCCTTGCGCATCACCACGAAATCCGACATCGCCGAATACCAGGTCGAGGAACCGTAACACTGGCCGAGCAGCGCCGAACACCACGGCGATTCGCGCAGGCGCTGGTACTCGGTCGGGTCCTGCGCGATGATCGAACGGCCTGCCGAACCCATGCGGTCGGGCATGCGCGCGCCGGACGATTCGCCCAGCATCACCATCGGCAGACCGCGCTTGCTGGCGATCTGCTTCACGTGCTTGATCTTTTTCATGTTGATCACGGCGCTCGACGCCCCCAGCACCGTGAAATCGTTCGACACCAGCGCGATCTCGCGGCCGTCGATCTTGGCGAAGCCCGCGACCTTGCCGTCCGCCGGCGTCTTGTGCTTGACCTCGGGCCGGTTGCTGCGCGCGTGCAAGCCCGCTTCGCTGAAACTGCCTTTGTCGATCAGGTAGTCGATGCGCTCGCGGGCATTGAGATGGCCTTCGGCCTTGCGCTTGGCGAGCTTTTCCGGCCCGCCCATAGCGAGCGATTCGGCGGATTTCTGCTGGAGTTCTTCGGTGAGTTTTTCAAATGCCACGATGCTGTCCTCGGGAAAATGCGGCACCGTAAGGGTGGCGCGACGGGAAAGCGGATTTTACGGCAGCCGAGGGAAGCTGTCCGAGTCGGTGCCGAGTGGTGGACAAATCAATCTATGACTGACTACTAGTGTCCTCGAGTATCACGCAGAAACTTGTCCTTCACTTCTGAAGTCCAAGCATCAAATGTCGCTCCATCAATGGACTCGGCAATTGCACGTACAAATGGATCAAGCTGCTTTCTCCCCCGCTGGACAGTCGAGCGAAGCGCCCGCATTTCTTTCACTATAGACTCATGTTCACTTACATTCGCCATTCGTTCACTGTAAGAGAAAACGGTGGATCAAGCGATTGCGGGCTGAGAGAGATTTTGCTAATCCGGCCTCAAGCTCCTCACTTATTTCAAGATGCCTCTTAAGCATTTTTATTAGTTGACCAGCTGTTTTCTTTTCATCGTCGTCCAAAATAGCAGCGCATCGCTCAAGGTCCAGCCCTACTGCCCCCAGACGCGAGAAGAGATACAGCAAATATGAAATTGTGTATTCAAATGACTGGCAGTCATAAAGTGCTGCGCCTGCTTCGAAGAAAATAGGCTGGAGTACTTCTTTCTTCCGCTTCTCAAATTCATCAACCATCGAGAACACTCATAGTAAATACTTACCTAAGGATGTGCTTCGCAATCACCAACTGCTGTATCTGGCTGGTACCCTCGAACAACCGAAACAGCCGCACATCGCGATAAAGCCGCTCCACCGCTGAGGCCTGCATGTAACCCGCGCCGCCGTGAATCTGCACCGCGCGGTCGGCGACGCGCCCCACCATCTCGGCGCAGAACAGCTTGGCGCATGACGCTTCGAGCGTGATGTTGGTGCCGGTATCCTTCTTCCGTGCCGCCTCGAGCACCATGCTGCGCCCGGCGTACACCTCGGATTTGGAATCAGCGAGCATGGCCTGGATCAGCTGGAATTCGGCGATGGGCTTGCCGAACTGCTGTCGTTCCTTGGCGTAGTTCAGCGCTTCGTCGAGCAGGCGCTCGGCGGCGCCGACGCAGACCGCGGCGATGTTGAGCCGCGCCTTGTCGAGCACTTTCATCGCGGTCTTGAAGCCCATGCCCTCCTGCCCGCCGATGATGTTGGCCGCGGGCACTTTGACGTTGTCGAAGATCACGTCGGCGGTATGCGAGCCGCGCTGGCCCATCTTCCTGTCATAGGGACCGACGCTGAGGCCCGACGTGTCGCGATCGACGATGAAGGCCGAGACGCCTTTCGCATCCTTCGATTTGAGGTCGGTGCGCGCCATGACCGTGAACACGCTGGCCTCGGGCGCATTGGTGATGTAGCGCTTGGAACCATTGAGGATGTAATGGTCGCCTTCTTTTTTTGCGGTGGTGCGCAGCGACCCGGCATCCGAACCGGATTCGGGTTCGGTCAGCGCGAAGGAACCGGTGATCTCGCCGGTGGCGAGCCGCGGCAGGTATTTCTTCTTCTGCTCGGGCGTGCCGTCGATGACGATGCCCTGCGCGCCGATACCGGTGTTGGTGCCGATGCGCGAGCGGAATACAGGCGAGGCGTAGCACAGCGCCATCGAGGTCATGACTTCCTCCTCGGTGGTAAAGCCAAGGCCGCCGTATTCCTCCGGAATCGTCAGCCCGAACAGGCCGATCTGGCGCATCTGCGCGACGATGTCGGCTGGGATTTCGTCGGTGTCGGTGACTTTGGTTTCGCGCGGAATCAGCGTCTCGCGCACGAAACGCGAAACGGTGTCGAGGAGGATGTTGAAGGATTCGGGGTCGCGGATCATTTTATTTACAGGATGGACAGGATTTACAGGATAAAACCCGATAAAAGCGCAAATTCGTTAATTTGTCTTGCCTCTATAACAGCGTTTGATCTCGAGTCTGGGATTGCCGAAGTTGATCAAAAGCCCGACCTCCATGCCGCTCGCTTGCAGATAGTTGATCACTTGAGCTTGGTGCTCCGACGCAAGGGTTTTAACCGCCTTCAGTTCAACCAGCACCTTTTGTTCAACCAATATATCTGCATAAAACTCGCCGACATTCTCGCCCCTGAATGAAACATTCAGAGGTTGCTGTGCAGTTGCTGACAGTCCTTTCTGACGCAAGGCAAGCAACAAGGCCTTCTCGTAAACCGATTCCAGAAATCCCGTTCCTAGTTCCTTGATGACCTCAAAAGCGCAGCCAATGATTGCTTCGGTAATTTCGACATGCTGCCGATTTTCTTCGAGATTATTCAAGGTTTTATCTTGTTTATCCTGCCCATCTTGTTAATTCGCTTCTTACAGCCTGATGTTGGCCTGCGTAATCACTTTTTTCCACTTCGCCTGTTCGCTGCGGATGAACGCGGCGAAGTCCTCGGGCTTGCCACCCACCGGCTCGGCGCCAAGTCCGGTGAGGCGTTCCCTGATATCGGGCAGCTTGAGGATGCGGTCGGTCTCGACCGACAGCTTGCTGATGATGGCGGCCGGCACGCCCCTGGGCGCAGCAAGACCAAACCACGAGCCGGCTTCATAACCCTTGACGCCGGATTCCTGGATGGTCGGCAGGTTGGGCGCAGCAGCGCTGCGCGCCGCGGTGGTCACCGCGAGGCCGCGGATCTTGCCTGACTGGATGTGCGGCAGGTACGGCGGCAGGTTATCGATGACGACCTGGATCTGTCCGGCGACGAGATCGGCCAGCGTCGGCGCGCTGCCCTTGTAGGGTATGTGCGTCATCTGAATCCCGGCTGCGGTCTTGAACAGCTCGGCGGAAAGGTGGCCGGTGCTGCCCAGCCCCGGCGAACCGTGGTTGAGCTTGCCGGGATTGGCCTTGCCCCAGGCGACCAGCTCGGCGACGCTTTTCGCCGGCAACGAGTTGTTGACGGTCAGCACGTTGGGCACGCGGGCGACGAGGCTGATCGGCGCGAAGTCCCGCACCGCATCCCATTTCAGTTTCGGATACAGCGTGTTGTTGATGCTGTGGGTGGCGGCTGTGGCCATGACGATGGTGTAGCCGTCGGGCGTGGCGTTGGCGGTGAGTTCGGTGCCGATGTTGCCGTTGGCGCCGGGGCGGTTGTCGACGATCACCGGCTGGCCCC
The DNA here is from genome assembly GCA_038144955.1 of Burkholderiales bacterium. GTDB lineage: Bacteria > Pseudomonadota > Gammaproteobacteria > Burkholderiales > SG8-41. Next base: position 24,962 of record JAYQOT010000010.1, on the reverse strand, counting down.
AGGTCTCGGTCATTTTCTGGCCCACGGCGCGGGCGAGGATGTCGGTGGTGCCTGCCGGCGTGTAGGCGACGATGATGCGGATGGGCCGCTGCGGATAGTTCTGCGCCTGCGCGCTTTGCACAACAAACGCGCCGGCCAGAGCCAGCACGGCGGATGACAGCAACACGGTTCTCACGGTGATTCTCCCTGGGTTGGACTGCGTTTTACTGTGCCTTGATGCCGGCGGCCTTGATGACTTTCGCCCACTTGTCGATTTCCCTGCGGATGAAGGCGGCGTACTCGTCCGGCGAATTGCCCACCGCCTCGGCGCCGAGCTCGGTCAGCCGTTTGCGCAGACCCGGATCGTTCAGTGCGCTTACCGCCTCCTTGCTCATGCGGTCGACGATGGGCTGCGGCGTTTTCGCCGGCAGCGACAGGCCGTACCACGAAGTCACTTCGTAGCCGGGCACGCCGCTCTGCGCGACGGTCGGGATTTCCGGTGCTGCACTCGAGGGCTTCGGCCCGGTGACGGCGAGTGCGCGCAGCTTGCCGCGGCGCACCTGGTTGATCACGGTGGGCACGTTGCCGAAATACAGCGACACCTCGCCGGAGAGCAGCCCGGTCAGCCCGGGGCCGCCGCCCTTGTAGGCCACATGCACCCACTTCACCCCGGTCATGTACTTGAACAGCTCAGCTGACAGGTGGACCGTGGTGCCGATTCCGGACGAGCCGTAGTTGATTTCGCCGGGGCGCTTTTTCGAAAACGCGATCAGCTCCTTGACGCTTTTCACCGGCAGCGAAGGATGCGTGACCAGCATGTTCTGCGATTCGGCGACCAGCGTGACAAAGGTGAAGTCGTTGATCGAATCGAAGTTGAGCTTGATCAGCGACGGGTTGGTCGAATGGCCGGGCCCGTTGAGCATGATGGTGTAGCCGTCGGGCGGCGTGCGCACGAACAACTCGGACGCGATCGCGGTATTGGCGCCGCCGCGGTTGTCGACCACCACCTGCTGGCCGAGCCCTTCCGCGAGTTTGGGCGCGAAGATGCGCGCGACGATGTCGTTGGTGCCGCCGGGCGGAAACCCGACGATGAAACGGATCGGCTTGCTCGGATAGTTCTGTGCGTACGCGGTGAACGACACCAGCGCAGCAGCAGCCGCAAAGCACAGCAACCAGCGCTTACCCATGACCATCCTCCCCTGCAGGCCGTGAGGGGGTAAACGCCGCTAAATTATTGTTTTAATTGATATTTTTAGTGGTACGGGCGGCGCCATGGCGCACCGGCCTGCGTCGGTGCGCACTGTCGCAGCAGTATAGCGCCGTGGCAAAACGGCGCCAGCGGGTCAGCGCGCGGCGCGGCGTGCGGTCTTCTTTTTGGCGGCCTTGCGCGCCTTGGGGCCGAACCCTTTTTCGTAGTGCGGTCCGGTCATGGTGCCGTCCACCGCCATGCCGATGATGCCCTGCGAGAGGTCCTTGATGGCGAGGAAGATCACGTCCTTGTCCTTGGCCGACGCCACCAGGTTATGCGGAGCCTTGGCCGGGATGTAGATCAGCGTGCCGGCAGGTGCGACGACTTTCTTGCCGTTGACCGAGCCGACCAGCGTGCCGCGCAGCACGTAGTTCAGCTGCTCGTTGTTGTGGCGATGCATGCGCGAGCCGGTGCCGCGCGGCTTGTGGATGTAGCCGACGAGGATGCGCGCGCCTTCGACCACGCCACCGTGCGACGTCGAATAGCCGGTACCCGCGGGGACCTTCTTCAGCTTGTCCATGCGGAAGTGGTATTTGCCGTTGCCGGCGCGCACTGCGCCCACGGTCTTGGTTTTTTTGGATGCTTTTTTTGGTGCTGCCATTTCGGTTCTCCGTTAATTCGTTCTACAAGTAGTCGATGATTTTCCAGTCGCCGGGATTGACGCTGACCACGTTCTTGTCGTGGCCGGGGCGGCGGTCGGCGTAGACGCGGCCTTCCTTCATCACCAGCTGGATGTTTTTCTTTTCCTGGAACACGCGGATGTCCTTCAGCGGATCACCCTTGACCGCGATGATGTCGGCGAGCTTGCCGGCTTCGACGGTGCCGAGATCTTTTTCCATCTTGATCGCGTGCGCGGCATTCTTCGTCGCGCTCATGATCGCTTCCATCGGCTTCATGCCGAGATTGACGTAGATTTCCATCTCGCGGGCGTTGGTGCCCATCTCCGGATCGAAGCCCATGTCGGTGCCGAGGGCGATCTTGACGCCGGCCTTGTGCATCTTCTGGAAGGTCTCGAAGCAGTACGGCTGCAGCGCCTTCATCTTGTTGATCACGAACTGCGAGGTGCCCTGGTCCAGACGCGTCTGGATGGCCATGTCGGTGCGATGCAGCAGCGTCGGCGTCATCCAGGCGTTCGACTCGGCGATCATGTCGATCACTTCGTCGTCGTGGAACACCATGTGCTCGATGGTATCCGCGCCCGCTTCCAGCGCCATGCGATGGCCGTTGGGCGTGAAGCAGTGCACCGCCGCAGGCTTGTGGAAGGCATGCGCCTCGTCGACGATGGCGTTGATTTCCTCCTGCGTCATGTTGCGGATATCGGGTTCTTCCTTGTCGGTACCGCCGCCGCCGGTGGCGCAGGTCTTGACGATGTCGCAGCCCGCCAGCAGGTTGGTGCGCGCCAGCTTGCGCAATTCCCACGGGCCGTCGGCGGTCTGGAAGCCGTAACGCTTCGCCGCGCGCGGCTGGATCAGGTCGAGGTGCGAACCGGTGATGGTGGTGAAGCCGCCGATGAACATGCGCGGGCCTTCGAGGATGCCGGCGTTGATCGAGTCACGCACCGCGCACAGGTGCGCGGTGAGCAGTCCGGCGCCGGAATTGAGACCGAGGTCGCGCAGCGTGGTGAAACCCATGTCGAAACACAGCTGGGCATGGAACAGGCCGTACATCTGCTGCAGTTCCGGGGTGATTTCCCACTGTGCGACGCGGTAATTGTGGAAGGTCAGGCAGTTGAACATCATCGTGTGCAGATGCACGTCCATCAGGCCGGGCATCAGCGTCGCCGAGCCGCAGTCGATAATTTCGGCCTTGGGCGGAATCTTCACCTTGCCCTTGGTGCCGACCTGCTTGATGCGGCGGCCTTCGAGCACGATCACCGGATCCTTGACCGGTTTGCCGCCGTTGCCGTCGATCAGCTGGCCGCCCTTGAGTACGCGTACCGGGCCCTTGGGCTCGGGAACTTTGAAATCGAACATGCGGAAATTTCCTCCGGGAAACGGTGCTTGGCTGTCGCGGCACCGTTGTTCTGCGTGTAAAAAACCTGCAAGCGTTTGCAGCAGACTGAAACTAAATAATCACCCTCTGAATGTCAAGAAAACGCACGGTAAATGATGTGTATGAGTGCGCTGGATTTCAGTGCACTTTGGTCATCGCCTTGACGAAGCGCGCGTAGGCCTGCGGGTCAAGCGGTTTCACGCCGGCGGATGAAGGCAATGTGGACTTCCAGCGCAGCATCTCGAGCGTGGCTTCGATGGCGTCGCGATCCATGTCGCGCGCGATGAACACCAGCCGCGAACGGCGATCGTCGTCGGGCCACGCTTCCAGCTCTACGGGTTCGTGAATCAGCGTCTGCACTGCGTGCACTGCAACCGGCACACCCTCGACGTTGAGCAGGCCCTTGACCCGCAGCAGGCTGGCGCCGCGCAGCGATGCCAGTGCGGTCAGCCAGGCGGAGAGTCCCGCGGTGGTGACCGGTTCGTCGAAGGCGAAGCTGTGGGACTGGATGCGCGCGTCGTGTTCACCACGGCGGGCCCCGGGCAACACCGGGGATTTGGGTTCGCTGCGCACGTAGGCCTCTGCGCGCAGCCAGCGCGAAAAATCTTCGGCGCGCGACTGGCTGTCGATGGCCGCACCGAACAGTTGGTCCGGTGCGACGGCGCCGTGCGCGACGGTAACGATTTCCGCGTTGGGATTGAGTCCGGCGAGCCGTGCGCTCAGTGCCTGCACGGCGTCAGCAGACGCCAGATCGGTCTTGCTGATCAGCAGCCGGTCGGCAATCGCTGCCTGCTTGACCGATTCAGGCTGGTTGTCGAGCTGGGTTTCACCGTTGACCGCATCGACCAGTGTCACCACGCTGTCGAGCGCGTAATGCGGTGCCAGCTTGGCGTCGGTGACCACCGTCTGCACGATGGGCACCGGATCGGCGAGCCCGGTGGTTTCGATCAGTACGCGGTCGAATGGCGGCAGATCGCCCTTCGAGCGTTTCCTGTCGAGGCCGCGCAGCGTGTTGACGAGGTCACCCTGTACCGTGCAGCAGATGCATCCGTTCGCCAGCAGCACGGTGTTTTCGTTGGGCGTGGCGATCAGCAGGTGGTCGAGTCCGATCTCGCCGAACTCGTTGATGATCACCGCGGCGCCGGCCATTGCCGGGTCCTGCAGCAGCCGGTTGAGCAGCGTGGTTTTGCCGCTGCCCAGAAACCCGGTGATGATGGAAACCGGCAGCCGGGCCACTGGTGTGAGCGCTAACTTATTTGTAAGTTATTGTTTTTATTGTAAATTTTATGCGGCTTTGGCCTGGCGCTCGAGCTCAGCCGAGTAGCGGCCGAGGCTGGCCAGACCGTTCATCCGCGAGCGGTGCGCCAGCGCCAGCTGGGCGGCGGCGACATTGCCGGCAGCACCTTTCCAGGCTTTCAGCGCAGGCTGCTGCAGCGCGCGGCCGTAGGAGAACGACAGCGGCCACGGCAGGTTGTCCTTGAACTGCTGGTTCATCGAATTGAGGTGCGCGGTCGCGACCTCGTCGCTCTGGCCGCCGGAGAGGAACACGATGCCGGCCACCGCGGCAGGCACGGTGCGCTTCAGCGTGCGCACGGTACGCGCGGCGACTTCGTCGACCGGCGCCTGCTTTGCGCATTTCTTGCCGGAGATCACCATCGACGGCTTGAGCACCGAATGCTCGAGCACAACGCGGTTGAGGTAGAGCGCTTCGTACACCGCGTTCAGGGTCCACTCGGTGACTTCCTCGCAGCGTTCGATGGTGTGGTCACCGTCCATCAGCACTTCCGGCTCGACGATGGGCACCAGACCGGCCTCCTGGCAGATCGCGGCATAACGGGCCAGGGCATGGGCGTTGGCGGCAATGCAGGTGGCGCTGGGGATGTCGCGACCGATGTCGATCACTGCACGCCACTTGGCGAACTTGGCGCCGAGCTTGACGTATTCGGCGCAGCGCTTGGGCAGGTTGTCGAGGCCTTCGGTTACGGTCTCGCCCGGGCAGAAAGCCAGCGGCTTGGCGCCGGCATCGACCTTGATGCCGGGCAGGATGCGGTTCTGGTTCAGCAGATTGACGAACGTGGTGCCGTCAGCCGACTTCTGGCGCAGCGTCTCGTCATACAGGATCACGCCGCTGATGTGCTCGCCCAGGCCACGGGTCAGGAACAGCATGTCGCGGTAGGCGCGGCGGTTTTCTTCATTGTTTTCAACGCTGATGCCGTCGAAGCGCTTGCCGATGGTGCCGGTGCTCTCATCGGCGGCGAGTATGCCCTTGCCGGGCGCAACCATCGCTTTGGCAATGGCGGCGAGATCGTTTGCTGACATGAATGCTCCTGCTGAACGGGTCTGTGAAAAGTGGTTTGGTGGGGCCGTATTTTACACGCGTCCCCTCTAGGATTTGTGGTGCTCGCCGACCTTGACGATTTTTATGGTGTTGGTGCCGCCGGCGCGGCCGAAGGGTTCACCGATGGTCAGCACCATCAGGTCGCCGTGCTGCACGGCACCGCGCTTGAGCAGTTCTTTTTCGGCCAGCAGCAGCGCTTTTTCAGGGTTGCGCACTCCCCGGAATTTCACCGGATGTACGCCGCGGAACAGGGTCACCCGCCGCCGCGTCTCCACCACCGAACTCATGGCGTAAATCGGCACTGCGGTGGACATCCGCGACATCATCAGCGCGGTGCGTCCGCTCTGGGTCATTGCGGCGATGGCCTTGACCTGCAGGTTGGAAGAAGTGAATGCGGTGGCGCGGGCTATCGCCTGCTCGACATCGACCTGGCCGCCGCCGCGCCGGCGGTCGTTGGACGGCATGTCTTCCTTTTCCGCCTCGATGCAGACGCGCACCATCGCGGCAATGGTTTCGGCGGGATACTGCCCGGCGGCGGTTTCCGCCGACAGCATCACCGCATCGGTGCCGTCGAGCACTGCGTTGGCAACGTCGGACACCTCGGCGCGGGTCGGGATCGGGCTGGAAATCATCGATTCCATCATCTGCGTCGCGGTGATGGTCAGCTTCTGCTTCTCGCGTGCCATGCGGATCATTTTTTTCTGCAGCGCCGGCACCACGGCGTCGCCGACTTCGACCGCGAGGTCACCGCGCGCCACCATGATGGCGTCGGAGGCATCAAGGATTTCCTCGAGTGCGGGAATCGCTTCGGCGCGCTCGATCTTCGACACGATCAGGCCGTGCCCGCCGGCACGCTTGAGCAGGTCGCGCGCCCAGCGCACGTCTTCGCCCGAGCGCGGAAACGACACGCCGAGGAAATCCGCCTTCAGTTCGGCGGCGAGCTTGATGTCCTGCTTGTCCTTTTCGGTCAGCGCCGGCGCGGTGAGACCGCCACCCTTGCGGTTGATGCCCTTGTTGTTCGACAGCGGGCCGCCCTGCTCGACGACCGTGGTGATGCGCGCGCCGCGCACCGAAGCCACACCGAGCACGATGCGCCCGTCATCGAGCAGCAGCGTGTCGCCGGGACGCACATCATTGGGCAGGTTCTTGTAATCCAGTCCGACCATGTCCTGGTTACCGAGCTTGCACTCGGCATCGAGCACGAACTTCGCGCCCTGCGCCAGCGTGATCTTGTTGTCCTTGAATTTGCCGATGCGGATTTTCGGGCCCTGCAGGTCGACCAGCACGCCGACCGCGCGACCGGCCTTGCGCGCCAGTGAGCGCACCAGATTGACGCGGGCGCGGTGTTCGTCAGGGGTGCCGTGCGAAAAATTGATGCGCACCACGTCGAGCCCGGCGGCAATCATCCGCCCCAGCGTTTTCGCATCATTCGATGCCGGCCCCAGCGTGGCCACGACCTTGGTTCGGCGGATCATCGGAAATCCCTCCGGTTATTGTGCCGCGCGCTGCTCCAGAACTTCGACCGCCGGCAGCGTGCGACCCTCGAGAAACTCGAGAAACGCGCCACCGCCGGTGGATATGTATGAAACCTTGTCGGCAATTTTATATTTGGCGATGGCGGCCAGCGTATCGCCGCCGCCGGCGATCGAGAACGCTTTCGATGCCGCGATCGCCTGCGCCAGTGCCTTGGTGCCGCCGGCGAACTGGTCGTATTCGAACACCCCGACCGGACCGTTCCAGACGATGGTGCCGGCAGTGGAAACCAGCTCGGCGAATTTCTGCGCGGTTTTCACGCCAACGTCGAGAATCATGTCATCGGGTCGTACCGCGTCGGCGGCCACCGGGTTGGCGCGCGCCAGTGCCGACAGTTCGTCGGCAACCACCACGTCAACCGGCAACGGCACCTGTGCGCCGCGTGCCTTCATGATGTCGATGATCGCCTGTGCTTCGCCGACCAGATCGGGCTCGGCCAGCGATTTGCCGATGCGCATGCCGGTGGCAAGCATGAAGGTATTCGCAATGCCGCCACCGACGATCAGCTGGTCGACTTTGGCGGCCAGTGATTTGAGGATCGTCAGCTTGGTGGAAACCTTGGAACCGGCGACGATGGCGAGCAGCGGCCGTGCCGGATTGCCCAGTGCCTTGCCCAGCGCATCGAGCTCGGCGGCCATCAGCGGGCCGGCGCAGGCCACGGGAGCGTGTCTGGCAATGCCGTGGGTGGTGGCTTCAGCGCGGTGCGCAGTGCCGAAGGCATCGTTGACGTAGACGTCGCACAACGCCGCCATCTTGCGCGCCAGCGCATCGTCATCCTTCTTCTCACCCTTGTTGACGCGGCAGTTTTCCAGCAGCACGACTTCACCGGGTTTGACCGTGAAGCCGCCGTCGATCCAGTTCTGCTGCAGCCGCACCGGCTGGCCGAGCATTTCGGACAGGCGCTGCGCGATCGGCGCCAGCGTGTCTTCCGGTTTCAGCGTGCCTTCGGTCGGGCGCCCCAGGTGCGAAGTCACCATCACCGCTGCGCCCGCGGCCAGCGCGTGCCTGATGCCGGGCAGCGTGGCACGGATGCGGGTGTCTTCGGTGATGTTGCCGGCATCATCCTGCGGCACGTTGAGGTCGGCGCGGATAAATACTTTTTTGCCTGCCAGCGGCAGATCGGTCAGACGCAGAAATTTCATGTCCAGTCGCGGGGGGGGGGGGGGGGGGGGGGGGGGGTTTTTTTTGGGGGGGGGGCACAGTGAGGAGAGGAGTGGTGTGTGAGGAGGAGGATTTTGG
>JAYQOT010000010.1:0-16622 GCA_038144955.1 Burkholderiales bacterium | reverse complement strand
GTCCCCCGCAAAAATTCCTTGCCCCGCGGGGGCGGGGGGGGCCGCCGCGGATGCTTATTTGCTGATTACGCGGACCATTTCCAGCACTTTGCAGGAATAGCCCCATTCATTGTCGTACCACGACACCACCTTGACGAAGGTGGGATCAAGCGCGATGCCGGCTTCGGCGTCGAATACCGAGGTGCAGATTTCATCCTTGAAATCGGTGGAGACCACCTTGTCTTCGGTGTAGCCGAGCACGTTTTTCAGTGCGCCGGTGGACTGCGCCTTCATTTCGGCACAGATTTCGGCGTAGGTCGCCGGCTTGTTGAGTTCGACGGTCAGGTCGACCACCGATACGTCAGAGGTCGGCACGCGGAACGCCATGCCGGTGAGCTTCTTGTTGAGTTCGGGGATCACCACGCCGACGGCTTTGGCAGCGCCGGTGGAGGACGGGATGATGTTTTCGAGGATGCCGCGGCCGCCGCGCCAGTCCTTGTTCGACGGGCCATCGACGGTTTTCTGCGTCGCGGTTGCGGCATGCACGGTGGTCATCAGGCCGCGCTTGATGCCCCACTTGTCATTCAGCACCTTGGCTACCGGCGCCAGGCAGTTGGTCGTGCACGAAGCGTTGGAGATGATCGCCTGGCCGGCGTAGGACTTGTCATTGACGCCGTAGACGAACATCGGTGTGTCGTCTTTCGAGGGGGCCGACATGATGACCTTCTTGGCGCCGGCGGTGAGGTGCTTGCTCGCCGAGGTCTTGTCGAGGAACAGGCCGGTGGATTCGATGACGATGTCGGCACCGACTTCGTTCCATTTCAGTTCGGCGGGATCCTTGACCGCGGTGAGGCGGATCTTCTTGCCGTTGACCACCAGCGTATTGCCGGAAACCGAGATCTCGCCCTTGAATTTGCCGTGCACCGAGTCGTGGCGCAGCATGTAGGCGAGATAGTCCGGTTCCAGCAGATCGTTGATGCCGACAACATCAATGTCGGGAAAATTCTGCACCGCTGCGCGGAATACCATGCGGCCGATACGACCGAAACCGTTGATGCCTACCTTGATTGCCATGACGCCCCCGAAAAAATGTTGATTACTTCACCAGACCACGCACCGCCGCGGCGACATTGTCCGCGGTGATACCGAAATACTTGAAGAGCTCGCCTGCCGGCGCCGACTCACCGTAGCGATCGATGCCGACCACCGCACCTTCCAGCCCGACATACTTGCGCCAGTAATCAGTGATGCCGGCTTCAACGGCAACCCGCGGCATACCGCGCGGCAGCACCGTGTCGCGATACGCGGCATCCTGGGCGTCGAACAGCTGGGTGCAGGGCATGGAGACCACGCGCACTGCAACGCCGGCGTCGCCCAGCAATTTCTGCGCAGCCAGTGCCACGGCAATTTCGGAGCCGGTGGCAATGATCACTGCACGCGGTTTTCCGCCGGCAGCCTCGGCCAGCACATAGCCGCCACGGGCGATGGCCGCCGTCTGTGCGGCATCACGCTTCTGGAACGGCAGATTCTGGCGCGACAGCAACAGGCTGGTCGGACCGTCGCGGCGTTCGAGCGCAGCAGCCCATGCTGCAGCAGTCTCCAGACTGTCACAGGGACGCCATACCTGCATGTTGGGCATCATGCGCAGAGTCGCTGCGTGTTCCACAGGCTGGTGCGTCGGTCCGTCCTCGCCCAGACCGATCGAGTCGTGGGTGAAAACGCCGATCACGCGCTGTTTCATCAGCGCAGACATGCGCAGTGCGTTGCGCGCATAGTCCGAAAACACCAGGAACGTGGCGTGGTAGGGGATCAGGCCGCCGTGCAGCGCGATGCCGTTGCAAATGGCGGCCATGCCGAATTCACGCACGCCGAAATAAATGTAGTTGCCGCCGCCGGAAGCGCCGACACCTTTCGATCCTGACCACAGCGTCAGGTTGGAACCCGCGAGGTCGGCAGAGCCGCCGATCAGCTCGGGCAGGGCCGGGGCGTAGCCTTCAATCGCGTTCTGCGAAGCCTTGCGGGTGGCGATGGTTTCGGCCTTCTGCACGGTTTGCGCGAGGAAGGCATCGCGTTTTGCAGACCAGTCGGCCGGCAGATCGCCGGCCATGCGGCGCTTGAATTCAGCGGCGAGCTGCGGATGCGCGGCGACATAGTCGGCAAAGCGCCGGTTCCATTCGGTTTCCTGCTTGGCGCCGTTGTCGCGTGCATTCCATTCGGCACGCACCGCTTCCGGTATTTCAAACGGCGGATGCGGCCAGCCGATGGCGGCCCGGGTCGCTGCGATTTCCTCGGCGCCCAGCGGTGCACCATGCGCGCCACCGGTATTCTGTTTCTTCGGCGCGCCCTTGCCGATGATGGTCTTGCAGCAGATCAGGGTCGGCTTCTGCGTTTCACGCTGCGCTTTCTTGATCGCTGCATCCACCGCGTCGGTGTCATGGCCATCGACATCGGCAATGACATTCCAGCCGTAGGCTGCAAACCGTTGCGGAACGTCATCCGTATACCATTGTTTTATATTGTTTTTCTCGGAGTCTATGGAAATGCCGTTGTCATCGTAGAGCGCAATCAGCTTGTTCAGCTGCAGCGTGCCGGCCAGCGCGCAGACTTCATGCGAGATGCCTTCCATCAGGCAGCCGTCGCCGAGAAACACGTAGGTGCGGTGATCGACGATGGCATGGCCGTCGCGGTTAAAGGTCGCGGCAAGTGCACGCTCGGCGATGGCCATGCCGACAGCATTGGCCAGTCCCTGGCCCAGCGGTCCGGTGGTGGTCTCGACGCCGGGGGTTATGCCGTGCTCGGGATGGCCGGCGGTTTTCGAATGCAGCTGGCGGAAACGCTTCAGTTCATCGATCGGCAGGTCATAGCCGGTCAGGTGCAGCAGGGCATAGAGCAGCATCGAGCCATGGCCGTTCGAAAGTACGAAGCGGTCGCGGTTGGCCCACTGCGGATTGGCCGGATTGTGACGCAGGTTGCGGTGCCAAAGCGCCTCGGCGATTTCGGCCATGCCCATGGGCATGCCGGGGTGACCGGAGTTGGCTTGTTGTACGGCATCCATTGCCAACGCGCGCAGCGCGTTCGCCAACTCGGGTCGGGAACTCATCTGTATAGATCCTGAAGGAATGGGCGTCGGAAAAGCCGTGATTATAACGGCTGACCCCCGCGCCGCGCGAGGGTGGCGGCACCGATCGGGCGCCTTGCTGTGGTCAATCGTCGTTCTTGCGCGAGGTCTTGATGCCCAAGTGTTTGAGCTTGCGGTACAAATGGGTGCGTTCGAGGCCGACGGTATCGGCGACCCGGCTGATGTTGCCGCTTTCCTTGGCCAGGTGGTACTCGAAGTAGATGCGCTCGAATTCATCGCGGGCGTCGCGCAGCGGGGCATCCAGCCGCAGCACGGCCGAGGCCGCAGGATTGGCTGCCAGCGGCAGCGCCTGCAGGGTTTCTTCCAGCGAAATCTGTTCACCCAGCGCCGTGTTGGCCAGGGTCTGCACCACGCTGCGCAGTTCCGACATGTTGCCCGGCCAGCTGTAGTTGCGCAGTGTGTTAAGCGCCGCGGTGCTGAAATGCCGGGGCGGCACCCGTTTCTGTTCCACCAGGTCGTTGAGGATGATGCTGGCCAGCTCCGGTATGTCCTCGCGCTGTTCGCTCAACTGCGGCAGTTGCACGGTGGTCGCAGCGAGCAGCTGGTAGACGCGATCATCGAAGTTGCCGGTTGCCACCACCTCCGCAAGAGGGCGCGTCGTGCCGCAGACCACACGCACGTTGTAGCGCTCGGCCTGCGACAGCAGCATGTAGAGTCCGCGCTGTTCGAGCTTGTTGAATTCCGAGACGTCGCGCACGAACAGCGTGCCACCGCGTACGCTCTGCAACAGGTCCAGCGGAGCCTCGACAGTCTGGGCACCCTGCTCGACGACGGCCCAGGCCATGCTCGGAACATGCAGCACCCGGGCGCAGGCTTCAAAAGCACAGCCCGGCGCTCCCTGGATCAGCACCGGCGCCCGGCTGCCGGCGATGCGCTCGAGGCGCTGCTTCAGCGCCTGGATCGCCGGTGCCCGTCCCAGCGCAGCCAGCGTGGCAACCGCCTGCGGCGTCTGTTCGGCCCGGGTCATCGCCCGTCCGACCGTCGCCAGCAGCTTCTGCAAGGCGATCGGTTTTTCCAGAAAATCGTAAGCGCCGATGCGCGTGGCCTCTACTGCGGTGTCGATGGTGCCGTGCCCGGACATCATCACCACTGGCATGGTCAGCTGGCCGGTGCTGGCCCACTCCTTGAGCAGGGAGATGCCGTCGGTATCGGGCATCCAGATGTCGAGCAATACGAGGTCGGGACGCGACTGACTGCGGTACGACCTTGCAGCGCCGGCGTTTTCCGCGAGCTTCACATCGTAACCCTCATCCGAAAGGATTTCGGACAACAGTTCGCGGATGCCGATTTCGTCGTCAACTACCAGTATTTGTCTCATAGCAGGGCTCTTCTTCCGTTCATGCCGCCGACCGGGCGATGGTTCCGGCTGCCACCGGCAGCGACAGGGTCACGCGGGCACCGTGCGGCGAGACATTGGCCAGGGTGATTTCGCCGTGGTGTTCTTCGACGATCTTGCGCACGATCGAGAGGCCGAGCCCGGTGCCCCGCGGCTTGGTCGTCACGTAAGGCTCAAATGCGCGCCTGATCAGGTTCTCGGGGAAACCGGTGCCGTTATCGGTAACGGCCAGTTCGACACGTTGGTTGCGCAGCCGCGTGGTGATTTCGATATGCGGCGCCGTCATGCCGGCCATCGCATCCTGCGCATTCTGCAGCAGGTTGTGGATGACCTGGCGCATCAGCATGGCGTCGCCCTGCACTGCAGGCAGGTCATTGGCAAGGTCGACTCCGATTACCGATCCCAGGGATTCATAGAGCGAGAGCACCTCGTTGATCAATCCATTGAGGTCGAGCGCGGCCATTGCAGGTTCCGGCGTGCGCGCATACTGGCTGAAGGAATCCACCATGCGCTTGAGTGCGCTGACCTGGTTGACGATGGTCTGCGTCGAACGCGCCAGTATGTCGGCATCACCTGCCGAAAGTTTCGGCTCGAGCTTGAGCTGCAGTCGTTCGGCCGACAGCTGGATCGGCGTCAGCGGATTCCTGATTTCGTGGGCAAGACGTCGCGCAACTTCCGCCCATGCGGCATCACGCTGGGCCTGCAGCAGATGGGTAATGTCGTCGAAGACGACTATCAATCCGGCATCTTCACCTTCGCCGAAGCGGGTGCCGCGCAGCAACAACACCTGGGTGCCGTCCTTCATCTCGCGCTCTACCTGGCGCTCCCACTCACGCGCATCCGGCTGGCAGATCGCGTCCACAATGTCCTTGGCCAGCGATTCGAGTTCGGGTTCCGTCAACGCCCAGTCCTGGATGCCCCGATCGACCAGTCCGTCGCAATTCACTCTCAGCAACTGGGAGGCAACGGGATTTGCCGAACGCAACCGCAATCCGCTGTCGAACGTCAGCACCCCGGCCGAAAGATGCGCCAGCACGCTGGCAAGATAGGTGTTGGCATGCGCGAGTTGGGCCTGGTTGCGCTCAACGCGAGCCTGCGCCTCGGCCAATTGCAGCGTCATGCTGTTGAAGGACTGGGTCAGCTGTCCGAGTTCGTCGCGGCTGGCCACCGCGGCGCGGCGGCTGAAGTCGCCCTGCGCCACCGCGCGCGTGCCTTCGACCAGGGCACTCAGCGGAGCCGAAAGACGGTCGGACAGCACGAAGGCCAGGCCCAGGGATGACAGCAGGGCCAGCAACATGGTCAGCGTCAGCGTGATCGCATAGAGGCGCTTGAGTCCGCGCCGGGAGAGTTGCAGTTCCTGATACTCGCGATATCCGGTCTGCACCACTTCGGCATCCTGGGCGAGTTGGCGCGGCACCGCCTGCAGCAATTGCAGCACCCGCGTTTCCTCGGTCAGCGCCACCACGTTCACCGGCGCCAGCACGCGCAGGTAAAGCCCGCGATCAGGCAGGGCCTCGATGACGCTGTAGGTTTTCTGCGTGCGGATCTGGCGCATCGCTGCTGCGCCCGGCGCATCGGGAACGATGCGGGATTTTTCGGTGCCGGAATGCGCGAGCACCTTGCCGCGTCCGGAAAAGAGGGTGGCTTCCTCGACCCCGGCCTGTTCGCGCAGCGTATGCAGTGCCGATATATGTTCTGCAGCCGGACGGGTCGACAGCGTCAGGGCCATGGTGTCCGCCTTGGCGGCGAGTTCCTTCAGCCGGCCCTCGAGGGTGCCGCGGCCGAGGTTGAGGCCGCTTTCGAGTGCGCTGTCGAGCTTCACTTCAAACCACGATTCGACGCTTTGCGATACGAAATACACCGAGACGCCGTAAATCAGGGTTCCCGGTATCACCGCCATCAGGGTAAACAGCAGCACCAGGCGCAGCGTCAGCTTGGCACCGAAAACCCCTGCTTGCAGCCGTCGCCTCAACACCACCAGCTGGTAGACGACCATGCCGCTCAGCAACAGCGCTATCGCCAGGTTGGCACCGAGCAGCAACGGATAGTATTCGGAGAACAGCGCGGTATTGGCGCTCACCGAGGCCAGCAGGAAAACCGCGGCAACTCCCAGCCCGACGCAAAGCAGCAGCAGATAGCGCATGACTGCGCTGGAGCGGAGTGACGGGGCGGCGGCCGTGTTCATGGCGTCAGCGTCCAGCGGTACCATTCAGAACCCAGGCTCCATTCGCGGGAGCCCAGGGCGTTCAGGTTGAACGGCTTGGGCAGCTGGGATGTATCGAGCCGCAGACGCAGGCTGGCTGAATAGTTAGCCCCCTTGGTCAGTGCTCCGCTTTCCAGTTCTTCGCGCCGGCGGATCTTGCTCATCACCTGCAGCGCCTCCGCCAGTGTCGGGAAATTCTGGTAGAACGCGCCGACGCCGATGCGGTACTGGCGTGTCAATGCATTGAACGACAGCCGATACTGCTGGTGCATGGTGACGGTTTTTTCGTTGAACCAGTACCAGCGCGGGCGAACCATTTCAAATTCGAGCAGGAAATACAGCGAGATGCCCTTGTGCAGCGCGTCTTCCAGCGGTGCTGACAGGATGATGTCGATATCCGCTTCCAGCAGGTAACTGTCTTCTGCGGGGGTTACGGTGGCGCGACGCACGTCTATGCCGTGAGACTGCGCGGACAGGGCCGGGACCGCGGCCACAGCCAGCGCGATCAGCAGCAGGAAGCGCTCAAATTTTTTCCAGAAGGGCGTAGTAAAAGCCATCATGCGCTGCATCAGGAAAAAGCTGGCCGTGGACAGGGTTCAAGTCGCCGGCGACGGAGGGCAAAGGGCATTGCTTCGCATCGGGGTGACGGGCAATGAATTGTTCGACCTGCCGGCTATTCTCTTCGCTGAAAACAGAGCACGTCGCATACAGCAATTTACCATCTCTGCCGAGCAACTGCCAAAGCGTGTCGAGTATCTGCGATTGGCGCCGCGCCAGCGCAGTGATGTCCCCGGGTCTGCGCAGCCACTTGATATCGGGATGGCGACGCACGATACCTGATGCGGTGCACGGCACATCGGCCAATATGCGATCGAACGTGCCTGCCTCGCGCCAGAGCCCGGGCTGCCCGGCATCGATTTCCATCAATTCGGCCTGCAACGACAACCGTGACAGGTTTTCCGTCACGCGTTTCAGTCTTTCGCCGTCATTGTCCGCGGCAACCAGCTTGATGTCGGCCAGTTCAAGCAGGTGCGCACTCTTGCCACCGGGAGCGGCACAGGCATCGAGCACCCGCATGCCGTCGCGGACGTCGAGGAACTCGGCAGCCAGTTGTGCTCCTGCATCCTGCACCGATACCAGTCCCTCGGCAAAGCCAGGCAACTGTGCGACAGGACGCGGTACCTCGACGATGACTCCGGCATTGCCGATCGGCCGCGCCGCGATGGATTCCCCCGCCAGCAGCTCAAGGTAGGCAGCACGCTCGATGCGCCGGCGATTGACGCGCAGGGTCAGCGGCGGGCGGGCGTTCCCTGCTTCCAGCAGGTCGCGGAAATTGTGCGGATACTGGGCCTGCAGCTTGGTGATCCACCATTGCGGATAGGAATAGCGGCCACGGTCGGTACTTGCCGCCGTCGCCTCGATTTCCGCACGGCGGCGGAGAAAATTTCTCAACACGGCGTTCACCAGCCCGCCGGCACGCGGAAATCCCAGTTGCGCACAGGCCGGCACTGCATGATAGACGATGGCATACGCCCGTGCCTTGGTATGACTCAGCTGATACAGCGCAACCTGCAGCAAATTGCGCACCAGGGCATCGCTCAAGGGCTGGCGCAGCAACTGGTCTATCGCGGCATCGAGATGTCCGAGATGACGCAGCGTGCCGTAGGACAGATCCTGGATTGCACCCCTCTGCTGCGCCTCCAGCGATCCTTCGCTGCGCCATACGGCTGCCAGTTCAGCATCCAGGCTGTGACCGGAAAGTACCCGGGCGACCACCTTCGCTGCGATGCATTGCGTACGTTCCATGGCCGGAGTTTGCCCGATGCCCGCGTTCAGTTATCCAGGCGCGTGCCGGCTGCAACCGGCATCCCGGCCAGAAAGGATCGGGCATCCAGTCTCTTGCCGCCGGCGCGCTGCACCTCGAGCAGGCGCATTCCGCCCGCACCGGCCGCAATGACGAGGCCGTCAGCATCGGCCTGGAGCACGCTGCCCGGCTCTCCGGCTGCGGCAACCGGCTCGGCTCGCCAGATTTTCAGCAATTGTCCATTCCATGAAGTCTGTGCACCGGGCACCGGATTGAATGCCCGGATCTGGCGGTCGATTTCAGGCGCCGGCCGGGTCCAGTCGATGCGCGCTTCGGACTTGCTGATCTTGGCCGCGTAGGTGGCATGCGCTTCATCCTGGGCAACCGGCCTCGGTTGTTCCTGCAACGCGCGCACGACCAGGCGTGCACCCACTGCAGCCAGCTTGTCATGCAGGGTCTGTGCGGTCTCGCGATCATCAATGGCTACCGGTTGCGACAGGCAAACCGCGCCGGTATCGAGTCCGCGGTCCATCTGCATGATGCTCACGCCGGTTTCGCGATCGCCGGCGAGTATGGCGCGCTGGATGGGCGCCGCGCCGCGCCAGCGCGGCAGCAGCGATGCATGGATGTTGAGGCATCCCCTGCGCGGCAGAGTCAGTATGTTTTGCGGCAGCAACAGGCCGTAGGCGGCCACTACCATGACCTCCGGCTCAAGTTCCGCCAGTTCGCGTTCGACTGCGGCATCTTTCAATGAAAGGGGTTGCGCAATACGCAGACCCCGCGACAGGGCAAGCTGCTTGACCGCTGATGTCTGCGACTTGAGCCCGCGACCGGCAGGCCGGTCCGGTTGAGTCAGTACCAATGAGATCTGGTGCCCGGCCTGCAACAGCGTTTCCAGCGCCGCCGCCGCAAAAGCGGGGGTTCCTGCAAAAATGATGTTCAAGTTGAAGGGTTAAGCCCGCGTTGGCAGGGTTACATCGCCTGCCGTTGTTGCTTGGCCAGCTTGGCGACAATGCGGTTTTGTTTCAGGCGGGACAGTTTTTCGACAAAAACCCGGCCTACCAGATGATCCATCTCATGCTGGATGCATACCGCGAGTAGACCTTCTGCCTCCACGGTGCGTTGTTTGCCTTGTGCATCCAGTGCAGCAACGGTCACTTTTGCCGCACGGGTCACTTTTTCATAGACGCCGGGCACTGAAAGGCAACCTTCTTCACATTCAGCTTCGCCCTCGGCGCGTATGATTTCGGGATTGATGAAGACCTGCAGCTGGTCGCGGGTTTCGGAGAGATCAATGACGATAAGTCGAATATGGACATCGACCTGTGTTGCGGCCAAGCCAATCCCTGGCGCCGCATACATGGTTTCTGCCATGTCATTGATTAATTTACGTATTTTGTCATCCACCCGTGCCACCGGCTGTGCCACTTTATGCAGGCGGGGGTCTGGGTAATGAAGTATCTGAAGTAAAGCCATGAAAAACTTGCCAATTTAATCAGCTAGATGCAGAATTTAAACCAAACTCTCACGTCGTTTGCGCTTGCTGCCCTGCTGCGCAACCGGCGCGTATACAAGGTGGGGTTCCACATGCAAAAAGCAATTATATCCCTGATTTTGTTGATAACTCCGGCGCTGACCGCAATCGCGGCCGATGCGCCGTCGATGAAAGATACGGCCCCCGATCGCTATGTCGTACAGAAGGGCGATACCTTGTGGGGCATTTCCGGTCGCTACCTGAAAGAACCGTGGCGCTGGCCGGAGCTGTGGAAAATGAATCAGGACCAGGTCAAAAACCCGCACCTGATCTTTCCCGGCGACACCATAGTGCTCGACCGCACTGGCGGCTCGGCAAAGCTCCAGCTGGTCCAGCTGGATACCGTGAAACTGCAACCGAAAATCCGCACCGAAAAATCCGCCCGTGATGCCATTCCCAGCATCGCGCCTTCGGTCATTGAGCCGTTCCTCTCCAAGCCCCTGGTCGTCAGCGCCACCGAGCTCGACAACGCAGCCCGCATCATTGCCACCACCGAAAGCCGGGTCACGCTGGGCGCCGGAGACCGTGCGTTTGCCCGCGGCATTACCAAGGACAAGGGCAGCCAATGGCAGATTTTCCGCCGCGGCGATCCTTTGATCGACCCCGAGACCAAGGAAATCCTGGGCTACGAAGCCACTTATCTGGGTGAAGCGAGAGTCCGTGCCCATGGCGAGGTGTCAAACATCGACATCGTCAAATCCGTGCAGGAAATCTATCAGGATGACCGGCTGATTCCGCTGGGCAACCAGACCCCGGTGTTCTCCTATGTGCCGCACCCGCCGCAGGTACCGGTCAACGCACGCATCATCTCGGCCTACGGTGGATTGCAGGAAACAGGCCCCCTGTCCATCGTTGCCATTTCCAAGGGCAGTCAGGACGGCGTGCAAATCGGCAACGTACTGGCCATCACGCGCAGCCAGACCACGGCGCGCTACAACCAGAGAACCGAACCCCTGTTCGGCCGCACCGGCATCAGCGGCAGCGACTCGCCGCGCGTTTATTACACCGAACCGCTGCCTGCACGGGACACCCTGCTTGCCCGTGGAGAAGCTGTAACCCGCGACAGCATCGCCAAGCTGCCTGATGAACGTTACGGCCTGATGATGGTGTTCCGCACTTTCGATCGCGCCTCGTTTGCACTGGTGATGGAAGCCAGCCGCCCGGTCGCGATTTCCGACTTCGCCATCAATCCCTGATCCGGTGCGGGGCTCGGTCCCCGCTCACCTGGATTTTCCCGATGCCGTTGGACGCGGATCTGGAGGCATGGCTCCGTCTCAGCCTGCTGCCCGGGCTGGGTCAGCAGTCGCTGCGCAAACTGCTGGTCGCGCTGGGTACCCCGGAAAAAATACTGACCGCCAGTTCACGTGAACTGACTTCAACAGTATCCGAAAAAACAGCATCGGCAATTCGCAACGGCAGTGCAGCCGATGCGGAAGTCGGCAAAGTTGAAACCTGGCTGAAGGACTCTGCCAATCGCGTCGTCACTCTGGCTGATCGGGAATATCCCCGGACACTGCTGGAAACGCCTGATCCGCCGCCGCTGTTGTATGTCAAAGGCCGTCTGGACCTTCTCAACAGTCCGGGCTTTGCCATCGTCGGCAGCCGGAATGCAACTGCACAGGGTTGCAGCAATGCTGAAGCGTTTGCCCAGGCACTTAGTAGCGCAGGGTTGACGATTATCAGCGGACTCGCGCTCGGCGTCGATGCAGCAGCGCATCGCGGCGGCCTGAAAGGACTGTCTTCCACGATTGCTGTCGTCGGTACCGGTCTGGATATCGTCTATCCCTCACGCAACCGGGAACTGGCTCACCTCGTTGCAGAGCAGGGCACGCTGATATCCGAATTCGCACTGGGAACTCCGGCACTGGCAACAAATTTTCCCCGGCGCAATCGCCTGATCTGCGGCATGGCAAAGGGTTGTCTCGTTGTCGAAGCAGCAATATCCAGCGGATCATTGATCACCGCCCGGATTGCAGCAGATCAGGGTCGGGAGGTGTTCGCCATTCCCGGCTCAATACACTCCCCCCTGGCCAAGGGTTGCCACGCCCTGATCAAACAGGGCGCAAAACTGGTCGAGTCAGCGCAGGACATACTTGAGGAGCTGGGATACAAAAACAATCCCGTGGCTTCGCCGGCCGTGGAAGTGTCTCCTGATGGCGACATCATTCAGCGAATCGGCTTTGATCCAGTCGATTTCGATACTCTGTTACAACGTTGCGAACTGGATGCAGCGGAGCTGAATACCGTCCTCACCCGACTTGAACTGGATGGCAAAATCGAGTCATTACCCGGCGGTCGCTGGCAACGCACCGGCTGATTCCGGCTTGCGCTGGCCAAAAATTGTTCTTATCATCTGGCGCTCTTTGCAACGGCGCGGCCAACCCCACGCCTGATCCTGGCGGCAATACTGCTGCAAATTCAACACCATAGAATGTCTAAAACGCTGATCATTGCGGAAAAACCCTCGGTCGCTGCCGACATTGCGCGCGCCCTGGGCGGCTTTACCAAGCACGCGGATTATTTCGAAAGCGATGACTATGTACTGTCATCTGCAGTCGGCCACCTGCTGGAAATCGCTGCTCCGGAAGAATTCGAGGTCAAGCGCGGCAAGTGGTCGTTTGCCCACCTGCCGGTCATACCCCCGCACTTCGATCTGAATCCGATCGCCAAGAGCGAAGCGCGACTCAAGGTGCTCACCAAGCTGATCAAGCGCAAGGATGTGACCAAGCTGATCAATGCCTGCGACGCGGGACGCGAAGGCGAACTGATTTTCCGTCTCATCGCGCAGGCTGCAAAAACCAGCAAGCCGTCTTCGCGGCTGTGGTTGCAGTCGATGACCCCGGCCGCGATCCGCGACGGATTCGCACACCTCCGATCAGACGAGGACATGCTGCCGCTGGCCGACGCTGCGCGCAGCCGCAGCGAGGCAGACTGGCTGGTCGGCATCAACGGCACCCGCGCAATGACCGCGTTCAACAGCAAAGGCGGTGGTTTCTACCTGACCACGGTTGGCCGGGTACAGACTCCTACGCTGATGATCGTCGTCGACCGCGAACAGAAAATCCGCAAGTTCGTGCCGCGTGATTACTGGGAAATCCGTGCAAACTTTGCAGCCAAGGCCGGCGACTACGAGGGCCGCTGGTTTGATCCCGCGTTCAAACGCGACGAGAACGATCCGGAAAAACGCGACAGCCGCGTCTGGAACCAGGCCGACGCAGAAAAAATCGCTACTGCCTGCCGCGGGAAAACCGGCACTGTCAGCGAGGAATCCAAGCCGTCAACGCAGATGTCGCCCATGCTGTTTGACCTGACCTCTTTGCAGCGCGAAGCCAACGGCCGTTTCGGCTTTTCGGCCAAGACGACCCTGTCGATTGCCCAGGAACTCTACGAACGGCACAAGGCATTGACCTATCCGCGTACCGATTCCCGGCACTTGCCCGAGGATTATCTGGCTACGGTCAAAACCACGATGAAGGCGATTGCCGACGAATCGGAATTGTCTGCATTTGCGAAAGAGATCAACAAGAACGGCTGGATCAAGCCGAACAAACGCATTTTCGACGACAAGAAGATCTCTGATCACTTCGCGATTATTCCAACACCCCAGCCGCCGAAAGGCCTCAACGACGTCCAGCAGAAAATCTACGATCTGGTGGTGCGCCGTTTCATGGCGGTGTTTTTTCCGCCGGCCGAATATCTGGTCACCACGCGCATCACCGAGGTGGAGTCCCACAAATTCAAGACCGAGGGCAAGATCCTGGTCAAGCCGGGCTGGCTGGCCATTTACGGCAAGGATGAGCAGCAGGACAACGCCAATCTGCCGGCAGTCGCCAAGGGCGAAAAGCCTGGCGTTGCCAAGGTGGATCCCGTCGCTCTGGCCACGCGTCCGCCGGCACGCTACTCG
This sequence comes from Burkholderiales bacterium, assembly GCA_038144955.1. Lineage (GTDB taxonomy): Bacteria > Pseudomonadota > Gammaproteobacteria > Burkholderiales > SG8-41. The sequence continues at coordinate 2,723 of JAYQOT010000010.1, read as the reverse complement.
GAAGCCACTTTGCTCAGCGCCATGGAGGGTGCGGGCAAACTGATCGATGACGACGAGCTGCGCGAAGCGATGGCCGAAAAGGGGCTGGGCACGCCGGCCACCCGCGCGGCCATCATCGAACGCCTGATCGCGGAAAAATATCTGGTGCGCGAAGGCCGGGAGCTGATCCCGACCGCAAAGGCTTTCCAGCTGATGACTTTGCTCAACGGCTTAGGCGTCAATGAACTGCGGCAGCCGGAACTGACGGGAGAATGGGAATACAAGCTGCTGCAGATGGAACGCGGCAAGCTCAAACGCTCTTCTTTCATGAAGGAGATCGCCCGCATCACTGAGCGCATCGTCAAAAGCGCGAAGGAATTCAACAGCGAAACCATTCCCGGCGACTATGCAACGCTGCAGACACCGTGTCCGCACTGCGGTGGCGTAGTCAAGGAAAACTACCGGCGTTTTGCCTGTGAAAAATGCACGTTCTCGATCTCGAAAATACCGGGCGGCCGGCAATTCGAACTTGATGAAGTGGAAACGCTGTTACGCGAGCGCACGATTGGACCGCTGCAAGGGTTCCGCTCCAAAATGGGTCGGCCGTTCGCCGCCATACTGCGCATCGTCCCGGATACGGAAAACAGCAACCTCAAGCTCGAGTTCGATTTCGGCCAGAGCAAGGACGAAGAGGCTAAGGATGTCGATTTCAGCGGCCAGCAGTCGTTGGGTTCGTGCCCGAAGTGCGGCGGACAGGTCTTCGAGCACGGCATGAATTACCTGTGCGAGAACACCCCGGCGAAAAAATGTGATTTCCGCTCCGGCAAAGTGATCCTGCGCCAGGAAATCCACCGCGAACAAATGGAAAAGCTGCTTTCCACCGGGCGCACCGACCTGCTCGACGGATTTTTCTCCAACCGCAACGGCAGGCGCTTCAAGGCGTTCCTGGTGAAACAACCGGACGGCAAGGTGGGTTTTGAATTTACTCCGCGCGCCGCCAAAGGCAGCGCCGGAAAAGAAGCTGCGAAAAAACCGGGCGGGGGTAGAAAAGCCGCTGCAGTGGCTGAACCGGAAGCCAAGGCCAAGGCGCCGGCCAGGAAGCGCGTCACTCGCGCCAAAAAATAATCAATTAAAACAGTTGCTTGCGGCCACACCGGCATTGCCGGTGGGGACGCATTGGTTCAGATGTCGAGGTTGCGCACGCCCAGGGCGTTGGTCTCGATGAACGCACGACGCGGCTCGACCGCATCGCCCATCAGCGTGGTAAAGATTTCATCCGCACCGATGGCATCCTCGATTCGCGTCTTCAACAAGCGCCGCGACTTGGGATTCATCGTGGTATCCCACAGCTGCTCGGGATTCATTTCGCCGAGTCCCTTGTAGCGCTGGATGCCGACACCGCGCTGGACTTCAGCAAGCAACCAGTCGATGGCTTCACGGAATTCCTTCACCGGCCGCAGCTGTTCGCCGCGTTTGATGTAAGCGCCTTCGCCGAGCAGGCCATGCAGCATCTGCGCGGTTTTCCTGATCTGGGCATAGTCGCCGCTGTGCAGAAAATCCGGATCGATCACGGTTTGTCGTGCGACGCCATGTTGTGTGCGTGAAATGCGCAGAACCTGGGATTCCAATTTCTCGTCGTACTCCGCCTCGACCTTGACGTTCTTGTTGTCGCCGTAAAGCCCTGCCAGCGCCTTGGCGCTCTTCTTGGCCTGCCCTTCGTCACTCAGATCGAGCACCACGGCGCTGTTGAGCAGGGCATGCAGCGCCTCGGGATCGATCAGCCGGCTTTCGCGTTCGATCACCGCCTCCGCCAGCAGATACTGCTTGGCCACTTCCTCCAGGGCATCCTTCGACAGCGGCTTGTCACTGGTGCCGGTAAACAATTCGGCCTCGGCGAGCGCCTGCCTGAGCAAATACTGCTTGAGCTCGTGCTCGTCTTTCAGGTAGCGCTCCTGCTTGCCGTGCTTGACCTTGAACAGCGGTGGCTGGGCAATGTAGATGTGGCCGCGCTCCACCAGTTCGGGCATCTGGCGATAGAAGAAAGTCAGCAGCAGGGTGCGGATATGAGCGCCGTCAACATCGGCGTCCGTCATGATGATGATGCGGTGATAGCGGAGTTTGTCGGGCGTGTATTCATCCTTGCCGATACCGGTACCGAGTACGCTGATCAGCGTGGTGATCTCCGTCGACGAAATCAGCTTGTCGAAACGGGCTTTCTCGACATTCAGTATCTTGCCGCGCAACGGCAGGATGGCCTGGTTCTTCCGGTCGCGGCCCTGCTTGGCCGAGCCGCCGGCGGAATCACCCTCCACCAGGTACAGTTCGCATTGAGCGGGATCCCGCTCCTGGCAATCCGCCAGTTTTCCCGACAGGCCGAAGGAATCGAGCACGCCCTTGCGTCGCGTCAGTTCCCGCGCCTTGCGGGCCGCCTCACGGGCGCGCGCCGCCTCGACGATCTTGCCGCAGATGATCTTGGCGTCGTTCGGTTTCTCGAGCAGGAACTCCATCAGCTTCTGCGCCACCACCTCGTCAACCACCGGGCGCACTTCGGAGGACACCAGCTTGTCCTTGGTTTGCGACGAGAACTTGGGCTCGGGCACCTTGACCGACAACACGGCAGTGAGACCCTCTTTCATGTCATCACCGCTGGTTTCGACCTTGGCTTTCTTGGCCAGTTCGTTCGACTCGATATACTGGTTCAGCGTACGCGTCATCGCCGCGCGCAGACCGGTCAGGTGAGTGCC